>CAXBDI010000040.1:0-31189 GCA_963974445.1 uncultured Alphaproteobacteria bacterium
TTATAGGATTTGCATAAAAGGTGCAGGAAGGACCGCCTTCGGCGGAACCATTATTCCAAAAACTTATTATTGAAATAGTGCTTCTTGAAAGGCACCATGAGAGCGAGTTTTTGGAATCTACCTCATGCTTGTCGGATATGCCCGCGTTTCAACCCATGACCAAGACCCCGCCCTTCGCTGCCGCGCGAGCCCGTGGCCGCACCGGCGGTCGCCCGCCGCCTCGGGGTATCCGTTGCGGCCCTCTACCATCACTTCCCTGGCGGGCGCGGAGCCATTCTTTCCGAAACATCAAAATCACAGTCCCAGGAGCCGTAACTGGCACCTGACCATCGAAGAACGAATGACAGGAACACGCATGACCGAGCTGAGCTTCAAGGACAAAGAGTTTGTCCATGACTACCATCTGCTCAGCCAGCAGCTGCTTCAGCCGCTTCACGCTCGAGGCAGCTTGACCGATTGAAGAAGGTGTTCAGAAACGAGCACTTACCCACGCTCCTTATTCTTGTCGCATCAACCGTTTAAGCCTTTTTCAAGATCGACTCTTTGACCGTCTCAAGGAAGAGGGCGAGCACTACCGTCCGGGTTCAATATGCGGGCGCCCTTGCCGGATCCGCCCAAAACCAGGAATTCGCCGGACCCGTAGCCTGCATCTTCTGGGATACGCAGTAACCGACCTTCGCCCATGGCTTCGCTTTGTGGCCGGACCGAGACCACCTTCGCCTGCCGCGCCGAAGTAAGCGCTTCCGCTACCGTACGGCTTTGCCCAACCTTCTCTACATTCAAACGGGTCGGAAACAGGACGGTGCGGCGTCCGGCTTCCGCATCCTCGCAGACCTGACGCGGTGTGATCCAGATCGAATCGACCGATTCACGGCCATCATGCTGCAGGATATGATCGAGCGGCGCTTCCGCCAGAAAGAAATGGGTATCGAACCGTTTGGGCATGTGCGGTGGGGTTACCCAATGGGCAAAATGCACCAGCCGATCGAGCGCCAGCACCAGCCCCTCTTTCTCGATCATATCCGCAAGCCCGATCTCGCCTCTCTCTATGGCCTGGCGATACGTTCTGCCCAGCGCGGCAACACGGCCGCCCGTCAGTAGCGGCCCACCAGGTTCAGTGCGGGCGAACAGAACGCCGCATTCTTCGAATGCCTCGCGCGCGGTGGCGATCAGCACTGGGAACATCATCGCGTCCACGGTGTCAGCCCCATCGCACCGCTGTTGTAGGCGCCGATCGGAGTCGTTCGGGTCAACAGAGCCACCCGGAAACACTAGCGCGCCGGAGGCAAACTCGATCTGGCGATGGCGGGCCACCATAAACAGTTCCAGACCTTCGGCACTGTCGCGGGTCAGCATCAGCGTCGCGGCCAGCCGGGGGGTAACAGCATTGCTCATCGGTATAGCCCTCGAAAGTGTATTTAACGTAGGGGGGCGCCATCGGGTACCGGGTTTAACGCTTTTCCTCTGTCTCGGCCTCCCTGCGTGACAGCTGTCGCACAGGGCCTTTGAGGGCGGGCGGACTTCCTGCCCGCCCCTGAGCGCTACTCCGCAATGGTGTTGGAGAGGCGCTCCACTGCTTCGGTATAGTCCTCCATGAACTCATAGACGACCGTGCGGCAGGACTTTTCCTCGTTCATCAAGCCCACTGTCTGGCCGACGAAATATGCTGCGATTTCCTTCGCGCCCTCGTGGCCGCCTTCGGCGAGCTTGTCCACCTTGACCATGGCTGGGCGGGAAAGAATTCCCTGCAGCGGCATTTCGAGGGGCTCCGGCGCATCTTTGGATGACCAAGCGTCGGACCATGCTGATTGCAACTGGCGGGTCGGCTTACCCGTACGGCTGCGTGAACGCGCGGTGTTGGCCGATGTCGCTTTCAGCATTTTCTCTTTGACGGTCGGAGTAGTCTCGGCCTCTGAAGTGGTCAGCCAGACCGATCCGCACCAGGCGCCGGATGCGCCCATCGCCATGCAGGCCGCCATTTGCCGACCGGTGGAGATACCACCTGCAGCGAGCACATGCATATCCGGATAGTCCTTGATCGCCTCCAACACCTCCGGCACCAGGACGATGGTGGCGATTTCACCGCAGTGGCCGCCCGCTTCGCCGCCCGCGGCGACCAGAACGTCCACGCCCGCTTCAGCATGTTTGATCGCATGGCGGCGAGAACCGGTCAGCGCGCCGACCAGCATGCCGCGGGAATGCGCTTCTTCGATTATCTCCGCTGGCGGCACGCCTAGGGCGTTGACGAACATCTTGATGGGGTGCCGGAAGGCGACTTCTAGCATCCTCTTGGCACCGTCGGGGCGCATAACCGAGGAATCGCGGTCATCATATGTCCCGTCCCAAAGGTCGGACGGGTCAATCTGGTGGCGGCGCATCAGGTCTTCGATGAACTTCTTATGTTCGGGCGGGATTCGCGCTCTAAGCTCTTCATCGCTAAGCTGTTCCTCGCGGCTCTCCATCCGCTGCGGGATCAATAGGTCTACCCCGTACGGCTTGCCCTTGACCTTTTCGTCGATCCAATTCAACTGGATTTCCAAGGTTTCTGGCGTCAAGCCGACGGCGCCCAATACGCCGAATCCGCCTGCGTTTGTCACTTCGGCGACCACGTCGCGGCAATGAGTGAAGGCGAAAAGCGGGAATTCGATTCCCAGTTTCTTGCAAAGCTCGTTGTTCATTTCCTCTACCTCGTTTGGTTTCTGTTTGCCCGTATGGGCTGTTCGGTTCAGTCTAAAATCAATTCCCGGTAGCCGCCTTTGGCGACGGCATCGGCTTTCTCGCGAAACACCGGCGCGCTGCCGCTGTAGCGGGCGACGATACGGGTCTGCTTGCCTTCGACGTTTCGGTTGATGCCAGTCATCCAACTATCCACCTCCGACGACAACAGCCCCTTGTTTCCTTCGATCACGAAGTCGGTCCAGTCCTCGACCGCCGCTCGCGTCGGCTCGGCATAGGTGTAGCCGTTCTCGTTCATGAACCGGATCGCATCTGTCACCCAGTCCACCGCATATTCGATCGAGCGCGGAATGTTGCCGAGCGCCGTGTGCGGACCGACCAGCATGAACATGTTGGGAAAGTTCTCCACCATCATGCCCAGGAACGTTTCCAGCGCCTGCTGCCATTTCTCTTTCAGCCGCTCGCCACCCGCGCCGCGGATGTCGATCCGGTCGAACGCGCCGGTGATCGCGTCGAAACCAGTGGCATAGACGATCATGTCGAATTCGAACGACCGGTTAGCCTGCTCCAAACCGGTTGGCGTGATGCGCGTGATTGGATCGTCGAGGATCGAGACCAACTCGACATTGTCTTGGTTGAATACCTCGTAATAGCCGCTTTCCTGTGGCACGCGGCGGGTGCCGAAACCGTGGTCGTTCGGCACCAGCAGGTCCGCGACCTTCGGGTCCTTCACCCGCTCGCGAATTTTCTTGGCGACGAACTTGGAGACCTCGTCGTTCGCATCGCGGTTTGTCATCATGTCCCGGAAGCCGCCAACCCACATCGAAAAGCCTGGCTCGTTGTACTGATGCTCCCAAAACGCCTCCCGCTCCTCCTTCGGCACATCGAAGGTGTTGCGTCGATCCGGCGTGTGCAGGAAGCAAGTCGCGCTTTCCTGGCACTTGCGGAAGATTTCCGGGTACTGCTGGCGGATTTCCTCCATCTCAGCCTTGGAAATCGGCTTGTTCCTGAGCGGCTTGCACCAGTTCGGGCGGCGCTGGAACACGGTCAGGTGCTTGGCGGTCTTGGCGATTTCGGTGATCACCTGCACGCCGGTCGCGCCTGTGCCGATCACGGCTACGCGCTTGCCCTCGAACGTCACCTCGTGCTTCGGCCAGAGCCCGGTATGATAGGCCTCGCCCCGGAATGACTCCCGGCCCTCAACCTTTGGAAAGGTCGGCGCGGACAGCGGTCCGACGGCCGTGATCAACAGACGCGAGGTAAAGCTTTCGCCGCTCTCAAGCGTGACCTTCCAGGAGCGGGTTTCGTCCAGATAGTGTGCTGCCGTAACCTTGGCGGAAAGGCGTATGTTGCGGCGCAGGCCGAACTTGTCCGCGACGTAGTTCAGATAGCGCTCTGTCTCCGGCTGTGGAGAGAAATGCTCGGTCCAGTCCCATTCATCCAGCAATTCCTGGCTGAAGGAAAAACCGTAGGAATAACTCTCGCTGTCAAAGCGCGCGCCGGGATAGCGGTTCCAATACCAGGTACCGCCGACGCCGCTGCCCATCTCGAACACCTGCACGTTCATCCCCAGATGGTCGCGCAGGCGCAGCAACTGATATAAGCCGGAAATGCCGGCGCCAATGATGATAGCGTCGAAATCCGGTTCGGTTGCCGTTTTCGGCTCCGGGCGGGTCAAGCTTTGTAGGTCTTCCATTGGAGGCCTCCATCAAAAGAGGGATGCGGTAGAGAAACACAGAGCGGCCACCGGCGAGTGTTCATGCCGAGGCGCGACGTCCCATGATCCAGGCAGGTATCAAGGCAATTAAACCTATCTCCGCCAGCAACCAGAATCCGCTGCTGAACCCTTGGGTGAGCGCCTCCCCCAGCACGGCCTGCCCTAGATGGTGCAAGGCGATTTCGGAAGCTGCGCCAGTGTCTAACCCAGTGCTGCCCAGCATCGCGTGCAATTCGTTCAGATAGCCAGCTGTCGCCCAGTTTGAGGGTGTCTGTGTGATCGTGTAGGCATCGGCAAAAATCGCCAGTCCACTCTCGTATGCAATGACGGTTGCCAATACCCCTCCGGCCCCTCCAAGCTGACGGAAAAAATTGAGCATGCCCGCGCCAGCACTGACGCTTTCTTGGGGCAATGTCCGAAGACCGGTCGCGTTCAAAGTAGGATGGATCAAACCGAGGCCAAACCGCTGGACGAGGGTGTAGCCGACAAAAGCTGAAAAGGTCGTATTGACATCTGCCCCCCCCATTTGCGCGGAACCAATGGCCATGAACACGAAGCCGCTGACGAGCAAAACACGTGGTGGTATGGAATCGGCCAACCATCCTGACATCGGAAAGATGACCGCGAGCAAAGCTCCACCGGGCATTAGCAACAATCCGGCATGAGCAGGCGGAAAATGCAGAACAGTCTGGACAAAGATCGGTACTAGGTAGGTCGAGCCATAAATCGCCGCACCGAACACGAACGCTACCGCTATGGCCGAAGTGAATTCGGGAACGAGCAACAAATCCATTCGAAGCAAGGGCAGCTTCGCACACCGCCATTCCCAGATCACAAAGGATACCGCCGCCAAGGTTGCCAGCGAACCAAACGCGGCGATTTGGTCTGACCGCCAACCCTCCCGCTGTCCGTTCGCCAGAACAAAGAGGCAAAGACTGATGGCCGCACAGAGCAAGGCGAACCCAATCCAGTCGAATGGCGGGAGCGTATTCGCAATTTTTTTGTGTGGCAGAAAGGTACAGGCCGCCAGAATACCGACGATGCAGAACGGAAGGGGTAAGAAGAATACGAACCGCCAACTCAATTCCTCGATCGTCACGCCGCCGACATAGGGGCCTATTGCGGGCGCGACGACGACGCCAAGACCGAAAATCCCCATTGCGAGCCCGCGTCGATTCTCTGGAAAAACTTGGTAAACTGTGGTCATCGCTAAAGGTTGAACAATCCCGGCGCAGGCGCCCTGAATGATGCGGCCAAGGATCAACACCTCGGTTGTTTGCGCCGTTCCGCCCAGTACCGCCCCCGCTATAAACAGCGCTAAAACCAGGATGTAGGATCGCCGCTGGCCAAGCACCGATTGCACCCAAGAATTGACGAGCATGAAAACCGTCATTGCAGCGAGAAACCCGGTCGAGATCCATTGCGCCCGATCCTGGCCGATACCGAATTCGCCCATGATGTTCGGAAATGCGACATTGACGATCGTGGACGACAGTACCATTGAAATGGCACCCACCATGGCCGTAACCGTCGCGAGCCATCGATAAGCTTCGCCATACCGGCGAAACAAATCTTCCGTGGTCTCTTCGCTCATTCATTGCAGTTCTGGCATAGCGAAATGCCGGCACAACTCTAACACCTTTGTTGTTATTCCCTACGTCAGGCGTAAAAGCGGACGACGGCTCGGCCGGGTGCGGTGATGTCACCGCCCTCGACTTTGACGTAGAGAGAGAATTCGGCCTGTTTTTTCTCCGGATCGACCGATTCGACCTTGCCGCCAGACACCATCGTGTTGCCGATATAGCCGGCACGCCGGTTGGAGTACTCGAACTCCACCAGTTCGCCATCGTCGCCGAGCCAATTCAGCACCGCTTGGGTCAGCCAGTCACCCTGCAGTGGCCCGTCGACCACCACAGCCGGGTGTTTCTCCACCTCTTTGGTGTAGATCTCGTCGTAGTGGATGCGGTGCGCGTTCCAAATGGCGGCGTTGTAGAGGAACAGCGATACGTTTGTGGGAACGTAGCGGCGCTCGGGCAAGGCGTCGCCCGGTTTGATGTCGGTGAATTTGGGCATCGACCCTCTCCTTCAACGCACAATACGGGTCTGGATCTCTTCGACCACGGGCTCACCCGCCTCAGTCTTTACGTCCAGCTTGTAGATCAGAAAGATCAGTGGCCCTTGGGAGCCTGACTTCTCGTACATGTCGGCCAGTGTACGGGTCGCCACCAACTGGTCGCCGGGTTTGACCGATCGGAAGTACCGGGTCTTGGTGCCGCCAGCCATGACGCGCTTCAGCGGCAGGTCCGGCAACAGGGACGCGTTAGCGATGCCGTCCGAGCCGAGCTGGTCGATCGGCACAATCGGACGCAAGGCGCCAAATAGGAACATCGGCGGTGCCTCATCACCATTCAGGTATTTATCCAGAATTTGCTCAGTCGAAATCGAGTATTTGATGATATCTCGTCGGCTCACTTCCACGTGAATCGGCGGGTCTGCTGCGCCGATCATCTTGCGCGCTTCTTCCGAAATCAAACCCACTCTAGAATCCTCCTTAATGATCTGGCGACTTGATAGCAGTGGAGAACGGTGTGGAACCGTGACTTCATCGTTTCCGCGATAGGTTCGGCGGCCCGAGAATTGCGCCGCAGCCTTTCCCTGTGACGGCCGGTCCCGTACCCACCTTGCGCAGCGCCGGTTGCGTACCGATGGGCGAAAGCCGGGATCTCCGTGTTGTGATCCGCATGCTATCTTCAGTGGGGGACAGTCCCTTGACCCGAGTTCAATTCTACCTAATGATAGATAGGTAGAGCAGGAGACACAATGCAAAAAAAGGCCCCTTTGGCGGCTGCACCATCGACGCCGAATGACACCAGGGAAAAAGTTTTAGACGTATCGGCTCAGATTTTTCGGTTCCGAGGCTATTCCGAAACCACAATGAAACATATTGCCGAAGCGACTGGCATCAAAGCTGCAAGCATATACTATTATTTTAAATCCAAGGACGACCTAGTTGAGGAGGTGCTCAATCTCGGTACATTGCGAGTGTTCGACGCGGTTCGCCAAGCAATCGACAACCTTCCGCCCGAAACCTCATTCCGCGAAAGGATGGTATTGGCGCTCCAAACACACCTAACGCTGCTTCATACGCAAGGCGACTATACAGCAGCAAACATCCGCTTGTTCCCCGAAGCGCCTGCGCCCGTGGTCAAGCGGCATATGAGTGTTCGGCGGGCCTATGGTCAATACTGGCAGGAGATGCTGCGCGAAGGACAGGCGCAAGGGGCAATCGCCAAATCTCTCGACGTTGAAATTACCCAGATGTTGTTGCTCGGCGCTCTTAACTGGTCCGTCCAATGGTACAAGCCCTCACTATATCAACTGGAAGACGTAACGGCTTCAGGTATTTCATTGCTGCTTGACGGGCTTCTTCATGCCGATGAGGAGGCGGCGAATAGCGAAAACTAACCCTAAGAGAGGTACTGCGCGAATGACGACCGAGACTGCCCGCGATTGGGTGTCGAAATCGGCTTACTGCAATGCGCTCGGCATCGCTTTCCAAAGCGCCGGCGACGAGGAAACCACCTTAGTGCTGCCCTTCCGCAAAGAAAACACCAATCAGACTGGCGTTCTGCACGGTGGGATTGCAGCGTCGCTAGGAGCCGCAACGAGCCTGGCCATGGCGCTGCATGCCCTGCCGCGGGAAAGCGGACCGTTCCACACCGCTAACTATTCGATCAGCTACCTGACTGCTGCCGTCGAAGTCGATTTGGTCTCTCGCGCGCGCCTACTGCGCAAAGGCCGCGACCTGGCCTTTATCGGCATTGATATCGAGGCAGCCGACGGCACAAAGATCGCCGCGGCGCAATCGGTTGTCCGCGGCCGCAAAAATCAGACCAGCCCCGTTCTCGCCAAGGCCGAGGAGCCACCCCTCGCTACCGTCACGCCGGCCAATCAGACCCGCATCCGCGAAAACGCGTTCATGGGCGGCCGCGGTATGGAGATTACGGTTCAGGAAAACGGCATCGCGATCATGACCATGCCCGGCTTGCCGCAAAACGCGGAAGCCGGCGGCAGCATGCATGAAGGGGCGATCCTGGGGCTGATGGATTCGTGCGGCGCCATGGCTTGCTGGGGCCTTACCGGCTTGGGCCAGTTCCGCGCCTCGACCCCGGCCATTCAGGCGAGCATCGTCGGGCCCGTACCGCTGACCGATGTCCTGGCAAGCGCCAAGATCATGCAGCAGGACGGCGAAATCTTCTGGGTCGACGTCAACACGGCGGACGCCAATACCCGCGAGATCCACGCGCGCGCGACGGTGCTCTACAGGATTGTCACATAATACCAGCGGCAGGGGGGAATCCCAATTCCTACCCCTGGCCCGCCCCTCCCCCTGACGAAAGCACCTAACTCTTCGTTTGCTCCGGAAGCAGGCAGGAGTGGATAGAGGCTTGGCCGTCCGCTTCGCCGGCAAGGGTCTCAATTGCCAGCGCCGCTTCCTCCAGCTTGAAGTTGTGCGTGTGCATCAGGTCCAGCGGCGTGTTCCGCGCCTCGATCAGCTTGATCGCGCTCCGGTAGCCGGTCGAGGTGACGCCAATGGCACCTTTCAGTGTGATTTCTTTCATAATTAACTTGTCAGACACAAAATTCGGCAGCGGCCTGTAACCTTTGACGCCTGCCAGCACAACCGTGCCGCCGAAGCGCACATAGTCGATGGCCTCCACAGGCGGCTCCACCGCATAGGGCGTCACGTCCAACACCACGTCGGCGCCATTGCCGTCGGTGATCTCCTTGATCCGCTGTTTGGCGTTTTCGTTGGTCACGTCGATGGTGTGGGTCGCACCGAACTTGCGGGCGAGTTCCAGCTTGGGCGCGTCGCTCTCCAGGCCGGTGACGATGATGTTGCCTGCGCCCGCCTGCCGGGCGGCGAGGACGCTGGCCAAACCGCGCTGGCCGGGTCCGAGCACGACCAGGGTATCGCCCACCTGCAAATTCGGCACCTCCACCGCCCATCGGTAGCCGGCGCCAAGAGGATTGAACATCACCGCAATCTCAGGCGGCAGGCTCTTGTCGATCTTATGGACGAAGGTGTTCGGGTGCAGATACATGTGCTGGGCGTAGGCGCCCCACAGCCCTGGACTGTCGTCAAGCGGGATATAGGAATAAATCTTTCTATTCTTGCAAAGATGGTAAAAGCCCATACGGCAGGGGACGCAGAACCGGCAAGAGAGCATGGTCTCCACCACGACCCTGTCGCCCACGTCCACCCCCCAACGCCCGGCGGCGTTGTCGCCGATCTTGGCGATGACGCCCAGCGGTTCGTGCCCCGGAATGACCGGCATCGGGGTGCGCAACTGCCCTTCGTATTGTTCGTAATCGCTGCCACAGATACCACAGGCTTCGACCTGCAGCAGGGCGGAGTCCGCATCGATATCCGGCAGCGGAATGTCCTGAGGCTCGATCTGCCGGATCCCTGTTTGCACCATCGCCATCGTCGTTTTCGGCAACATTTCCCATCCCTTGCCAGCCTATGAAGGCCGGTTCGCTATTGCGTCGGGTAGCAATCTATCTAATATTAGGTAGAACGACAATTGCAAACGCTGCGCCCCCTCCATGGAGAGGCACTGCGGCGTGCCGCACAACAAACGCCCGTAGGAAAATCCTGGATGGCAACGCCAATAGCAAGAGTTCCGATGCTTGAGGAGGCTGAGGCGCGCCGCCTCGGCAAAGAGCACGGGGTGCCATCGTCGATGGCGCCACTCAATGTGTTTAGGGTCATGCTTAACCATCCCGTGATGGCGGGGTCGGTCAGCAGCTTGCTCGCGAACCTGCTTTACCGGGCAAACAAGCTCGACGGCACGTTGCGCGAACTTATTATCATGCGGATCGGCTGGCGGACCGGGGCGGTGTACGAATGGACCCAGCATTGGCTGGTTTGCATGAACATGAACATTCCTGCGGGTCTGGTCCTGGCCGTCCGCGACTGGCCCAACGCCGCCAACCTAACCGATGCGCAGAGGGCTGTACTGGCCGCGACGGATGAAACGCTGGACGACGGCAGTATCTCGGACACCACTTGGGCCGAGTGCTGCATGCATCTAGTGACCCAGGAAGAGCGCATTGAGATGGTGCTGGCCATCAGCAACTGGCGCACGTTCTCCGAGCTACTGCAAAGCCTGAAAATTCCGTTGGAGGAGGGCATCGAGCCTTGGCTGCCGGACGGCGAAAAGCCACCGGCCGCGGAATAAGGCACTCTCAAGACCGACACGATTAAAAGGACTGGCGAAATGGATCTGGAATATTCCGACCGCCACAAAGCACTCCAACAGGAACTGCGAGAATTTGTAGCTAAGGAGGGGCACCGTTCGCCCAAATCCGGCGGCGGCCGCAAGCGCCCGGATGCGAAAACGCTGGATTGGCAGGCCGTTCTGCTCGAACGCGGGTATTTCGGACGCACTATCCCCAAGGAATACGGCGGCTACGGCGCCGAGCCGGACGTTGTAGAATCGGCGATTATTGCCGACGAATTCAATAAGGCCGGTCTCCATCCCGGCATTATGAACCAGGGCATCAGCATGCTGGTGCCGACATTGCTGGAGGTCGGCCGCGAAGACCAGAAGAAGCAATGGGTCGAGCCCACCATCCGTGGTGAGACCATCTGGTGCCAAGGCTATTCAGAACCGGGCTCTGGCAGCGATCTGGCCGCCGCCCGCACGAAAGCCGAGCTGGACGGCGACCACTTCGTGGTGAACGGCCAGAAGATCTGGACCTCCTCGGCCCACTATGCCGACATGATGTTCTTGCTCTGCCGGACCGAGACCGACAAGCCAAAGCACGAGGGGCTTTCGTATCTGCTTCTGTCGATGAAGACGCCCGGGATCGAAGTGCGCCCGCTGACCACGATGACAGGTCGGGCCGAATTCAACGAGACTTTCTTCACCGACGTGCGCGTGCCGGCCAACCAGATCGTCATGGGCCGTGGCGAGGGCTGGCGGGTCGCCAACGTTACGTTGAAGTACGAGCGAATGCTGCTTGGCGACCCCAACAAGCTTCTGTATCGGCTGAGCAGAATTCGCGACTTGATGGAGCGCACGGAGGTGGATGGCGTCCGGATGCTTGACCTGCCGGAGTATCGCGACCGGCTGCTGAAACTGCAAGGCGAGGCGCTTGCCTGGAAGTATCATGGCATGCGCCTGCTAACCGACATGGCAAACGACGCCGATTCCGGCGTGCGTCGCCTGATTGTCAAGTATGTGGGCACTATGATGTTGCACCGCCTGTCGTCGCTGGCCGTGGACGTGCTGGGCGCCGCCGGACTGTCCTACGACCCTCAAGGCGAGGACAAGGAGGATGACGAGGCCACGACCTGGCATATCGATTACATGTACGACATAGGCCTGATTATCGGCGGCGGCACCTCCCAAATCCAGAAGAACATCATCGGCGAGCGCGGCCTTGGCCTGCCGCGGGAGCCGAAAATTCAGGCGACGGCGAGGTAGGATTATGCGCTTCGGACTTTCCGACGAACAGAAAATGCTGGACGAATCTGTCCGGGGCTTTCTCACCCGCACCCTGCCGCTGGACGAGGTCCGGCGTATGGCGGCGGATGGGAGTGGCTATAACGCGGTGCTTGCGAACGGCCTGACAGAACAGGGTGTCACCGGCATTATCGTGCCGGAGGAGTATGGTGGTGTCGGGCTCGGCCTGGTGGAGGCGGTGGTGGTGGCCGAAGCGCTCGGCTATGCCGCCGCGCCGTTCGGCTTCGCCGGGGCTTGCGTCATGGCGCCGCTCGCCATCGCGAAGGCTAGCGATGACGACACCTGCTCCGCACTGCTGGGCGGGATCGCCGCGGGCGGGCGCCGCGTGGCGGTGGACTTTTCGGCGCTGGCCGGGACCACCGGCGCTGCTGCGCTCAGGCTGGATGGCAGCAGCCTTTCCGGCACGGTCCAAAATCTGGTGGACCCCGGCGCGGCCACCGATCTGCTGGTGGCGCTCGCCGACGGCCGCATGGCGCTGGTCGGAGCCGACGCCACTGGCGTCGCCACGAGCCTACGCAAAACTGTCGATAGGACCCGACCGCTCGGCACGGCCACATTCAATGGGGCAAAGGCTCGGGTTCTCGATGCCGGCAGCGGTGTCGCGAAAAGCGTGCTGGAGGTGGGGCGGTTAATGATCGCTGCCGACTCGCTGGGCGCGGGCCAGCGCATGATCGACCAGGCCGTCGCCTACGCCAACGAGCGCGAACAATTTGGGCGGAAGATCGGCAGCTTTCAGGCGGTCAAACACATGTGCGCCGAACTGGTTGGCATGCTGGAGCCCTGCCGCTCGATGGTTTGGTATGCCGGTTATGCGCGTGAACACGGGATCGAAGACGCCTCGCTGACGATCCTGCATACGAAATCCCATTTGGGCGAAACCACCCGCGAGGTCTCGCGCATGGCCACGGAGGTGCATGGCGGCATGGGGTTCACCGATCTGCTCGGCCTGCATTACTGGTTCAAGCGCATCACCTTTGACCGCCAGGTGCTGGGCGGGCCGGAGCGGTGCCGGAGCGAAGCCGCAATCTTGCAAGGCTGGGCAGCAGCCTAACGTCTGCCGGATGTGCGGGGAATTTGCTGCACGTGCCGCGGGTGCCTCCTGTAAACCCGCGCATTTACCGCACCGACTTTCTGACGAACGGAGGAAATAGTGCCGAACACCTTATTTGAAAAATGCGCCGTCAGCGGCATCGGCGAGACCGCCTATGTCCGTGGGTCGGGCAAGAGCGAGACCGCGCTTCAGATGGAAGCCTCGCTGAAGGCCATCGCCGACGCTGGTCTTAACCCCAAAGATATCGATGGCGTCATCCCCTACGCCACCGGTTCGGCCGTCGCCGAAGACTTCATTACGAATCTCGGCATCTCCGACCTGCGCCTGTCCGCGACCACGCCGCTCGGCGGGGCCAGCTGCCTAGCCGCGGTGCAACTCGCGGTCGGCTCCATCGTCGCCGGCATCGCCAACCATGTGCTGATCCCGATCGGCCGCAACGGCTATTCCGGCGCCCGCATCGGCAGCCGTGTGCAGCAACTGCCACAGTTCCGGACTGTCGGCGAGTTCGAGATGCCGCTCGGCCAGATCGCTCCGGCTCAGCTCTATGCCCACATGGCCCGGCGCCATATGGAGACCTTCGGCACCAAGAGCGAGCATTTCGGCAAGATCGCGGTGACCGTGCGAGAACATGCGACGATGAACGACAACTCGTTGATGAAAGATCCGCTGACCCTGGAGCAGCATCAGACCGCGCGCATGATTTCCGAGCCCCTACGCCTGTTCGATTGCTGCCTGGAAAGCGACGGCGGCGCCGCCATCGTCGTCAGCAACAGCGAGCGCGCCCGGGACTTGAAATCGCAGCCGGTCTATATCATGGGCATTGCCGAAGGCCACCCGGATTCGCCGAGCGCCATCACCCAGCGCCCGGACATCACCACGCTCGGTACCGCCAAGGCCGCGCCGCGCGCCTTCGGCATGGCCGGCGTCGATCACAAGGACATCGACGTCGCCGAAATCTACGACTGCTTCACCTATATCGTGCTCTGCCAGCTGGAAGACCTTGGCTTCTGCAAAAAGGGCGAAGGTGGCGACTTCGTGGCCAGCACCTCCCTTGGCCTGGACGGCCCCATGCCGATCAACACCCATGGCGGCCTGCTCTCACAAGCGCACATCATCGGTATGAACCATATCGTCGAACTGGTTAAGCAACTGCGCGGCCAGAGCGGCAAAATGCAAGTCAAGGACGCGAAAATCGGTCTCGTTACCGGTTATGGGGATATGGGCGATGGCGGCGTCGCCATCATGCGGGCCTAAGCAAGGAGGAATTGAGAAAAATGGAAATCGAACGAGTTCGCCCGTCGCCAAACGAGGACACCAAACCCTATTGGGATGGCCTGAAGGAAGGCCGGTTGTTGTTCCAGAAATGCAGCGACTGCGGCACAATCCGTCACTATCCGCGCCAAGTGTGCGACGAATGTTACTCTATGGACGTGGAGTGGGTCGAGTCGAGCGGCAAGGGCGAGGTGCATACGTGGACCGTCTCTCAACACGCTTTCCATCCCTCGTTCAAGGGGGACCTCCCGATGACTTTCGTCACGGTGGACATGGAAGAGGGCGTGCGGGTTGTCGCCCAGTTGCGGGGCAAAGACGTCGTGCCGGCCATCGGCATGCTGGTACGTGTCGCCTTCGAACAACTGGACAATGACCTGACCGTGCCGGTGTTCTACCCGGCTTAAGCGCGCCGGAGCGCAGCGACCGCCGCCCGTCGTCGTGGCGGGTGCGGCCGCCAGCCCGAACCGCATCTCTCACGCGAAAGAAAGCATACAGGATAGACCATGACCACTGCAGCAGCCCCGAAAACCGTTCAAGGCGACTTCGACGCGCTGATCGTGGGCGCCGGATTTTCCGGCCTGTACCAGTTGCATTGCCTGCGCGACCGGCTCGGCATGAATGTCCGGGTGCTGGAAGCGGCAGATGGAGTGGGTGGCACTTGGTACTGGAACCGATATCCGGGCGCGCGGTGCGACTCCGAAAGCCATTCCTACTGCTTCTACTTCTCCGACGAGTTGGTGGACGAATGGGAATGGTCGGAGCGTTATCCGCAGCAGCCGGAAGTCATGCGCTATCTGAACTTCGTCGCGGACCGGCTGGACCTGAAACGCGACATCCAGTTCGAAACCCGCGTGTCCGGCACGCGCTATGACGAGGCGGCCAATCTCTGGCGGGTCTCCACCGAAGGCGGCGAGGAGGTTTCGGCGCGATTTCTGATCGCCGCCGTCGGCTGCCTCTCTAGTGCGAACGTGCCGGACATCCCAGGCCTGGAGAGTTTCCAGGGGGAGTGGTACCATACCGGGCAATGGCCGCACGCGGGCGTGGACTTCACCGGCAAGCGCGTCGGCCAGATAGGCACCGGTTCGACCGGCATTCAGGCCGCCCCGGTGATCGCCGAGACCGCGCGCCACCTCACCGTGTTCCAGCGCACGCCGAACTACAGCGTGCCCGCCCAGAACAAGCCGCTGACGGCGGAGTTCAAGGAATGGGTGCGGCAGAACAAGCGGGAAATCCGTGATACCACGCGCGACACGCCGAACGGCCATCCCTTTCGCATAGCCGAACGCAAGGCGTTCGACGTCTCCGACGAGGAACGCCGCCGCATCTACGAGGAAGCCTGGGAGGTCGGCGGCCTGCGCTTCCGCGGCAGTTTCCAGGATCTGCTGGTGGACAAGGCGGCCAATGAGACCGCCGCCAACTTCATCAAAAGCAAGATCCGCGAGATCGTGAAGGACCCGGATACGGCGGCAGCACTCGCCGATATCGATCACCCGTATGCCGCCAAGCGGCCGCCCATCGACACCGGCTATTTCGAAACCTTCAACCGCGACAATGTCGATCTGGTCAATATCCGTGCGAACCCGATCGAGCGGATCACGCCGAAGGGGGTCAAGACGCTGGACGGGGAATACGAACTCGACATTATCGTGTTCGCCACCGGTTTCGACGCCATGACTGGCTCTCTGCTGCGCATGGGGATCGTCGGCCGCGGCGGGCAAAGCCTGCACGACGCTTGGTCGGCCGGCCCGCGCACCTATCTGGGGCTGCAGGTGCCGGGCTTTCCGAACCTGTTCACCATGACCGGTCCGGGCAGCCCGTCTGTGCTCTGCAACATGCCAGTCGCCATCGAGCAGCATGTGGAATGGATCACCGACTGCATCGCCTACATGCGGACGCATGACATCGCCACCATCGAGGCGACGCCGGAGGCGACCGAAGACTGGGTCGCCCATGTCAACGAAGCAGCGAACTCCACCCTGCTGCCGCAGGTGCCGCATTCCTGGTATCTGGGCGCGAACGTGCCGGGTAAGCCCCGGGTGTTCATGCCCTATACTGGCGGCATGACCCGCTACCGGGCAATCTGCGACGATGTTGCTGCCAAAGGCTATGCTGGCTTTGCGTTCTCCGGCGGTGCGCCAGTCGCTGTCCAACCTGAAGGTGACGATAGGTTCAAGGCTGCCGAACGTGTGAGGTCACCTGGCGTCTGATCGAACACTTGTTGAAAGACTTCTCTGTCATCGAAACCCATGTAGGCCAGGGCATCGCGCTCGGGAGATCGATCATTGTATCGGTCATTGTGTTTTCCTTCGGTGTCGTCGGCTTGAACACCTTCAGACTACGGAAAAGCGCGATGGCAGCCAGTCCGGCCGCGCGCTGCGCCAAATGGCTCCGCGCGCGGCCTCCATTTACACCACGCCTTGGGGCACTAACGATATTTGGCCCGCCCCGTCTGCAAGAGGGGGGAGCGGGTGTGATCAGTCTGCACAAACCTATCTGGTCTCACGGGACCTGCCCGTCGCCAAGATAGAACTCCGCGCATCCCGGTCCTCATAAAAGACTCGGCGTCGAGCGCCGTTTTTTGACCCAGGCTTCCGGTATGCCGATCGACTATCAGGCCGTCTTCCTAGCCTTCCTGCAGATTCCTTGCCGTGCCTTTCCTGGCCAGGATGACTTGCCCTCAGGCCGGTTGCGCCGTCGCTCCGGTCGAACCTTTCGCTCCGCACGGGCGGCTTCGATGTCGCTAAGATCGGTCAGCTTGCCAGTTTGATCGTCGAGGAGTTGCGCAAGGGCCTCGACACAGAGCGCACGGCGCGAGCCGAGGACCTGTTCAAGGCCGAGGTCGCCGCCGGCCGCATTCAGTTCCGCCTGTGCCTCGACGGGCGCAATTGGCGGAAGCTACCGGAGTATCTGTCCTGACGGGACACGCGCGCAGCGTATCACGCCGCGCGCGTGTCCTTCAACAGATCGTCCACCCGCTCCTTCCAGCCTCTGGCATGGATGATACGCGCCTTGTGATGCTGGCTACTCAGGACCTCTCCTTTCGTGAGCTGCGAGACCCGTTCCCAATCCCGCCCGAAGACGTAGATCGCGTTGTCCCGCTTAACGCTTTCCAGAACAACCAGGCCACGGCTTTTGAACACGTAGGCGAGATAGTCGGAGAACCCGCCGACGCCGACATAGATCGTGTCCGGCCCGCGGCCCTTCATCGTTTCCTGCCGATCAAGGATCACGCTGCGCGTGTTCTCCGATTGCCGTTTGAGCATCCCGTCCAAATGATCCCGCAGCCGCTTCCACGGGTATTCCCCCGGAGGCAACATGCGCCAATTGACCTTTCGGACCCGGAGGCCGGAGAAGGGTTCCAGGTCCGTGCGAACCAGTTCGCACATGCCGAACAGCTCCAGCATCAGGTTGATGCCATGGCCTATGGTCTCGTGCTCCGCTGGGCGGTTTTGGAACACTGGTGAGATCACCTGTTCCCGCCCTTCGTGCGCGACATAAGTCAGCTCGATTGCGGGCGGCGACACGTGTTCCCGGGGATAACAGTCCCGCCAGATATCCCGGAAATCCTCGTGTTCCTCGTAGCTCCCGCGTCCGGCCCACTGCTTCCACTGCCAGCGAACCGTGCGGATATACCGGGACTCCTTGGGCTGATCCTTGTGGATCACCCACTTTCCCTCGGCATTGAACCGCGACGCTGGTCCCACGATGGCAGGCAGGATCGTTTCACCATCGGACGGCGTGTCCGCGAAGCCGATTTTCGGCAACTTCTGGCGATTGTCCTCCGTCAACCTTACGGCAAGCCGCACCTCCGCCCCTTTGGGGAGGGCCTCAAGGTGCTTTCCGACATTTAGGATACGTGTCTGTTGAATAAGCATTTTTGAAGCCTCCGTCACTTGCGCCGACCGCCGCCGTGCTTCGTTGGGTCAGTCAGGACGTATTTCTGTCCGGACTCTCGCGTCGGCGGCAGGGGCTCGTTTCTGACGACGGTTCGCTCGATTCCGGTCCGCCCGCCACGCGGGCCGACCATCTCGTACTGACCAGAGCGGGGGGCCTTCTGGCCGGGACGGAAACCTTGCCCCTTAGCCATGGTGTGCCTCCCTCTCGAAAGGGAGCACCATTTCGGAGGCCGTGTCCGGGAACCGCTTCCCGGTCGCGATCTCGCTGATGCGTCCCTGATTCAGGTCATAATCCGCCGCTATGCGGTGCTGGTACTCGCCCCGGCGAAGCCGGGCCTTGATCGCCGCCACGTCTCGTGGCGTGAGCTTGGTAATGGAGGCCATGGGCCTTCTCCTTCAGCGCCATTGAAGGTTTGCCTCCGAGGCCCGGACCGCGTATCCCTTGGGTGACACACAGGAGCGCTCCGGTTCGGGGCCATTCCGGTTGGGTGCGCTACGCCCTGGCGGAATGTCTTGTGAAAAGCGGGGCCGTTGGCGCGGCCCCGCTTTTGATTTCCGTTATGCCGTTTCCTCCAGAAAGTGCCGCCGCACCTCGTCGCTTCCCACGAACTGCGACAGCAGACGGTAGTTGTGATGCTCGTAGCGAACCCGCCCGGCCACGATGGCCGGATGCACACCCGCCTGCCGCGCCAGAGAGATCACGTTGCTCGTCGTCGGGTGAGTGCTAGCCGGGTGGCCCTCCCAAAGATCAGGGGGAATCAGAGCGTCCTGCGCCCATGTATCCGCTTCGGTCTCTTTCACATCGTCGTCAGCGTGATCCCGTTCGCGGAGGCTCAAATCATCGACAAAAAGCTCCTCCCCGTTGCCGGACATGTGCCTTCCGACATGCGCCAGCTCGTGGAGCAGGCAGAACCAGAAATTGTCGATCCGGTCATAGCGGAGCGTCATGCCTATCACAGGCGTCCCCTCGATCGTCCGCATGGCAGCACCGTCAAGATACGTCTTCGGAAGATGCCTTTCGATCACCAGCACGATCCCGTACCGGTTCAGATATTCGCGCGCCAATCTCGGGCCTTCATTGAAGACGCTGAGCTTCGCCAGCTCCCGAAGAAAGTCGATTGTGACTGTTCCTTCCGCGTAGGAGCTCGCGAGTTCAGTGCTCCGCGCGTCAGCGAGCACCTGAAGGCACCAGGCCTGAAGCGCATAAGGGTTCGTCTTTGCATTACGCCGCCCGCCGGTTGTCTTGCGATACATCGCTTGTGGCAGCGCCCCTAAGCCACCCGCGCGGTCGATCAGGTCGCGCATGACTTCCTCTGCGCGATCTTTCAGATCCTTTGTGCGCTCGACCCAGCCGCGCTTGGCCATATCCAGAAGCGGAAACCGCTCCCACTCAACCCCGTCCACTTCTTCCGGGAGCACCCCTCCCCGCTCCTGGATGAGAACTTCAGCCGGGATGCCAAGATACGCATTCAGCGCCCGGATCATCTTTAGCGTCAGCTCCCGCTTGCCGGACAGCACTTCCGATACCTTGGCCCGGCTCCCGAGGATTGGAGCGAGATCGCTCTGGCTGATTCCTTCCTGTTCCATCCGGAATTTGATCGCCGTGATCGGGTCCGGCAGGTTGATCGGATAGTGCGCATCCTCGAACAGCTCGACGAGCGTCGTCAGGACCTCAAGCTCATCCGCCTCGTCGCTACCGGCCTCTGCATCCATCAGGGCGTCGATACGCGCGAGGGCAGCCTGATAGTCGTCTTCAGTCCGTATTGGACGAATATTCGTCACCATCACACTTCCTCCGCGTTGATCTCGTCATACTCTCCGTGCGTCCCAACGAATCGAATAAGAACAACGCCGTTGGCGTAGCTGATCTTCACAACGATCCGATATTTGTTTCCGCATATGTTGAACACCACACGACTGTCCTTGAGGGTGCTCGCGCTGCGGTACTTAGCCTTGATATTCGCCGGTGTTTTCCACTGCGCCTTCTTGGCCTCGTGGAACCACGCGTCCAATTGGCCTTCCGCGTCGGGGAACCGCTTGGCAAACTCCTTCAAGGCCTTGCGCGAGACGATCCTCATAGGCTACACCATATATGATCCCTCATAGGGATCAAATCAATTGCTCCCTTATAGGGAACGTATATGGATTTTTCCTTTGGAAGTCTACCCCTGAATCGGATTCGCAGCCACATGCACACATGTGCGCATGTGGCTGCCCCGCTGGCTTCGTGCTTCACTGCGTCTTAAATGCTTGGCCTGATCCGCTGACGCGGTCTGCGGCCCCAGATTGGGCCGGTGCGATGGCTGCCTCCCCTGCCCCGCTGGCCCGTGTGGCCCGACACGGCGGCGCTTTCGCTATGCGAGTGGCTATAGGTCGCCTGCCCCTCATGCACCGGCGACACGCCTTCCAGCACTGCCTGGCGCGCGCTTTCGTCCGACCATTCCAGCCGTTCGGTCTCGCCGTTGGAGATTGCTCGCCGCCGCCGCATGACCTGTTCGCCTTCGTGGAGCGGGTACTTGCCCTCGCTGGCGATCACGCGCAGCTCGACCTCGCCCGCCAGATTGCGGGCGTCCGTCATGACCTGCGCGACGATCATCCGGCTGCCGAGCTGGATGCGGCCGCCGCGCGGCCTCCAATTCGACGGCCGCGACACGCTCTCGCTCCATCGGATGACATCCGTTTCCATGAAGTCCTGGCCGCACTTAATCCAGGGCATAGCCAAGCCCCCAGGAGATGATCGCGGCCTCGCCGATGACTCCCTCCATGTCCTCCGGCGTGACCAGCGTGTTGTGCATGTCCGCGCCCTCGATCACGGTGTCTTCGAGCTTCGCCCGCACCAGGTCCGTGCCGCCCATGCGCACGCGGGTCATATCCGCGCCCCGGAGGTCCGCCCGGCGCAGCACGGCGCACCAGAGCGCCATGCCGACCATAGAGGCCCCGTCCAGCCGCGCGCCCGACATCACCGACCAGGCCGCCGCCGCGCCGTCCATATGCGCGCCCGCGAAGCTCGCCCCGAGCATCTTCGAGCCGTTCATGTTGCAATAGGCCAGCTCCGCCTCGCCGAAGCCCGCCCCCGGCAGCTCAGCCGCGTAGAGCGTCGCGTAGCGCAGATCAGCCTGGGTGAAGTCGGCTCCTGGCCCGACCACCCACGCCATGCCCGCGCGTTGCAGGTCCGCGCGGGCGAAGATCGCCCCGGACAGATACGCCCCCGACAGCGCTGCGTCCTGGAGGTTCGCGCCGGTGAGATTGGCGTTTTGGAGCGACGCTTCCTTCAGGTGGATGTTGGTGAGATCGCAGCCCGAGAGATCGAGGCCGGACAAATCGGCCCCGCTGTAGTTGCCTTCAATGCGCAGCCGCGTCTTGCCGCGCTCTTGAATCGCGCCGCGCAGTTCGTCGGCTGTGCGGATTGCTGTCTGGTTGGTTTCGTTGCCGGTTTCATCAAGATAACTGATGGATCCAATGAATGATGTGGGGTCACACATAGAAAATCACCTAGTTTTTTATTTTATATATTATATGCATTCAGTTATTAATAACTGATCAATTGATAATATATTGTATTATAGGTTTGGTTATGTGATTTTTATTTCCGGTTAAATTTGTGTTAAGTGCGATAATTCTTTCTGATGCTTCGCAGATCAGCCCGCACCGCCTGTTGGAGGGCGATTTTCTCAACGAGGGCATCGGCTGTCCCGATATGGCCGTTGCGCATCGTCATATTGAGGGCTGTCCGGCTGTTTTCATCGCGGCGGCGCGGGCGCGCGCCCCGCTTCATGAGAGCAATCACCGTCGTAGTATGTCCTTCGGCCGCGGCACAGTGCAGGGGATCTGGTCGGCGCGCCCTGGTCCTCCCTTTTCTTTGTTTCGGGGCCTGCGGCCCCCTGGCCGTCAAGGCCAAGCCCTCCGCATGCGCTTCGGGCGCGTGCCGGGGGTCTCCCCGGCCTTCCTCCGCTTCGCTCCGTGCAGGCCGGGTGATCCCCCTCCCCCGGCGCGCGGCCTTGACCGCCGTCCCCCGCTCATTGGCGCGGGCCTAGTCCGGTTGCATGCGCAACCGCTTTTCAGACTAGGAGGAAAAAGCCAATGAAAGCCGATGTTTACACCCGCATTACCGACAAGATCGTGGCCGATCTGGAGCAAGGCGTCCGGCCTTGGTTCAAGCCATGGAACGCCGAGCACGCCGCCGGGCGGATCACCCGTCCCTTGCGCTTCAACGGGACCGCCTACAACGGAATCAACGTCCTGATGCTTTGGGCGTCCGCCGTGGAGCGGGGCTTCGCCGCGCCGATCTGGATGACCTTTCGGCAGGCCAAGGAGCTGGGGGCGCATGTGCGCAAGGGCGAGAAAGGATCGCTTGTCGTCTATGCGAATACCATCACCCGCACGGAAACCGACCCGGAGACCGGAGAGGAGGAAGACCGCGATATCCCGTTCATGAAGGGCTATACCGTCTTCAACGTCGAGCAAATCGAGGACCTGCCGCCGCACTACTACGCCGTGGCCGAGCCCCAGCTTGACCCGGTGGCCCGGATCGACCGCGCGGAAGGGTTCTTTGCCGAAACCCGCGCCGATATCCGCCATGGCGGGAATCAGGCCTATTACGCAATCGGGGCCGACTATGTGCAGATGCCACCCTTCGAGGCGTTCAAGGACGCGGAGAGCTATTACGCCACCCTCGCCCACGAAATGACGCACTGGACTCGGCACAAGACCCGGCTGGACCGCGACTTTGGCCGCAAGCGCTGGGGCGATGAAGGCTACGCCATGGAGGAGCTGGTCGCCGAGCTGGGGGCCGCGTTCCTCGCCGCCGACCTGGAGGTGACGCCGGAGCCCCGCGAGGACCACGCCGCCTATATCGGCTCATGGCTGAAGGTCCTGAAGGAGGACAAGCGGGCGATCTTCTCCGCCGCCGCGCACGCGCAGAAGGCCGCCGACTTCCTGCATGGCCTGCAACCGGCCGAGGACAAAGCCGAGGATCGGGCCGCCGCTTAGGCGGCCCCTTCCCTTCTCAGCGTTCGGGCCGCTTTCGCGGCCCGCTACGGCCCTGCCGGGCCGTCAGCCCCGGCGCTGCGCGCCGCCCCTTGATCCCACCCAGTCCTTGCCCGTTGGGCGCAGATCATGATACATGTGTATATGTAGGCACTTCCACTACTCCACATGTACACATGCACACAATAGCAATTCTTTCGCAGAAGGGCGGCACGGGCAAAACCACCCTCGCCCTCAATCTCGCGATGGCCGCCGAGGCCGCCGGGCAGCCCGCCGTGGTCATTGACCTCGATCCGCAGGCCTCCGCCAAGGGCTGGCACGACAACCGCGCCGCCGAAAGTCCGGTCGTGATTTCCGTACAGGCCGCCCGCCTGGCCGAGGCGCTCAGCACGGCCGAGGCGCACGGCGCGCAGCTCGCCGTCATCGACACCGCGCCGCACTCCGAAAGCGCGGCGCTCGCTGCCGCTCGCGCCGCGTCACTGGTGCTGATCCCCTGTCGCCCCGGCATCCTCGATCTGCGCGCGATCGCCGCCTCCGCCGATATCTGCGCCCTTGCCAAGGCGTCCGCCGCCGCCGTGCTTAACGCCGTGCCGTCGCGCGGGCCGCTGGCCGATGAAGCCGCCGAGGCGATCTCCGGATACGGGCTCCAGGTCGCGCCCGTGCATCTCGGGCAGCGCATGGCCTTTGTCCATTCCCTGACCGCCGGGCAAGGCGTTCTCGAATACGAGCCGAGCGGCAAGGCCGCCCAGGAAATCAAAGCCCTTTACGCGTGGACATGTACACATGTAGAATCGTCCACAGGTGAGACATTAAGAGCCCAAGCATGAGTAAGAAACCCAGCCTTTCCTCAGCCCTGCATAGTCTGGAATCCCGCAACGCCGTGCCTGCCGTGCCCACACGGGCCAGCGCGACCGAGGAGGAATCCGGCGGCGACACGGCAAAGGTCGCTCCGCCGCCAAGCCGACAGGGCAAGAAGACGATCGCCGGGCATTTCGATCCTGCCGTCTCGCGCCAGCTCCGCGCCCTCGGACTGGAGCAGGACCGCACCGTGCAGGACCTCTTGAGCGAAGCCCTTAACGGCCTGTTCGAGAAATACGGCAAGCCGCCGATCGCCGGATAGGTGGACACTCCCACATGTCTACATGTGGATTTCTCTTGTTGAGAATATAGCAAAAATGCTATATTAAAGGCATTCATGGACTGGACCGTAGAAACCCTGAACGCGACCGTGGACCAAGAGCTTGACGCTCTGCCCGCCGATATGCGGGCACGGTTCGTGCGCATCAGCGAGCTGATCGCCGCGGTCGGGCTTGAGCGTGTCGGCGCGCCGCACATCAAGCATCTGACCGGGCCGATCTGGGAAATGCGCATGAAGGGCAAGGACGGGATTTCCCGCGCGCTCTACGTCACGGTCCGGGACAAGCGTGTCGTCGTGGTGCGGGTTTTCGTGAAGAAGACCCAGAAGACGCCCCGGCGGGAAATTGACCTGGCGCTGCAACGCGCCAAGGAGGTTCTAGAATGAGCAAGGTAAGCGATCTGCACAAGAAGTGGAGCCGTGATCCCGAATACCGCGCGGCCTATGACGAGCTGGGGCCGGAGTTCGATCTGGCCCGGTCTCTGATCGAGGCCCGCACCCGCGCCGGTCTCACCCAGGAACAACTCGCCCGGAAGATGGACACCACGCAGTCAGTCATCGCCCGGCTGGAAAGCGGGCGCGTGCGCCCGTCCACCAAGACGCTGGAGAAGTTCGCGCGGGCGACGAAGACCCAGCTCAAGATCAGCTTCAAGGCGACCGGCGATGTCGCCTGACATGTGGTAAATTTCACATGTACACGTGTATACACCAAGCGCCGCACGAAGGCTACCGCCATGTATGCCTATTTCATTTCCCATACCGGCCTGCCGATCCGCGTCCTGCTGGATGCGGACGGCGACTATGATTCCGCGGAGGCATGGGCCGATGGGCAGTTTGTCGAGGCCTCCGTGCTCATTTCCGACATCCTGATGAAGGGCGAGGCCGCCCAGGTCAGCGAGACGGCGTTTCGCGAGCGCTTGGTCCGGCGCGCCGCGCATGGCTGATGGAGCGAAGCGCGTTGCGACGCGCCGAGCACGCCGGGGGAGGGTAGGGGCCTAAGTACCTTCCCCCGGTTGCCCGTGCGCCATCATCGGGTTCGGATCGGCCAGCTTCGCAAGGCCGGTCCGGAAATAAGGCAGCTTCTCCGCCCGGATCGGCCGCAGGCCTCGCACGATCAGCAATTCCTCGCTAGCCCCCAGATGCATCACTTCATCCGGCGTCATGAGCGCGCGGCCGGTCTCGCTGACGCTTTCCCGGTCGCCGCTCGATCCGCTCGACCACACCGTGGTGGTGCCCAGCAGTTTCGAGACGTATTCCGCCGTGAACATATCCGCCGTGCCGAAGAACTGGAGAACACGAGCGTTGCCGATGAAGGTCTGCCAGCCGTCCCGGTAGCTGTCCTTGAGCTGGTTCAGGTCTTGCAGGATCGGCCACATCCGCACCCCGTAGCCCCGCCCTTCGGCCATGGCGCGCTCCGCCATGCGCATGTGCCCGAGCGAGGCGAACTCATCGAGCAGGAACAGCACGCCGGGATCGACCGGCCCCTTGGTGCGGGAGAGGGCGGTGAGGCTCAGCGTAATCATGAGCCGCAGCCAGCGCGACGCCTGACCGCCGACCTGATCGAAGGGCAGGCAGAGATAGATGGTCATGGGCTTGCGCTTGAGGTCCGCCAGGTCGAAATCCGACGAGCCCAGCACCTGCCGCATCCGGTTCATATCGAGGAAATTGGTGTGACGCACCGCCGTGGACAGCACCGCCGGGCCTTCGCGGTCCGACTTCGATAGGAAGGTGTTTGCGGCGCTCGCGATCCGGCCATCCGCATAAGGCGCGCGCGCCATCTTTTGGAGTGTCTCCGCCCAATCCTCCGGCGCTTGCGTAAGTAGCTTGCGCACGGTGATCAGGTTGCGCCGCAGCGGATCGTGTTCGGTGAAGGCCACGTAGAGGATCAGGCCGGTGAGCAGAGATTCGGCTGAATCGTTGAAATGCCCCTCGCTCCCGACCGAGCCCTTGTCGCGTAGCACGAGGGTGTTCGCCATCATGGCCGCATCGTCGCCCACGTCCTCGCTGTTCGTGTCGAGCCAGTCGAGCGGGTTGAAGGCCGCGCATTTCAGGTTCCAGGGTGGTCCGCTATGCAGGCCCCACGGGTTCAGGACATAGACATCCTGGCCCATCGCCTGACGTTGCCTGGCCGTAATGGCGGCGTTTTCGCCCTTGGGATCGTTGCAGATGACCGAGCCCGGCCACGCCAGCAGGTTCGGGATGATTGCCGAGACCCCTTTGCCGGAGCCGGACGACGCCACGGTGAGCAGGTGGCCGTCGCCGTTGTACCAAAGCCCTTCATCGGTCAGCTCCGGGTACTGGCCGATATAGACGCCCCCGTCGCCCGTCAGCCCGGCGGCCTTGATTTCCTCATCCGTGGCGAAGCGGGCCGAGCCGTGGCTTGTCGGTTCTGGATCTTCTTCCTCGCCGCCGAACCATGCCATGAGACCGTCCCAGCCGATCCGCAGTCCGACATAGCCGAGCGCCGCGACGCCGGGCCAGAAGGCGACGCTGGCCTGCATCCGGTTGAAGTCGCCGGTGTCGCCGGTGACGCCATCGGCATAGAGGAGGAGGGGGATGCCGAGCCCGATACAGAGCTGCCACAGGCGGACATGATTCCAGCGCCAGCCTTCGTCCTCGTCGTCATCCCCAGCCGCGTCAAGCTTCTTGGGGAAGCCGATAAGGGCAAGGCCTGCGAGCCCGGCGAACAGGATACCGGCCGCGATCGAGGACCGGGCCGCGTGTCCCCAGACCGCCGACATATCGTTCCCCAGCACGGCCAGAGCCGCGATCGGAATCGCGATCCCGACAGCAGCGAGGATGAGCAGCTCGTTGGTCTCAGGTCTCACAGGCTCCGGCTTCCGGTCACACGGGTTCAGCGTTGCAAATCGGGCCGTGTTTCCAGTGGCAAAACCCGACTCAATGTTGTGGGCATCGAGGCCGCACGGTACAAAGTGTGGTGGATAATCCTCGCACAA
Source organism: uncultured Alphaproteobacteria bacterium (assembly GCA_963974445.1). Taxonomy (GTDB): domain Bacteria; phylum Pseudomonadota; class Alphaproteobacteria; order Bin95; family Bin95; genus JACKII01. The sequence goes on from CAXBDI010000040.1 coordinate 27,226, forward strand.
TCTCCGTAAACCTGATACCCTAAAATCTACATAAAAAAGGAGGCAAGCCATGTGCGGATGAACCGCACGCTTGGTCCGGCCCGCTTCGATTGGCCGTCCGGACCAGGCTTGGCAAAGGGGCATCCGCCCCCGTTGCATCCCCCGACAGAGGCCGGGCCGACAGCCCGGCAAGGGTGTCCATGGAAGGTCTTAAACAACAAGAAATTGACCGACTCGACAGGCGCATCAGCGGCACGGCGCTGCTCGCCGGGCTCTCCGTTCAGGAGGCCCGGTTCCTCGCGCGCACGGCCGCGTTCTGGGGCCTGCCTTCCCACATCTATATCCGCGCCCTCATTCGCAGCGGCGGCGATCCGTTCCTTCCGTCCCGGCGGGAGTGCTGACGATGGCGGGCACGGAGAAGCGGCAGCGATCGAGTGTCGTCGGGCTCAGAATGACACCCGAGGAACGCGCCGAACTGGATCGCCGCGCCGATAGGGCGGGGCTCTCTGTCGCTGCCTATCTGCGCGCCGCTGCTCTCGGCGACGCCGGACCCCGCGCTGCTCGCAAGCCGCCGATCGCCAAACAGGAGCTGGTCCGGGTTCTGTCCCAACTCGGCAAGATCGGCTCCAACGTTAATCAACTCGCCCGCGCCGTGAACAGCGGCGACGATCCGAACGGCCTGGCTGACAACCTCAAGGCCGCCGTGGTGGCCCTCTCAGAGATGCAATCTGCCATCTTCTCCGCACTCGGGCGCACGCCGCGCGGAGACAAGTCATGATCATCAAGGGCGGCAGCCGGGCAGCCCCGGCAAAACTGGCGAAGCATCTTGAGCGGGAGGACACAAACGAGCGCGTCGAGATGCTGGAGTTCCGCGACGTGCCGCTGGAGGAGCTCGACAATGCCCTGCGGCACATGCAGGCCCTCAGTGACGGCACGCGCGGCAGCAAGGGGCTCTATCACGCCAATATCGACCCGCACGCCGACTACTCGATGAGCCGGGAACAGTGGGCGCAGGCGGCCGACGTGCTGGAGCAGGAGCTGGGGCTGGAGGGTCAGCCCCGTGTCATCGTGCTGCACAAGAAGGAAGGCCGCGAGCACATCCATGTCGTCTGGGCGCGCACCGACATCGAAACGATGACGCTGCGCACGGACAGCAACAACTACCTCGCCCATGAGCGCGCTTCGGACCGTCTGGAGCTGGAGTTCGGGCACGAGCACGTCCCCGGCGTCCATCACAAGCGCGACCGCTCGCAGGAGCGTCCGGTCGCCGCCCTCGATCATGTCGAGTGGCAGCAGATGGAGCGCAGCAAGCTCGATCCGCGCGAGCGCAAGGCCGAGATCACCGGCCTATATGAGCGCGCGGACAACGGTCAGGCGTTCCGGGCGGCTCTGGAGGACGCGGGCTATGTGCTCGCCAGAGGCGACCGCCGCGCCCTCGTGGTGGTGGACATCGCCGGGGAGGTTCATAGCCTCAACCGCCAGATCACCACGGCCAGGGCCAAGGAAATCCGCGAGAAGATCGCCGATATCGACGCGCCGGGCCTGCCCGGCGTCGCCGAGGCGCGGGAGCTGCAAGAGCAGCGCCGCGACGCTCGTAGGAGCGCCAAGGGCCGCGCCGAGGCCGAGGAGGGCAGGGCAGGGGGCTCCGAAACCGCGGAGCCGCCCCAGCTCACCCCGGAGCGCCCGGAAGGCGACGCCGAGCGGCTACCGGTCGCCGCGCCGGAGGACCCGGCGCTCGCCGAGGCCCGTGCCGATCTGGAGCAGAACCACGATCGGCGTCGCGCCAGCTTCGAGAAGGATTGGGACGCCCGCATCACCCGCGAAATGGATCTCGTGAAGCGGCAGATTCAGGAGCAGCGCGACATCGAGCGCCGCATGGACTGGAAGGAGCTGGAGCCCGGCAAGGGCATGGAGCGCTTCGAGCACAAGCTGCGCGACCGGCTGAATCCGAAGCGGATCAGCGATCGCTACGACGAGCGGCAGCGCCGCGAGCAGGAGCGGGACATCCGCGACGCCGAGCGCCGCGACGCCCGGATGGCCGAGCTGGTCCGCGAGCGCGAGCAGGCCCGCGACAGGATGGAGCGGACATTCGACAAAGAACACGCCGCCCTGGAGGACATGCACCGGCGCGACCAGGAGCGCGCCCGAAGCCATGAACTGGACCGCGCCCGCGATCCGCATCCGCCGGAGAACAGGCCGCCCGACAGGGGAGGCGGCTACGACCGATAAGCGGTCCTTCCCGGCGGGAGGAGCAGGACCGCAGGCCCGGACAACCCGCAACCCCGGAGAGCATCACCCGGAGTTTCAACTGGCGTTCGGCCCCGTCCGGGCTGTCCAATCATTTCAATGTCGCGGCCATGCACTACGGCAAGCGCCACCTGCCGGTGAACGCCGCCCCCTCCGGGCCGAGCGCCAGCGGTGGCCCCGGAGCCAACGAGATCGCCGTCTATCCCGGACAGATGCCGCCGCCGGATGCCGCCTATGTTGTCGGCAGCTACCACATCCCCGGCGTCGGCTTGGTCGAGATATGGGCGCGGCGCGCAGCGGTGTTTCCTTGGGAATACGACCACGACATTCCACCATAGACGGTTCGCCACAGGTCATCCGCGACCAGTCCTCTCTGGATACTCGTTCGTACAAGCGCACGCTCAGAGTGGTCAACGCCCTACAGGCTTGAGGCCCTTCGTGTAGCGTAGTGTCCTTTGTCAGATTTCTAGGTGCTGTCATGCCGCTGTGCATTGAGCAGCTCGATAATTTGCCCTGCGCCCAGCAGACTCCCCCCCCCGGAGGCCACCCCCCCCGGAGGCCACGTCTCATCGGCTCAAAGGCCCGCACCATGCGCCGATATCCGTCAATCGAGGGCATGTGGGAGTTGAGTTCGCGGCCTTTGAAGTCGGCGAACCGATCCAGCTTGTTAATTAGAAAGCTGGCGACGCCCAGGTGCTCACCCTCGTAGTTGCCGTCGAATCCCCGGAAGACAACGTGCTTTCCGAGCGGCTCGGCCTCCTTCTCGACACGTGCCTTGTCCTGTTTCGAGAGCCTTTCATACGACTGTTCGACGAACCACCACACGTCGAGCATGTCGGCCACTTCGGAAACCGTCTTCTTGCTGTCTTCGTGCCTATGGAAGATGCCGGTATATTCCCACCCAAGGCACCCGCCGGCGAGGGGGGGGGCAGCGGTGCTGAAACACTATTGACCATTTTGTTTCTCAACGGCATGGCAATCTGCTAGGATTCGGCTGGATTCACGCCCCTGGTCCGGCTTGACCGGGCCCCTTTCGTCGCCGGAGAGAAACACTTGTCGGGAATTACGTTGCAAATTTACGATTCCGCCGGACAGCGGAAATATCTCACTCGGGATGAACGTACCGCGTTCCTTGCGGCGGCCGAGCAGACCAGCCGTGACGTGCGGTCGCTGTGCATGACGCTCGCCTATACCGGCTGCCGGATCAGCGAGGCGCTACAGCTCACCGCCGACCGCGTGGACCTCTCCGGCAAGGTCATCGTGTTCGAGAGCCTCAAGAAGCGCCGTAACGGCATCTACAGGGCCGTCCCGGTCCCGCAGGAGCTGCTGACCACCCTGGAGCTTGTGCACGGGCTCAGGGAGGCGCAAAGGGGTCGCAACGGCGGCCGGAGTGTCCGGTTGTGGCCCTGGGCGCGCGTGACGGCCTGGCGGCGCGTGCATGAGGTCATGGAAAAAGCCGGGATCACCGGCCCGCAGGCGAGCCCGAAGGGGCTGCGGCACGGATTCGGCGTCGCCGCCGTGCAAGCCGGAATCCCCCTCAACATGGTCCAGAAATGGCTGGGGCACGCCCAGCTATCGACCACGGCGATCTATGCGGATGCCGTGGGGGCCGAGGAAATCAGCATCGCGGCCAGGATGTGGAATTAACGGGGCGTTTGCCTGATGAGACTTCGCATCTCCGCCCGTAACGCCTGTTGGAGAGCGATTTCCTGGCGGATCACATGGGCTGTCTCGATAT
>CAXBDI010000041.1:0-29427 GCA_963974445.1 uncultured Alphaproteobacteria bacterium
TCATTTCAACCGCGTTATGCCCCAATCAGCAATGTGGGCTCCTCGCACCGCTTACTGTTGGAGTTCCAGCGTACCTACAACGAAAACTGGCTGATCGAGCGCCACGGCCACCGAACACCCGCAGCCATCAGGCGAGACCAAAATCTGAACATGCAACACGCCGCTTAAGCTCAAATCGGTGTCTCATAACTGTAGACCGGTACACCCGGAGTCTTTCAGGAATTCCGAGACCAGAGTGAGCAGCCTCGTCGTTTGCGTTTCCGGCAGCATGTGGCCGCCGCCGCGCAACTCCTCATAGCGGGCGTTCGGCAGGCTGGCGGCGATATCCCGGCCAAACCAGTAGGGCATGAGCTGGTCGTCGTCGGAGGAGACGACCAGGGTTGGCTTCTGGATCAAGGGCGTCAGTGGGCGCGTATCGAAGCCCAGGATGGCGTGCAGTCGGCCGGCGATCTGGTCTGCGTCCTGCAGCGCTGCATCGGCGGCTTGCCGGGCAAAGCCGGCGTCGTGCTCACGGCGGTAGTCCGGCGGGAACAGCAGGCTCGCGTTGAAGCGCGCGTAGTCCTGCGGGTTCAGCGCCCGCGCCGCCGCAATCCGCAGGTTCTGCATAGTGGTCAGATGGGCGTCGGCATAGGCCCAGGGTGTGGTGAGGATGAGGCGCTCGACCTTGTCCGGATAGGCATTGGCGAAGGCCAGCCCGATGCCGCAGCCGGTGGAGTGGCAGAACAGATGCGCCTTGGGAATGCCCAGCGCCTCCAGCAGGTCCGAGACTTCCCCGGCGCGGTCGCGCATGGTGATGGCGCCGGGGTCTTTGGGAGGCGGGCTGCCTCCGGTGCCGCGTTGGTCATAGCGGATGACGGAGAAGTGCTCCGCCAACCTCTTGATGAAAGGCGCCACGCCGACGGGCCCGGAGCTTTGCGGCAGACACAGCACCAGCGGCGCACCGGAGCCGGAGCGAGTGTAGGCGATGGCGCCGGTGGGGGTTGGGACCACCTTACTTACATCTCTCGGAATACTATTGCAGTTGTATTGTCGACGATTGCGGCAGCGACTGAAGGTGCTCCAAGGCAATTCCAATCACGCGCTCGTCGAATAGCTCCAACTTGCGCTTTCGAGCGCTAGTCTCGGCTGGCCAACGCTCCAATCCAGTTCGCAAAGACTTAACATCTGGAGCAACGTTTTCGACGGTCAAAAGCCAGTCAACTGTCGCTAACAACTCCATATCAAAAGGAGATTGGAAACCGTGAATAGCTTTGCTCGCCCATTCGATTGCTGGGGCATAGGGTTTAAATTCCGAAGAAATTAGGTACGCGTCTAGTCGATCAGCCTTCGAGTGCTCGAACCATAACACATCGAATGGCCCGGCGTCCGCAAGCCTCTTTTCGGAATGGATATAACTTCCATCTAGAGCGTTCAATAAATGCCCCAGATTTTTAGAATAAGGTCCAAATTTATTTGCCTCAAATTTGAGCTCAAGTGGATTTTTCAACCCCAACGCTCTAAGTGCACGCTCGGTAAACCAGGCCAATTTCTGGACCTCTAGAATAGTACACTCACTATCGACGCGGCAGTATTCCCGGATTGCATGAGAAATGAGCGCGCGTGCTGGCGTTAATTTTTCGACACCTTCTCGCTTCGCAACATTTTGATACTTGCCCGTTGGCTCGTAAACCAACGCTCTAAATTCTTTCGCATCGACCGATTCTAGAGCTGCCTCAATTCGTGGTTTGACATCTCCCCATGACAGGCCTCCGTTTCCGCAACCTAACGGCGGAACGGCGATGCTATGAATTTGATAGGTATCAATAACGTGAACCAAATCAACGAGTCCGGCATCGATCCAAGCCATCTTCGTCTTGGATCGCCAATGCTGCTTGGTCGGAAAATTGATAATCCACCTGGGGCCGAACATTGCGAGATTCTCAGTGACAAACATCTTGCCGACCTTTACCTCACCTTGTTCACAAGCTGCGCTGTAGGCTTTGAAATTATCAGGGAATTTTTCCTTGAACATCAGAGCAATTCCTTTACCCATTACGCCAACTGTATTGACAGTATTCACAACTGCCTCCACTTCGGCGTCGAGCAAATTGCCCTCACGAAACTCTAACATCTTAGGGATACCAGTGCGAACGAGTCACGGCAGGAATTTCCATATTCGCTTGTTGACATTTAGATTCGATATTAGCTCTTATAGATTCGTTGCAGCAAGCGATGCCTGTCAAGAGGTTTATCGGAACGTGGCGATGCACAAGCGCTTCGGCTTGGTATCGCTTCGTCTTATCCGGGTGATTTGGATCGTGCCGAAAATCGCTTCGTTGCCATAAGTCCCAAGGCAGATTTTTTAACTCTCCAAGATTGTTCATATAGCGTGTGGTCGCTGTAATCGCATGAGTATCCGTAAAGACGAATTCAAGCTTATTTTTTTCAATCTCGTAAATAGACGAAAATATTATAATAATATGTTCACGTGATACCTGTCGCACACCTCGATATCCAGTCAGTATATTGTAAAACATCATAGATCGTGGCGTAAAATAGAAAGGTATATAGTCCGACAATGTTCCGCATGGAGCGATAGGGACTAGCCATTCTCGTCGCGATGAGATGATTTTTTGATCGCCGATTGGCTTAAAATTCGGATCGAGCATCGCTGAACTACGGCAATGCAGGCCATTTTCTAAGAGCCAGTCTAAATTATCAATGTGCGTAATCCGAAAAATAAGCCCAAGACTTGGCATTAGAATCGCATCCAAGGGAGGCACCATAGGGATAATAGTCCATATCAGAGCTTAATTTCAGGTGAAACATGCCAAATTCGGTATTATAGGCTCTCAATACCCCAACTGCTGGTTCAGCTTCTCCAGCAGCCCCTTCGCAGCCTCGGCGATCACCGTGCCGGGCGGGAAGATCGCGCTTGCACCTGCCGCGTATAACTCGTCGTAGTCCTGCCGCGGCACGACGCCGCCGACGACGATCATGATGTCGTCGCGGCCCTCGGCCTTCAGGGCTTTCTTTAGCTCCGGCACCAGGGTCAGGTGGCCTGCCGCCAGCGAACTGGCGCCGACGATGTGGACGTCGTTCTCCACCGCCTGGCGGGCCGCCTCGGCCGGGGTTTGGAACAGGGGGCCGATGTCGACGTCGAAGCCCAGGTCGGCGAAAGCAGTGGCGATCACCTTTTGGCCGCGGTCGTGGCCGTCCTGGCCCATTTTGGCGATCAGGATGCGCGGGCGGCGGCCGTCGGCCTCGGCGAACGCTTCGACCATGCGGCGGACTTCGTTGACGTTTTCGGTGTTCCCGCCGACTTCGGCGGAATAGACGCCGGACACGGTGCGGATCGTCGCCACGTGCCGCCCCCACACTTTTTCCATGGCCTGCGTGATCTCGCCCACCGTCGCCATGGCGCGGGCCGCATCGACGGAGAGAGCCAGCACATTGCCCTTCCCGGTCTCCGCCGCCTGGGTCAGAGCCGCCAGCGCCGCATCGACTTTGGACTGGTCGCGTTCGGCGCGCAGGCGCTGCAGCTTGTCGATCTGCGAGGCGCGGACGGCGGCGTTGTCGACCTTCAGGATCTCGATCGTCCGGTCATCGGTCGGCTTATACTTGTTGACGCCGACCAGGATCTGGCGTCCGGAATCGATGCGCGCCTGGGTGCGGGCGGCGGCTTCCTCGATGCGCATTTTCGGCATGCCGGCTTCGATGGCCTTGGCCATGCCGCCCATTTCCTCGATCTCCTGGATGTGCGCCCAGGCCTTGGCCGCCACTTCCTGGGTCAAACGCTCGACATAGTAGGAGCCGCCCCAGGGGTCGATCACCTTGGTCGTGCCGCTTTCCTGTTGCAGCACCAGCTGGGTGTTGCGGGCGATGCGGGCGGAGAAGTCGGTGGGCAGCGCCAGCGCCTCGTCCAGCGCGTTGGTGTGCAGCGACTGGGTGTGGCCCTGGGTGGCGGCCATCGCCTCGACACAGGTGCGCACGACATTGTTGAACACATCCTGCGCCGCTAGCGACCAGCCAGAGGTCTGGCAATGGGTACGCAGCGCCAGCGATTTCGGGTTCTGCGCCCCTTCCGCCTGCATCATCTTCGCCCAGAGCAGGCGGGCGGCCCGCATCTTCGCCACTTCCATGAAGAAGTTCATGCCGATGGCCCAGAAAAAGCTGAGCCGTGGCGCGAACGCGTCGATCTCCAGCCCGGCCTTCTTGCCGGCGCGGGCGTATTCCAGGCCATCCGCCAGCGTATAGGCCAGTTCCAGGTCCGCGGTCGCGCCGGCCTCTTGCATGTGATAGCCGCTGATCGAGATCGAGTTGTAGCGCGGCATCTCCTTTGAAGTGTATGCGAAGATGTCGGAAATGATCCGCATCGAGGGCTGCGGCGGGTAGATATAGGTGTTGCGGACCATGAACTCCTTCAGGATGTCGTTCTGAATGGTCCCGGTCAGTTGCGCCGGCTTGACGCCCTGCTCCTCCGCCGCGGCGATGTAGAGGGCGAGCACCGGCAGCACCGCGCCGTTCATGGTCATCGACACGCTCATCTCGTCGAGCGGGATGCCGTCGAACAGGGTGCGCATGTCGTAGATCGAGTCGATGGCGACGCCGGCCATGCCCACGTCCGCCGCGACGCGCGGATCGTCGGAATCATAGCCGCGGTGCGTCGCCAGATCGAAGGCGACGGACAGGCCCTTTTGGCCCGCCGCCAGATTGCGCCGGTAGAAGGCGTTCGAATCCTCCGCCGTCGAGAAGCCGGCGTACTGGCGCAGCGTCCATGGCTTGTTCACATACATGGTCGGGTAGGGGCCACGCAGATAGGGCGCAATCCCCGGCATGGTGTCGAGGAAGTCGAGGCCTTCCAGGTCCTTCGCCGTATAGACCGGCTTGACCGGGATACCCTCCGGCGTTTGCCATGGTTCCGGCTTGCGGCCCAACTCCGCCTCGGCCGCCGCCTCCCATGCCTCGAAATCGACGGCGGGCGGCGGCGCGTTGTCAGGGTCGAGATGGACGTCGGCAAAGCTGGGAATGGCAGACATGGCAAAGCTCGCAATATTAGAAGGCGCAACGGGGCGCGGTTGCGTTCAAAATTAGGGGAAAACGCCGTGCCGGTCGAGTCTGGCGCGGTTGCTGTCGAGGGGATCATACATCCTGGCCATTCATCGAACCCCAGTCGTAATTCTGCCACGCTGAAAGCAACTCTGTTGGGGTGCCTTTGCCTGAAGCCGCTTCAACGAATAGCCCGGCGTCCTTCGCAGCCAGCGGCATGAGGTGCTGAAACCTTGACTGCACGACATCCCAGTTTCGAGCAACAAAGCTGTCACCGGTTGAATTTTTGACAATTTCCATGAGGGTCGCAAGATCCATACCATGGGCAGCTGCCATCGCGCGCACTTCCATAACCAGCGCCATGGTCCCGACCGAAAGTCCATTATTGGCAAGTTTGGCCACCATCCCCATGCCAACGCCACCACAAGGAAATATCGAGCCCATCGCCTCAAGAGGCGCGCGGCAACGCTCTATGACGTCCGCAGTGCCGCCTGCCATCAGCGCCAGCGTTCCGGCGACTGCGCCTTGTACACCGCCGCTCACGGGGCAGTCGATCACTTCTATATCTCGCGGCGCTAGTTCCCGAGCCAGCGATTTGCAGTAATCGGGATCGAGGGTGCTCATGATGATGATGGCAGCGCCGGACCGAAGCCTTGCCAGCGCGCCGGTTGGGCCGCGCAACACCTGCTCCGTCTGGCTTTGGTCGATGACGATGGTCATTAAGATGTCGGCCTTCGCACCGACACCGGCCGGATTTTCCGCTTCGACCAAGCCTTCTTGCGAGAGCGCCTCAATCGCCTCGCGCCGCCGGTTGGCGCAACTCACGACCGGAAACCCGTGCTGCAGGAGGCGACGGGCCATTGGTTCGCCCATATCGCCAAGACCAATAAATCCTATTGTTGTTGATGCCATCGTGCATCCCCTTGAGCTTCATGCGACCGATACCGGACACAACTTTATCACTGGCAGTACCATTTTGCAAAATTCTAACTTCTATTGGACAGAATGACGGTGCTGGAGACGGGTTCCAAGTCGGACTCCATTGAGGCTATGCTCACCGGCCAAAGGAGATCCGTTATGGACCTTGCGATTGTAGATCATTTGTTGACGACGACTCGATCCGTACGCAAACGCCTGGACCTGAGCCGTCCCGTAGAGGCCGGTGTGATCCAGGATTGCATCGATATCGCGCTCCAGGCACCGAATGGTGGAAATCGCGGGCGCTATCATTTCCTCGTGGTGACCGGTGCGGAGAAACGTGCGCGTCTGGCCGATATCTACCGCAGGGCCGCCAATCCGTATTTTGAAAGCAATCACGGAACCGTCGATATTCCGGTGATGGAGTCCGCGGCTTATCTGGCCGACCATTTGCACGAGGTCCCCGTGCATATCATCCCGTGCATCGAAGGCCGGGTGGAAGACAGCGGTCCGTTCCTGCAGGCGACTGTTTACGGATCGATCATTCCGGCCGCATGGTCACTCATGCTGGCGCTTCGGGCGCGAGGTTTGGGCTCGTCCTGGACAACGTTGCATTTGATGTACGAGGCAGAAGTTGCAGAACTCCTTGGGATACCCGAGGGCATAACCCAGGCGGCCTTGCTACCCACCGCTTATTTTACCGGTCAAGACTTCAAGCCAGCCAAGCGCCTGCCAGACCGAGACAGGACCTATTGGAACACGTGGGGCGATACACTCTGAAAGCGGGACCCGGCCCTTCAATCACAGGTTAGGACTGAGGCGCGGCGGTCTATTCCGGCTCGATCAGGCCGAGGCCGCGCAGATAGACCAGCAGCCCCGACTCCAGCAGGTCGTCGGCGGCAATCGGCGCGCGCAGAGAGGCAGCGTCGGCGAACAGTTCGACCACGCCATGGCTGAACGCCCAGATATGATAGCTCATCATGTGTATCGGCGGCCGCCTGGCCGGCGGAACGCGGGCGAGCAGGGCGTTGCAGGCGCCCTGCAGCACGGCGAAGGCGCGGTCGGCAGACGCTTTCAGCGCCGGGTCTTCCGGAAAATTTGCCTGAAACATCGCGGCGAACAGCGGCCGCTCGGTCCGGGCGAACGAGAGGTAGGCGCGGCCCACCGCCTCCAGCGCCGCCAACGGGCTGGGCCTGCCCTTGTTCCAGGCGTCTTCGAGTTGGTTGGCAAACCGCTCGAAGCCATAGCGCGCCACCTCGGCCACCAGCGCGTCGCGGTCGCGGAAATGGCGGTAAGGGGCGGCGGGCGAGACGCCGGCGGCGCGGGCGGCATCGGCAAACGTAAAGCCCTGCAATCCCTTGTCGGCGATCAGGCCGATGGCGGCAAACACCAGCGCCTCACGCAGGTTGCCATGGTGATAGCCGCGTTTGCCGTCGTCTCGCTTGTTGGGCATGGCCGATCTCTTAGCGGTCCGGCCTGTGCTGGACAAGGCACCCTGTGCCGTTGCAAAACGTCGTGGCCTCGGGTCACCGCGGGCGGAGAGCCGCGAAAAGGGCTTGTCTGTCGGGTCCTGTCGCCTTACGACGCCATTCCATGGATATTTCTGGAAGACTGGCCAATGAACCTCTCCCGCCTGCTCGCCGCCCGCGCCGAGGCGAATAACCCTCTGCGCGTCGGCGTGATCGGCGCCGGCAAGTTCGGCTCGATGTTCCTGTCGCAGGCGCGGCGCACCCGCGGCATGCAGGTCATGGCCGTGGCCGATCTGGATGTGGAGCGCGCCAAGGCCGCGCTCGCCAGCGTGCACTGGCCGGAGGCGCAATACGCCGCGCGTTCGTTCGACGAGGCGCGCTCCTCCGGCGGTTGCCGTGTTACCGATGACGCGATGGCGATGATCGCGGCGCGCGGGTTGGAGGTGGTGATCGACGCGACCGGCAGCCCCTCCGCCGGCATCCGCCACGCGCTGGAGGCGTTCCGGCTGGGCCGGCACATGGTGATGGTCAACGTCGAGGCCGACGTGCTGGCCGGCCCGCTGTTGGCCAAGAAGGCGAAGGAGGCGGGCGTCGTCTACAGCCTGGCCTATGGCGACCAGCCGGCGCTGATCGCCGAGCAGGTGGACTGGGCCCGGACCTGCGGGCTGGAGGTGGTCGGCGCCGGCAAGGGCACCCGCTATCAGCCGCATTTCCATCAATCGACTCCGGCGACGGTGTGGGATTATTACGGCATCGGCGGGGACCGCGCCCGCTCCAACCGCCTGAACCCGCAGATGTTCAACAGCTTCATCGATGGCACCAAGTCCGGCATCGAGATGGCGGCGGTCGCCAATGCCTGTGGGCTGAATGCGCCGAAAGATGGGCTGAAATTCCCGGCGGTCGGCTTCAATACGCTGGCGCAGCACCTGATCCCCAAGGCAGACGGCGGCATGCTGGAGGGCCGCGGCATGGTCGAGGTCGTGGCCAGCGAGGCCCGTGGCAGCGAGACCAAGCTCGACGACAACCTGCGCTGGGGCGTCTACGTCACCTTCGACGGCGAGACCGAGTATGTGAAGGAATGCTTCAACCAGTATGGTGTCATCACCGACGCCAGCGGGCGCTACGCAGCGCTGTGGCGGCCCTACCACCTGATCGGCCTTGAGTTGGGCGTCTCCGTCGCCAGCGCCGGTCTGCGGCACGAGCCCACCGGCTGCGCCGAGGGTTTCCGCGGCGACGTCGTCGCAACCGCCAAATTCGACCTGAAAGCCGGTGACGAGTTGGATGGCGAGGGCGGCTACAAGGTCTGGGGCAAGCTGATGCCCGCCGCCGACTCGCTGCGCATCGGCGGGCTGCCCATCGGCCTCGCCCACGGCGTCACCCTGAAGCGCGATATCGCGGCGGGAGAGTTGGTCTCGTGGGACGATGTCGCCTTCGACGCCGACGATCCCACCGTCCAGTTCCGCCGCAAGATGGAGCGCGTGTTTGCTGCATAGCGCCGGGACGTCCAGAACTCTAGCCCAAGATTCTTCGAACGACGGTCCGGTTGCGGCATTGAATGCCCTGCTGGACTCCGGCGACATGCGGCCGGACCCAGTGCAGCGCGCCGCGGCGGAGCGGTTGCAGCAACTGCATGACGAGTTGTTCGACTACGACCGCACGCCGCCGTCGCAGCAGAGCAAGGGCTTCCTGAACCGTCTGGGCTTTGGTGGCAACAAGAAGGCGGCGGCGCCTCGCGGCGTCTACATCTATGGCCCGGTCGGGCGCGGCAAGTCGATGATTATGGACCTGTTCTTCGACACAGCGCCGATCCAACGCAAGCGCCGGGTGCACTTCCACGCTTTCATGCAGGAGGTGCAGGAGCGGGTGCACGCTCGGCGTAAGGCGGGCGGCGAAGGCAACCCGATCCCGGATACCGCCCGCGCCATCGCCGACCAGGCAACGCTGCTGGCCTTCGACGAGTTTCAGGTCGAAAACATCGCCGACGCCATGATCCTGGCCCGCCTGTTCGAGGCGCTGTTCGCCGAAGGCGTTGTCGTGGTGGCGACCTCGAACGTCATGCCGCGCAACCTCTACAAGGACGGCTTGCAGCGCGAGCGCTTCCTGCCATTCATCGACCTGTTGATCGAGCGGCTGGATGTGTTCGAACTGACCTCGGAGACCGACTACAGGCTGGACCGATTGCGTGGCCGCGCGACCTATCATACGCCGCTGGACGAGGCCGCCGCCGATGCTCTGGATCAGGCGTTCAGCGACTTGACCGACGACGCAGAACCGCATGCCGAAACGTTGAAGGTGCGCGGGCGCGAACTGATCGCACCGGTCACTGCCAAAGGCGTGGCGCGCTTCACCTTTGAGGAGCTGTGCGCCAGACCCTTGGGTGCGGCAGACTATCTGGCCATCGCCCGGCGCTTTCACACGGTGATCCTTGCGGGCATTCCGTTGTTGCCGCCGGCGAAACGCAACGAATCCAAGCGATTCGTGACGCTGATCGATGCGCTGTACGAGGCGAAAGTCAACCTGATCTGCTCCGCCGCCGCGCTGCCGGCGGACCTGAGCCCCCAGGGCGATACGGCGTTTGCCTTTCAGCGCACTGTGTCACGCTTGATGGAGATGCAGGCGGACGACTATATCGCGGCACCGCACCAGCCTTAGCGTCGCCAACCCGCGCGCTCTACCGAACAGGAGGCCGTGGCATGCTAGCGGCGACCGCCTCTTTTCGGCCCATACTCTTGGCAGCGATGTTCATGATGATGGGGCACGGTTTGACCAGCACGGCTCTGTCAGTGCGGCTGGCGCAACTGGATGCATCCGCCCAGATCGCCGGTCTGGTGACGACCGCATACTTCCTCGGCATGGTCGTCGGCACTCGGTTTGGCCATAGGTTACTGCTACGGACCGGCCATATTCGCGGCTTCGCGGCGACGGTGGCGGGGGCCGGCCTCAGCATTCTGATGCTGCCGATCATTCCGGACCCGGTAGCGTGGATCATCTTCCGCTTTATCGGCGGCGTCTGCATCGTGCTGGCGTTGCTGGTGCTGGAAAGCTGGCTGAATATCGCCGCCGACAATGCCGTGCGCGGATCGGTGTTCGGCGCCTATATGGTGGTCGTGTATGTCGGCATGACTGTCGGCCAGGCGGTGCTGGGCGTGTTGGATGTCGGCTCGTTCGAGGCGTTCTCTATCGCGGCGATAGCGATGATGCTGGCGGTGCAGCCGCTCGCCTTCACCCGCCTCTCCCAGCCGGTGCTGCCGCCGAGCGCGCGGCTGCGGTTGATCGACCTAGTGCGGATATCGCCCGTCGGCATCGCGGCGGCGGTCGGCTCCGGCGCGCTGACCGGTGCAATGTTCGGCCTGTTCCCGTTTTACGCCAGCAGCGTCGGCCTCAGCGCCGGTGGCATTGCGGTTTTCATGTCCGCAGTGATCGGCGGTGGGTTGGTACTGAACGGGCCGCTGGGCTGGCTGTCGGACCGGGTCGACCGCCGGTTCGTCGTGGTCGCGGCGGCGGCGGTGATCATCGGCGCCAGCATAGTTCTGGCGCTCGGCGATCAAAACATCGGCACGCTGGTTTGGGCCGGCGGCCTGATTGGCGGCGTGACGGCGGCGCTCTATTCGCTGGGCGTGGCGCACACGAACGATCAGGTCGGCGGCGGCGACGCGATTGCCGTTGGCGCCGGTCTGCTGCTGGCGTTCGGTGTCGGCGCGATCGTCGGGCCGATTTTAGCCTCCGCCGCGATGGATTGGACCGGCGCGATTGCCTTGTTTGCCTACACCGGTCTGATCGGGCTCTGCCTGCTCGCCTTGACGATCTACCGCCTGGCTTCCAAAGCCGCGGTCAGCCCCGAGGAAAAGGGCGATTTCGTGACGCTGTCCGGTGCGGCACCCGCCGCCTTCGTCGTCGATCCCGGGGCAGCGGAGACACCGGATGAGAGCGGCATCGACAATCCACCGACGTAAACCATCGTAGGGTTGCTCCTTTTCAAGGTTAGGCGTAGGAAACGCGCCAGCAACGGGCGCCGTTCGCGCGCCCGGCTTCTCAGCATGGCTCGGTTGAAGGATTCCCCATGGCTCGCAACAAAATCGCACTCGTCGGCGCCGGCAATATTGGCGGCACGCTGGCGCATTTGGTCGGCTTGAAAGAACTGGGCGATGTGACGATGTTCGACATCGTCGAGGGCCTGCCGCAAGGCAAGACGCTGGACCTGGCCGAAAGTTCGCCGGTCGAGGATTTCGATTCGGTCATGATGGGCACCAACGACTACGCCGATCTGAAGGGTGCCGATGTCGTGATCGTGACCGCCGGCATCGCGCGCAAGCCCGGCATGAGCCGCGACGATCTGGTCGGCATCAACACCAAAGTGATGGGCTCTGTCGGTCAGGGCATCAAGGAACACTGCCCCGAAGCCTTCGTCATCTGCATCACCAACCCGCTGGACGCCATGGTCGGTATTTTGCAGCAGGCAAGCGGCCTGCCGACCAACATGGTCGTCGGCATGGCGGGCATCCTGGATAGCGCCCGGTTCCGCTACTTCCTGGCGGAGGAATTTAACGTCTCCGTCGAGGACGTGACCGCGTTCGTCCTCGGCGGCCACGGCGATACCATGGTGCCGCTGATCAACTATTCTGCCGTCGCCGGCATTCCGGTGCCGGAGTTGGTGAAGATGGGCTGGTCGACCAACCAGCGCATCGAAGAAATCGTGCAGCGCACCCGCGACGGCGGCGCTGAAATCGTGGCGTTGCTAAAGACCGGCTCAGCGTTTTATGCGCCCGCATCTTCGGCGATTCAGATGGCCGAAAGCTATTTGAAAGATAAGCGTAGGTTATTGCCGTGCGCCGCCTATCTGAATGGTGAATACGGCGTCAAAGGATTGTATGTCGGCGTTCCAGTGATCATCGGCAAAAACGGCGTGGAGAAGGTCGTCGAAGTGCCGCTGACTGGCGACGATAAGGCCGCCTTCGAACACTCGGTGGAGGCGGTTAAAGAACTGTCGGCGCTGGCGGTCAAATTGCGGGACGAGGCGGACGCTTAACGGCGCACGGCGATAATCCTGATCACCACCGGTCGAGGTTCGGGAGGGAGGTTGCACAGTCCGCGGCTTTCATCCTGGACCTCGTTGGCCGATCTGGGAGGCAACCGAACCCGAAGGGATCGAGCGACGCGATGAATATCCACGAATATCAAGCCAAACAGCTTTTGGCGAAATACGGTGTCGCCGTACCGCAAGGGCATGTGGCCTTCACGCCGGATGAGGCGGTGAAGGCGGCTGAAAAGCTGGGTGGTCCCGTCTGGGTGGTCAAAGCGCAAATCCACGCCGGCGGCCGCGGCAAGGGTGGCGGCGTCAAGGTGGTGAAATCCAAAGACGATGTCCGCGCCGAGGCGGCCCGCATGCTGGGCATGACCCTGGTCACCCATCAGACCGGACCCGAAGGCAAGGAAGTTGGCCGCGTCTATGTCGAGGATGGCTGCGACATCGCCCGCGAGCTCTATCTTTCGCTGCTGGTCGACCGTGACACCAAGCGGGTGACGATCATGGCGTCGACCGAAGGCGGCATGGATATCGAGGAAGTCGCGGATAAGACACCGGAGAAAATCTTCTCCCTCGCCATCGATCCGGTGACGGGCTTGCAGCCGTTTCACGCCAATCGCATAGCCTTCGGCCTTGGTCTCGAAGGCACGCAGGTTAAGAGCGCCGGCCAGTTCCTTGCCGCCATGTACAAGGCCTTCACCGAGCTGGACGCCAGCATGGTGGAGATCAATCCGCTGGTGGTGACCGGCAGCGGCGATGTGATGGCGCTCGACGCCAAAATGAACTTCGACGACAACGCCCTCTACCGCCACGCCGACATCGCGGAGATGCGCGACGAGACGGAGGAGAACGCGCTGGAGCTGGAGGCGCAGAAATATGCGCTGAACTACGTCGCGCTCGACGGCACCATCGGTTGCATGGTCAACGGCGCCGGCCTGGCCATGGCGACCATGGACATCATCAAGCTGTATGGCGAGGAGCCAGCCAACTTCCTCGACGTCGGCGGCGGCGCCAACGAGGAAACCGTAGCGGCGGCCTTCAAGATCATCCTGTCGGCGCCGAAGGTCGAGGCGATCCTGATCAACATCTTCGGCGGCATCGCCCGCTGCGACGTGATCGCCGATGGCGTCGTCGCTGCGGCCAAGGACATGGACCTGAATATCCCTCTGGTCGTGCGTCTGGAGGGCACGAACGTCGAAAAGGGCAAGGAGATCCTGAAGACCTCTGGCCTGAAGATCATCCCGGCAGACAACTTGGCCGACGCCGCCGAAAAAGTCGTGACCGCAGCGAAGGAGGCACGCTGATGGGCGTTCTGATCAACAAAGAGACCAAGGTCATCTGTCAGGGCTTCACCGGCCGTCAGGGCACCTTCCATTCCGAGCAGGCGATCGCCTACGGCACCCGCATGGTCGGCGGCACCTCCCCCGGCAAGGGCGGGCAGAAGCATCTGGACCTGCCGGTGTTCAACACGGTGATGGATGCGAAGGAGCAGGTGGGCGTCGATGCCAGCGTGATCTATGTGCCGCCGCCATTCGCCGCCGACTCCATCCTGGAGGCCATCGACGCCGAAGTGCCATTGATCATCTGCATTACCGAGGGCATTCCGGTGCTCGACATGGTCAAGGTGAAGCGGGCGCTGGACGGCTCGAAATCCCGTCTGATCGGGCCGAACTGCCCGGGTGTTATTACGGTCGGCGAGTGCAAGATCGGCATCATGCCGGGGCACATTCACACCAAGGGCAAGATTGGGGTGATCTCCCGCTCCGGCACTTTGACCTATGAGGCGGTGGGCCAGACGACGGCGGCTGGCTTGGGCCAGACCTCGTGCATCGGCATCGGCGGCGACCCGGTGAACGGCACCAACTTCATCGATTGCCTCAAGCTGTTTCATGATGACGATCAGACCGAAGGCATCATCATGATCGGCGAGATCGGCGGTTCTGCCGAGGAGGACGCCGCGGAATTCTACGCGTCGCTGCCGAACAAAAAGCCGATGGTCGGCTTCATCGCGGGTGCTACCGCGCCGCCCGGCAAACGCATGGGCCACGCCGGCGCGATCATCGCCGGCGGTAAAGGCACCGCCGCTGCAAAGTTTGATGCTTTCCGCAATGCGGGAATAAACGTGTGCGAGTCGCCGGCCGAGCTCGGCAGCACAATGTTGCGCGTGATGAGTGGATCCTAATACAGGTTATGCGGCCGCCCTTTTGCCCTGAACGGGCCGTGGCGGCCGCTAACCGAGCGATGTGAGGCAGAGACGTACCGATGGCCAATGCAATAGACCACGCAAGCTTCCTTTCGGGCGGCAATGCGACGTTCGTTGCGGAATTGTATGGGCGGTTCTTGGATGACCCTGGATCGGTCGACCCCAGTTGGGTCGACTTTTTCGAGAGCATGAAGAGCGACGGCGTCGCGGTCGATGAATTGGACGCGGCAAAATGGGGCCGAATGCGCGCCAGCGTGATCGAACCCAACGGCCATGGCGGCAATGGGCACACCGGCAACGGCCATGTGAACAACGGTGCGGCAGCGGCCACAGCATCGGCGGCTGCGCACGCACGAGCGATAGCACAGACGACGTTTGGCTCCGGCGATGCGCAGGCGGTGCGCAGTGCGACGCTAGATTCGATCCGGGCGCTGATGCTGATCCGCGCTTACCGGGTCCGCGGCCACCTCTATGCAAAGCTGGACCCGCTGCAACGCTCCAAGGTCGATTACCATCCGGAGCTCGACTACACCAAATACGGCTTTACCGATGGCGATCTGGACCGGCCGATCTACATCGACAACGTGCTGGGGATGGAGACCGCGACGCTCCGGCAGATCATCGACGCCCTGTCCCGCACCTATTGCGGCGTGGTCGGCGTCGAGTTCATGCATTTGCAAGACCCGGATCAGAAGTCGTGGATTCAGGAGCGGATCGAAGAACCGCGCAACCAAACTGACTTCAGCGAGCTCGGCCGCCGCACCATCCTGGAGCGCCTGACGGAAGCGGAGATGTTCGAGCACTTCCTGGACAAGCGTTATGTCGGCACCAAGCGGTTTGGCCTGGAAGGCGGCGAGTCGCTGATTCCGGGGCTGGAGCAAATCATCAAGCGCGGCTCGCAATTGGGCATGGAGGAGTTGGTCGTGGGCATGGCGCATCGCGGCCGCCTGACCGTGCTGACCAACGTGATGGGCAAGCCCTTCACCAACATCTTTTCGGAATTCCAGGGCACATCGGCCAACCCGGAGGAAGTGCAGGGCTCCGGCGACGTCAAATACCATCTGGGTACCTCCTCCGACCGGGAGTTCGACGGCAAGGTCGTGCATTTGTCGCTGACCGCCAACCCCTCCCACCTGGAAACGGTGGACCCTGTGGTGATCGGCAAGGTTCGGGCCAAGCAGGAACAGCACAAGGACCTGAAGCGCGAGAAGGTCGTAGCATTGCTGTTGCACGGCGATGCGGCCTTCATCGGCCAAGGTGTGGTGGCGGAGACGTTCCTACTGTCCGACCTGCGGGGCTACCGCGTCGGCGGCACTATTCACGTGGTCATCAACAACCAGATCGGCTTCACCACCTCGCCAGTCGATTCGCGCGGCGGCTTTTATTGCACCGACCTGGCGCGCAGCGTCATGGCGCCGATCCTGCACGTCAACGGCGACGATCCGGAGGCGGTGGTGCACGCGGCGCGCATCTGTACCGAGTTCCGCTATCGCTTCAACAAAGACGTCGTGCTCGACATGTACTGCTATCGCCGCCAGGGCCACAACGAGGCGGACGAGCCGGCCTTCACCCAGCCGCAGATGTACAAGACCATCGCCAAACACCCGACCACGCGCTCACTTTATGCCAAACGTCTGGTGTCCGAAGGCCTGATTACCCAGGACGAAGCGGACGCGATGGTCGACAACTTCCGCAGCCGCCTGGAACAAGACTTCGAAACTGCGAAGAACTACAAGCCGAACAAGGCGGATTTCCTGGAAGGCGCCTGGAGTGGTCTGGATGTCGCCCGCGGCGAGGATCGGCGCGGCGAAACCGCGGTCGATCTGGAGACGATCCGCGAAATCGCCACCAAAATGACCTCCGCACCCGACAGCTTTCAGATGAACCGTAAGATCACGCGCCAGTACGAGGCGCGGCGGAAAGCGGTCGTCGACGACGGCGGCGGCATCGACTGGGCGACAGGTGAGGCGTTGGCGTTCGGCTCGCTGGTGGTCGAGGGCACGCCGGTGCGCCTTTCCGGTCAGGATTGCGGCCGCGGCACCTTCAGCCAACGCCACGCGGTGCTGACCGATCAGGAGACGGAGCAGAAATACGTCCCGCTCGCCAACCTGCAAGAGGGTCAGGCCAAGTTCGAGGCCATCGACTCGCCGCTGGCCGAATATTCGGTGCTGGGCTTCGAGTACGGCTATACCCAGTCAGAACCGCACGCGCTGGTGATGTGGGAGGCGCAGTTCGGCGACTTTGCCAACGGTGCCCAGGTGATGATCGACACCTACATTGCCGCGGCGGAGACCAAGTGGCTGCGCATGTCCGGGATCGTGCTGTTGCTGCCGCACGGCTATGAGGGCCAGGGGCCGGAGCATTCGTCGGCCCGGCTGGAGCGCTATCTGCAACTGTGCGCTGAGGACAATATCCAGGTTTGCGTGCCGACCACGCCGGCCAACTATTTCCACATGCTGCGCCGGCAAGTGCGCCGTAACTTTCGCAAGCCGCTGATCGTCATGACGCCGAAATCGCTGCTACGGCACAAACTCTGTGTCTCCAAGACCACCGACTTCGGCCCCGGTAGCTCGTTCCATCGGGTGATCGGCGATCATCGCGAACTGGCGCCGCCGCAAGACGTCAAGCGGGTGGTGCTGTGCAGCGGCAAGATCTACTATGACCTGCTGCAACGGGCGGAGGAGGCGAAGGTGCGCGACATCGCCCTGGTGCGGGTCGAGCAATTGTACCCGTTCCCGCAGCGCTCTCTGACCGCCGAACTGATCAAATATCCGAATGCGGAGGTGATCTGGTGTCAGGAGGAGCCGCGCAACAGCGGTGCATGGCACTTCATGGACCGCCGGATCGAGGAACTGCTAGCGGCGATCGAAGGCGTCGAGATGAAGGCGTCGCGGCCCAGTTATGTAGGCCGGATCGATAGCGCGGCATCGGCGACCGGCTTGCTCAAACGGCATCTTAAGGAACAAGCGGCTTTGGTGGACGAGGCCCTCATGCTCGCGAAGTAGCGGGCCGTCATGGACACAAGATTAGGAATCTCCAGGGGATCCGATGAGCGTTGATATTGTCGTGCCGACCTTAGGTGAGTCGGTAACCGAGGCGACTGTCGCCCGATGGCTGAAGCAGGCGGGCGATACCGTCGCCGCGGACGAGCCGCTGGTCGAACTGGAAACCGACAAGGTCACGGTGGAGATTCCGGCGCCGCAAGCCGGCGTGCTCTCGTCCATCTTGGTTGAAACCGATGACACCGTCGAGGTCGGCTCGGTTCTGGGCCGCATAGGCGATGGCGACGGCGCGGACGCCGGCGACGCCAAGCCGGCGGAGAAGACGAAGGAAAAGGCCAAGGCCGAGAAGCCTGCAAAAGAAACAGCCGCCCCGGCGAAAGCCGAACCAGAACCTGCCGCCAAGCAGGAGACGAAGTCTTCCAGCGCTGACGATCCACTCGCATCCGCCGGCCCGGCGGCCCGCAAGGCGGCGGCCGAATCCGGTGTCAGCGGCTCGCAAGTCCAACCGACCGGCCGCGACGGCCGCGCTACCAAGGCGGACGTGCAGGCGGCTGCCGCCAAACCGGCTCCTGCGGAAGCAAAAGCGCCCGCCGCACCGCGAGAGGACAAACCTGGCGAGGAACGGGTGCGCATGTCGCGCCTGCGCCGCCGCATCGCCGAGCGCCTGAAGGAGGCGCAGAACACCGCCGCCATGCTGACCACCTTCAACGAGGTGGACATGACCGAGGTCATGGCGATCCGGAATGAATTCCGCGACAGCTTCGAGAAACGCCACGGCGTCAAGCTCGGCTTCATGTCGTTCTTCGTGAAGGCGGCCATCGCCGGCTTGCGCGAAGTGCCGGCGGTGAACGCGGAGATCGACGGCGACGATATCGTCTACAAGAACCACTACGACATCGGCGTCGCGGTCGGCACCGCGCAGGGGCTGGTGGTGCCGGTGGTGCGTAACGCGGAGACCATGACCTTTGCCGAAGTGGAGAAGACCATTGGCGATTTCGGCGTGCGTGCCCGCGACGGCAAGCTGAAGCTGGACGAGTTGACCGGCGGCACCTTCACCATCTCGAACGGCGGTGTCTATGGCTCGCTCATGTCGACGCCGATCCTCAACCCACCGCAATCCGGCATTCTGGGCATGCACAAAATTCAGCAGCGGCCCATGGTGATGCCCGATGGCTCAATCGAGGCGCGGCCGATGATGTATCTGGCCATGTCCTACGACCACCGCATCATCGATGGCTCGGAGGCGGTGACGTGTCTGGTGCGGATCAAAGAGGGCATCGAAGACCCGCGCCGACTGCTGTTCGATATGTGACCGGAGCCCGGTCGGGCATTCGGTAAAGCCCGCCGCTGTTTCGCGGGCCTTGTCTCTCCGGTGGAAGGAACTTCCCCTATGTATGATGTGATCGTCATCGGCGGCGGCCCTGGCGGCTATGTCGCCGCAATTCGCGCCGCCCAGCTGGGCATGAAAACCGCGTGTGTGGAGATGCGCGGCACGCTCGGCGGCACCTGCCTGAATGTCGGCTGCATTCCGTCGAAGGAATTGCTGCACGCCTCACACCTGTATGAGGAGGCGGAGAGCGGCTTCGCCAAGCTGGGGATCAAGATCGAGGGCGTATCGCTCGATCTTGCGCAGATGATGAAGGCAAAGGACGGCGTCGTCCGCCAATTGACCCGGGGCATCGAGTTTCTGTTCAAGAAGAACAAGGTCGATTACGTCAAGGGCATGGGCCGCATCGTCGCCGCCGGCAAGGTCGAGGTCGTCGCCATGGACGGCAGCGGCCAGACGCTGGAGACCAAGAATATCATCATCGCCACCGGCTCCGAACCGATGCCCCTGCCCGGCGTCGAGGTCGATGAAAAGCGCATCGTCACCTCCACTGGCGCGCTGGAGTTGACAAAGGTCCCGGAGCATCTGGTGCTGATCGGCGGCGGCATTATCGGCCTGGAGATGGGCGTGGTTTGGCACCGGCTGGGGGCCAAGGTCACGGTGGTGGAATTTCTCGACCGCATCGTGCCCGGCGTCGACCTGGAGGTCGCGAAGGAAATGCAGAAGCTGCTGAAAAAGCAGGGCTTCGAATTCAAACTCTCCACCAAGGTTACCGGGGCCAAGACCGGCAAAGACACTGTCAAGCTGACCCTGGAGCCGGCCAAGGGTGGCGACGCGGAAACGCTGGAGTGCGATACCGTATTGCTGGCCATCGGCCGCCGCCCATTCACGGAGAGCCTGGGGCTGGATGACGCCGGCGTTAAGGTCGACGACCGTGGCCGCATCCCGGTGGACGAGCGCTACCAGACCAATGTCGCCGGCATCTACGCTATCGGCGACGTGATCGCCGGCCCGATGCTGGCGCACAAGGCGGAGGACGAGGGCATGGTCTGCGCCGAAATCCTGGCCGGGCAAAAGCCGCATATCGATTACAACTGCATCCCTGGCGTGGTCTACACCCACCCGGAAATCGCCTGGGTCGGCAAGACCGAAGAAGACCTGAAGGCCGTCGAGCGCGCCTACAAGGTCGGCAAATTCCCCTTTGCCGCCAACAGCCGCGCGCGGGTCTCCGGCGACGGCGACGGCTTCGTCAAGATCCTGGCCGATGCCGAGACAGACGAGGTGCTGGGTGTGCACATCATCGGCCCGGATGCCGGCACGATGATCGCCGAGGCGGTGCTGGCGATGGAGTTCAAAGCATCAGCCGAGGATATCGCGCGCACCTGCCACGCTCACCCGACCCTGAACGAGGCGGTGAAAGAAGCGGCGCTGGCCGTCGACGAGCGGGCGATCCATATTTGATCCCATCGGCAAACAGACCCAACCCTCCATCCGGCTCCTCGCAATGACGCCGAGAGATCGGAGTTTGATGCCGCTGCTATCATGCAAGGCTAACACAGAGCTTTTTAAGCACTTTATCCCCAAACATGTGAGCCAGCTCATACTTGACCTTAACCCGAATGGCCTAGACCATAGTCGCATAGGGCTTCCGCCTATCGGATAGGAAACGCGTGCGATGCGTAAGGTCGTCAACACGGTTGCGATTGTTGTCAGTTGCCTGGCGTTGGTTCTGTCGCTCGGCTGGCTGTGGCTGGAGGGGCGGTGGAGCGCATGGTCGCCGCCGGATGGCCCGCTGGCCGAAACCGGCTACCAGTCCTTCACCGAAGGCGCGTTTGGCCTGGAGGCCTTCCCGATCAAATACGCCGTGGTTGCCGGGCGCGTCTCCAGCGCGGCGTTCACGACAACGCTGGAGGACGGCCGCTCGCTGTGGGAGACCTATGGCTTCCTGCCCAACGCCTCCGGCACGACGTTGAAGGAGCCGGCCTGCCAGGCTAACGCCAAGGAGTGGCTGCCTTACGGGTTCGCCGTCACCAACGCGGTGCCGTTGACCGCGGTGCAGACGCCGCTGCAATTTGCCGGCCTCACCTGCGCGTCCTGCCATTCCGGGCAATTGCGCAAGGCGGATGGTTCGGTCTCCAAAGCCATTTCCGGCATGGGCAATATGGAATTGGACGTGATCGCATTCACCGACGCGGTGCGCAACGCGATGCTCGACCCGGACCTGACCGCCGACAAGATTCTGGATGAATACGCCAAGGTCTGTCCGGACGACGAAACCGGCCTGATCGACGGCATCGTCGAGAAGGTCATCCTGGATGGCTGGCTCTCCGGCATTCGCGACTCCATGGGCAGCGACACGGCCAAATACGGCCTGCCCTATCACGGTATTCAGATGAAACAGGCCGGTGATATTCCGGCCGGCCCCGGACGAACCCGCCCGTTCCGTTCCATCGTGCGCGTGGCGATGAACCTGCCGGGCGACGACAATTTTGCCTATTCGAAAATCCCCGTGGTGTTCGAGCAGCGCCAGGATTTGCGGCCCAGAGCGCAGTACGACGGCTCGCTCGGCGACCCGGTCACCCGCAGCTTCATCGCCGCTTACGCCAGCGGCTCCAGCGTCAAGGCGTTGTCGAAGCCGGACGTGGTCTTCAACATCAAGCACGCCGCCGCCTATACCGAGGAATTGGGCATCTCGATCCCGGTGGAGCCGTTCGCAGCGCACTTCCCGGATCACGCGCCGGATGCCGCTCAGGTCGAACGCGGGCTGGCGGTCTACAAGGAGCAATGCTCCGCCTGCCACGGCTACCGGCCCATCGCCAGCGACCCGGCCAAGGTCGAGCCGTGGGTGGCTGAAGGCGAGCGCATCCACACCTTCGAAGGCGTCGGCCCGCTGGCTCCGCCCGGCGGCGGCCTGGGCGTCGACGACGAGCGCGTAACCTTCCGCTATGCCCACGAATTGCCGCTGGCGATCTGGACCACGCTGCCGGGCAATCCCAAGATCACCGCCGTGCAGGAAAAGCGCCTGGATAAGGCCATTATCGACGCCCAGGACGCTGGCGCACCGGCCCTCGCATATTTCTGGCAGCAGCAGAAGGAGAGGTTCCTGCTGAGCAAGCGCCAGTACCGCCTCGGCCATCCGCTCTACTTCCCGGCCTGCCAGGAGGGTGACGAGACGTGCACTGACGAAAGTCTGCTGGACCGCGCGCCGCCCTGTTCACTCGACATCAATGCCGACCCGCAGACATGCGAGGTCACGGCGTTTGAGGCATTCGTGAACAACCCGATCCCTTACGCCTTCCTACGCGCGCCCTACCTGCATAATGGCTCGGTGCCGACGATGGCGCAGTTGATCAATCTGGAGAAACGCCCGGACCAGTTCTGCCGCGGCGAGAATATCTACGATCCGGAGGCGCTCGGCTATGTGAGTCCGGCGCCGGTCGATGGCAAATGCGAGGATCCGCGCCAGGCCTTCCTGTTCGACACAAAAGTGCGCGGCAATGGCAATTTCGGGCACAATTACCCACCCTGGGACCCGGATAGCCTGACCGGCCAGCAGCGGGCCGACCTGCAGGCGCTGCTTGCCTACCTGAAGACGATTTAGGCCGGGCACGATCATGGCCGATCTCAACACCCGACCGCCGCCACCCTATCGGCGTCAGCAGTTCGCGATTTCGTTCCTGGCATTCTCTCTGCTGTTTGCGTTCTCGATTCTGTTTGCGCTCGCCCAGCCTGACCCAACGTTCTTTCGGACCCATGCGCTGGCGTGGTCATCCGCGCTGTTGGTGACGCCGGCGCTCTATATCTTCGTGCGCCGTTATGGTCGGGCGCCGTTGACCCATTGGTGGCGGCTGTTCTGGACCTTCGCCTGGGCGATGATCGCGGTTCACCTGATCTGGGGTCTGGGCCTGGAGCACGACTGGCGACCACTCACCGTATTCGAGCGCCAGGGCTTTTTCGTCGCCTTCCCGATCTTCCTCCTTCAAGGCCTCTGGTTGATCGACATTGCCATGTCCTGGACCCGCATCGATTGGGCCTGGTCTACGGGGGTCTACAAATACTGGCAGGGCTTTATGGCCGTGTTCGTGTTCGCGAACTTTTTTGTGGCCATGGTGATCTTCCGCAATGATACCGAAAGCCTGGTGATCGGCCTGCTGCAAACCGCCGTAGTGATCGGGGCCTTCCTGTTGCGTTGGAACGAGCGGGAGCAATCGCTATGACTGGCTTCAGGGGCGCCGCGGTTGCACCGGTTTTGGATGCGCGAACCGCTGCATTTCTGGTCTTCTCCGTAGGCTTCCTGCTGGCGATGGCTGCGGGACTGGCGGCGGACGATGCGGAGTATGCGCGGGCCAAGTACACGATCTGGCCGGTCGTCGCGCTGGGCGGCTGGGCGGTGGCGCTGATGCTGCGCTACGGCCTGGGCGATGCGTTGGATGAGACTGCCTGGCGGGTCTGGTGGGCCTGGGGCCTCGTCGCTTACGTGGTGCATCTTTACTGGGGATACGGCGTGATTTTTGCTGGCGACGTCGAGGCGGTTTATACCGGCCAGGGAACGGTGGTGGCGAGTGCCAACTTCGCGCTGTTTTTCCTCTGGGCCGCCAGCGTCATCGCCGCATTCGCCCGATGGCCGGCGGCCTGGCTGCACGGGCTGACCGCCCTGCTGTTCGCGGTTTCGACCCTGGTCGCCAGCATCCTGTTCGGTCGGGATATATCGCCCGTCGGCGGGGCGATCATTCTGGTGGTCTGGCTCGCGGCCATTTATCTGCGTCAACCGGATATGAGTGACTGAAGGGAGCTGGAGCGATGGCGAAATCCCCTGCTGCGACCGCCGCGGCTATAAAGCCGGACCCGTTCGAGCAACCGAAAGGCTCCCAGCCGACGGCGCCGAACGTGCCGACCTCGTTCCTGCTGGTGCAGTTCTGGCGGGATATCTTTGGCAAGGAGGTGCAAAGCGCCGCCACCTACTCCTACCTCTGGATGGCCGACCAGATGGGGCATGTGGCGCTGGGCATCATCCTGCAATTTGCCCTGACGTTCGTGTTCCAGTACCTGTTCGGCATGCGCGATGCCTGGGCCAACGGCATATCGCTGCTGGGGATTTGTTGCATCGTCGCGTTTTGGGAGTACCGCGCCTACACGGTCGCAGCGCAGAACGCCGACAGCGGCATCTTTCCGCTCGACAAGACCTTATTGCGCGACAATGCGGTGATCGCGACCGCCTATATGGTGTTCGGCGTGCTGGCTGGTTACGCGTTTCACCTGACCGGATGGTGGGGGGCGCTGCTGTTCCTGATCGCACTGGGGCTGTCGGTTTACTGCGCGCCTTACTGGCTGCGACAGAAGATTATTTGGCAGAAAGCGGCCTTGCCTTATCTCTCGCGCCTCGCCGATCTCTACGCCCCGGTGCCGAAAGAGCAGGCGGAGGCCATCCAGGACCTGATCGACACCCACCCGGGCGCGCCGCCGTGGCGGCAGGTAATTATTGCCGGCCCTGTCGGCTCGGGCCGCACGCCGATGGTCACCGGCCTCGGCACCGATCTGGCGTTCAAGCAGTACAAGGTTCGCTACATCTCCTTCGACGCGCTGCTGGAAATCGCCGCCCAGTTCGAGACAGGGCATAAGACGCCGCCGGTGGGAACCTGGGGTCCGAAAAACATCTTCTACTGGCCATGGTTCGAGGCGCAGGTGCTGTTGATCGACGACATCAGCCCGATTGTCGGCGCCGGCATGAAAAACATGGGCGACCGGGTGTTCGAGCGTGTCTTAACCGAAGGGCTGGGGCCGCTGCAAAACGAGCTCAGCAACCGCCACTCGGTCTGGGTCTTCGCGCTGGACGAAGACGCAGGCGAGGACGCCTGCCAGGCGTTGCTCGGCCGCTATTCCACAGCGATCCAGGATTATTGCAAGAGCGACCAGCCGCCCATCGTCGTCCGCCTGCCACTGCCGACGCGGCAGATGGAGTGAACAGGCGACGACGGTCAGTCTGCCCTGCCTTTCCCTGAACTTGTTTCAGGGTCCATGTCTGAGAGCCAACCACACAGATCGGGCCGTGTGAGAAGCGCTCAGGCATGGGGCCCTGGTCAAACCCGGGACGAGGGGGGTGGATAATATCAAACCCCCAGCCAGGCCGCCTGCGCGGTTCGGTCTTCTCGCAGTTCGGCGGCGCTGCCCTGCCACTGCACTTGGCCGCGGCCCAGCACATAGGCTCTGTCCGCCAACCGCAGGGCGAAGCGGACGTTCTGCTCCACCAGCAGGCAGGTCACGCCTTCGGCTTTGATGTCGGCTAGCCGTTGGTGGATTTCGCGGACGATCAGCGGCGCCAGGCCTTCTGTCGGTTCGTCCAGCAACAGCAACTTTGGATTGAGTAACAGAGCCCGGGCGATGGCCAGCATCTGCTGCTCGCCACCGGAGAGTTGCGCGCCGCCATTGCGCCGCCGCTCCGCCAGCCGCGGAAACAGGTCATAGACGCGGGCGACCGTCCAGGCGCCCGGCCGCCGCCCCGCGACCAAGGTCAGGTTCTCATGCACGCTGAGCGAGGGGAAGACGCCACGATGCTCCGGCAAATAGCCGATGCCGGCCAGCGCCAGCGCGTGCGGCTTGCTGCGCGCGATGTCGTTGCCGTTGAACAGCACCTGCCCGGTTTGCGCCGGTGTCAGGCCAATGATCGTGCGAAGCAACGTGGTCTTGCCCGCGCCGTTCCGGCCCAGCAAGGCCACGGTCTCGCCCGCCGTGACATCGAGGGAAACGCCATGCAGAACCCGGACCTCGCCATAGCCGGCATGGATGTCGACGAGGCTCAACATGGAATCACCCCCTCCTCGCCCAGATATGTCTCCTGCACCACACTGGAGGCGCGCACCTGGTCCGGCGTACCCTCGAACAGCACCTCGCCGTAGTTGAGCACGGTGATGCGGTCGGCGTGCGCGAACACCAGGTCCATGTCGTGCTCGACGATTAACACCGCGAGATTGGGCGGCAGCGTGTCGATCAGCGCCAGCATCCGCCCGGTTTCCTCCGGCGACATGCCGGCGGTCGGCTCGTCCAGCAGCAGCACCCGCGGCGCGCCGGTCAGCGCCAGCCCGACCTCCAACTGCCGGCGCGCACCGTAGGACAGGCTGCGCACGGGCTGCTGCAGCCGGTCGGCGAGGCCGACTTGCTCGGCAATGCCCTCGATCCGCGCCGCTTGCGCACGATCCTGCGAGAGGCGCCGCCAAATGTGCCAGCCGGCGCCGGTGTGAGCGATATCGGCCAGGGCGAGGTTGAGGGCGACGGTCTCTGGCTCGAACAGGTTGTTGCGCTGAAAGCTGCGGGCGAGCCCGGCGCGGGCCCGGGCGTCGGCTGAGGCGCGGGTCACGTTGCGGCCATTCAGCAAGATGCTCCCGGCGTCCGGCTGCAACTCGCCGGCCAGCAGGTTGAACAGAGTGGTCTTGCCGGCGCCGTTCGGCCCGATGATCGCATGCCGTGCGCCTGCCTCCAGCCGCAGCGACACCTCGTGCGTCGCCTGCAAGGCACCGAACCGCTTCGACAGGCCAATCGCCTCAAGCATCGGGTTTCACTTTTGGCGAGAGGCCGGAGACCATGCCTTCCAACAATCCGACCAGCCCGTTGCGCCGGCTCAAGACGATGACGATCAGGAAGCCGCCCATGACCGCCCCCCAATAATCGGTGATGCCTGAAAACTCATGGCGCAGCAGCACCAGCGCCAGGGCGCCGAGGACAGGCCCGACCAGCGTTGCCAGCCCGCCAAAGATGACCATGACCAGCACCTCGCCCGATGTGGTCCAGTTCAGCAGATGCGGCGTGATGAACTGGGTGTGCTGGGCGGAAATACTGCCGGCGAAACCCGCGATTGTGCCGGCGAATGCAAACGCTGCCGCCCGATAGACCAGCACCCGAAGGCCGAGCGCCCGTAACCGCCCAGGGTTGGCATGCAACCCCTTCAACACCGCACCGACCGGCGTCGCCAACACCCATGCCAACAGCAGATAGACGGCAGCGGCACAGAGCAGCGCAAACAGGGCGAACGCACGAGGGTCGCTTAAATCGATCCCAAAGCTGGAAAGGTCGAGCCTCGGGATGCCGAACAAGCCGTCATCGCCGCCCAGCGCCCGGTTCTGGAAGAAGAACTCATAGCCCATCTGGCCGAAGCCCAGAGTGATCATGATGAAAAAGATGCCCTCCACCCGCACGGCCACCGCGCCAACCGCCAGCGCGACCGCACCGGTGCCGAGCGCCGCGCCCGCCATGGCCAGCGGGGCCGACAACCCGACCGCATCGCCGCTCAGCCAGGCGAAGAGGTAGGCGCCGGTGCCGAACAGCGCCGCATGGCCCAGGCTGACCATGCCGCCATAGCCGGCCAGCAGGTCCAGGCTCATCGCCAACATCGCGAAGACGGCGATCTCCGCCAACAATTCAAAGCCGTAGTACTCGGCCTGGGAATGCCAGATAAGCAGAGCGACAAACAGGGCGAGGGCGAGGAGGTGGCGGGTCATTGCCAAACATCCCTACCGTCCCAAACTTGATTTGGGACCCATGCCTGAGAGTTTCTTACAAAGTCCGGGTTTTGCGGTCGGCTCCCAGGCATCGACCCCGGATCAAATCCGGGAGGGAGGTTTGGGTGGACGGCTGGCACTTGTCCCTAGCTCCTGGCCGGCAGCAGGCCACGTGGCCGCAACAGCAGCACGGCAATCAATGCGGCATACATGGCGATCCCGGCGAAACTCGGGAACAGGGCCGTGCCGAAGGTCAGGGTGGCGCCGATCAGCAGCGAGCCGGCAAAGGCTCCAATAAGGCTGCCAAGCCCGCCGACCACGACGACAACCAGAGTCGGCACCAGGATCTGCACACCCATCCCGGCCTCCGCGGCGAACGCCGGCAGAGCGATTGCCCCGGCCAGCCCGGCCAGCGCACAGCCCAGCAGGAAAACCAGAAAGAAGGTGCGCTCCACCGGCACGCCCAGCGCCGCAGCCGTCTCGGCATCGTCAACGCCGGCTCTGACCTCTGCGCCGAGGCGGGTACGGTTCAGCAGCAGATAGAGGCCGGCAAACACCGTCAGGCCGACCGCGATGATGAACAGCCGGTAGGCCGGATAGGGTTGCGTGCCCAGATGAATGGTACCGCTGAACGGCACGCTACCGCTGACGCCCAGCGCATCGGTCCCCCACAGATAGCGTTGCGCATCCAGCAAGACGAAAATCAGCCCGAACGTCACCAGCACTTGCGGCAGTGGACCGGCACCGCGCAGCCGCGCGATCAGCGTGCCGTAAAGGACGGCGCCGATCCCGGTAACGGCCAGCGGTGCCAACAGAAACGCCCACCAGACACTGCCGGTCCACTCCGCCAGCGAATAGCCGATCAACGCGCCCAGCGCGTAGAGCGATCCGTGCGCCAGGTTGACGAAGTTCATCAGCCCGAAAATCACCGTCAGCCCGACCGACAGCAAGAACAGCAGCATCGCCAGTTGCAGGCTGTTCAGGCCCTGCACCAGCCAAAAGGAGGGATCGGTGATCATCGCGGCGCTTTTTGGTGGCGTATCACCTCGACGTCATCGCTCTGTCGCTCTGGGGCCAGAAGAGCTCCAGAGCTTCTCGGATCGACGGCGCATGGACGAACTCGCCCCCCTACATCTTGCAGCCGTTCACCGGGTCCTGCACGCCTTCGATGGTCGCCAGAACTTTCTGAGTCACCTCGCCGTCCGCGAACCGGTTTTCGAAGATGTACATGTTCTGGATGACGTTGTGCGTGGCCGGATCGATTTTCAGCGGGCCACGCGGGCCGTCGAAGCTGACCTCGTTCAGCGCCTTTTGGAATTTCGCCTTGTCGTCGCCCGCGACGGCAATCGCCTCGACGATCAGGCGCGCGGCGTCGTAGCCGGCCACTGCGAACTCGGACCCCAGCTTGCCGTCATTGGCGGCCTGATAGCCCTCCTGAAATCGCTTGTTTTCCGGCGTGTCGATGGTCGGCACATAATGCAGCGAGGCGATGATGCCATCGGCAGCCTTGCCTTGCACATGCACATAGGCGGCAGACGTCAGGAAGCCCGCGCCATAGAGCGGCAAGTCCTCCGCCGCCTCGAATTCCGCATATTGCTTGACGAAGGCGATGGCGGCGCCGCCGGCGAAGAACGTAAATAGCGCGTGCGCGCCGGACGCCTGTGCCTTGGCGATGTAGGGGCCATAGTCCTTGGTCCCCTGCAGCGGCGGATAGGCCTCGCCGACAATCTTGCCGCCCGCCGCCTCGAACGTCGCGCGGAAGGCATCCATCATTTGGTGGCCGGCGGCATAGTCCGGCGCCATCAGGTAGGCCGTTTTTACACCTTGCTCCACGAGCCACGGACCCATCACCCGGGTAATCGAGCCATTCGAGAAGCTGACGCGGGTGATGTACGGGCTGCACCGCTCGCCGGTCGCATCGTCATTGCCGGCGTTGGCGACGACCAACGGCACCTTGGCGTTGTGCAC
>CAXBDI010000042.1:0-29274 GCA_963974445.1 uncultured Alphaproteobacteria bacterium
ATGGGCGAAACGTCTGTCATCCGATGCCTTTCAACGGGGACGCCAGATAAGGCGGCTAGGTTCTGGCTGGCAGGGAGCCGTCGTCGTCGCCCTGGTCTGCCGGGTCGGCATCGCCGCCTGTGCCACCCGCGCCACCGGCCACGCCGACTGGCTTCACATTGGTCCAGAGCAGGGCCGGCACTGCGATATAGACCGACGAGTAGGTGCCAATGACAATGCCCCAGATCAAAGCGATACTGAACCCGCGAATCACCTCGCCGCCGAAGACCGCGAGCGCAGTCAAAGCCAGCAAGGTCGTGAACGACGTCATGACGGTGCGCGACAGCGTCTCGTTAATGGACTGGTTCAGCAGGTCGGTCATCGCCATGGTCTTATAGCGCCGCAAATTCTCGCGCACCCGGTCGTAGACCACAACCGTGTCGTTGATCGAGTAGCCGGCGATGGTCAGCACGGCCGCCACCGTCGCCAGGTTGAACTCCATGCCCGTCAGCGCGAACAGGCCGACCGTCGCCAGCACGTCGTGGGTCAAGGCGACAATGGCGCCGACCGAGAACTGCCATTCGAACCGGAACCAGATATAGACAAAGATCGCGAAGAGCGAGACCACGACCGCGATAAAGCCGGCTTCTTTCAACTCTTCGCCAACCGTCGGGCCGACGAACTCTGTCCGGCGGTATTCGATGCCATCGCCGAGGCGCTGCTGCACCTGCTTGATGACGGCGGATTGGTCCTCGCCCGGCTGCTTCTGTATCCGGATCAACACGTCTGTGTCGGAGCCGAAGCGCTGCAGCGAGACATCGCCAAGGCCGAGGCCGGCCATCTGCGAGCGCAGTTCGGCGATGTCGGCCGGCCCCTCGGTCCGGATCTCAATCACGGTGCCGCCGCGGAAATCGATGCCGAAATTCAAGCCCGGCACGACGGCCAATACCAAGGACGCCAGCACTAAGATGGCCGAGAACACCAGGGCAATCTTGCGCTTGCCGATGACTTCGAGGTTGGGGCGGGCCGGAACCAGGCGGAGGAGTCTCATGGGGCGTGTATTCTCTCGCGGCCTAAATCGGGATGGCTTTGGGCCGGGTGCGGCGCAGCCAGATCACCACTATGGCGCGGGTGACGAATACCGCGGTGAACATCGACGTGATCAGACCGATGGCCAGCGTCACCGCAAAGCCCTTGATCGGACCGGCGCCGACACTGAACAGCACAAGCGCTGCAATCAGCGTCGTCAGGTTCGAGTCGATAATGGTGCGCATGGCACTGCGGTAGCCGGAGTCGATAGCAGTGACCGGCGTTCGGCCATTGCGCAATTCCTCGCGGATGCGCTCAAAGATCAGCACGTTGGCGTCGACTGCCATGCCGATGGTCAGCACGATGCCAGCGATTCCCGGTAGCGTCAGCGTTGCTTGCAGGACAGAGAGCGCGGCGAGAATCAGTGCAAGGTTGATAGCGAGTGCCGCGACCGAGAACACGCCGAACAGCCCGTAACAGGCAATCATAAAAACAACGACCAGAACCAGGCCGATGACGCTCGCCAATTCGCCTGCGGCAACCGAGTCGGCGCCGAGGCCGGGACCGACCGAACGCTCCTCCAACACCGTCAGCGGCGCGGGCAGGGCGCCGGCGCGCAGCAGCAGCGCCAGGTCCTGCGCCTCCTGGGTGGTGAAGGTGCCGGAGATAATGCCGCTGCCGCCCAGGATGGCGTCGCGGATCACCGGCGCGGAGATCACCTTGCCGTCCAGCACAATCGCCAGCGGTTTGCCGACATTCTGCTGGGTGGCGCGTCCGAACTTCTGCGCGCCGACGGTGTCAAAGCGGAAGGAGACGACCGGTTGGCCATCCTGAAAATTCGGTTGCGCGTCGACCAGGCTTTCGCCGCCGACGATCACCCGCTTGCGCACCAGATACTCGGCGGCCTCGTTCTGGCGGCGGTTATCCTGAGCCGGCAGAATAATCGAGCCGGCGGGCAGAGCGCCCTGGCGCGCCTCGGCCGGCGTCGTGGTCGTATCGGCCAAATGGAAGGTGAGTTTGGCGGTCTGGCCGATCACGTCCTTCATGCGTTGCGGATCCTCGACGCCCGGCAATTGCACGATGATGCGCTCGTCGCCCTGACGCTGAATAATCGGCTCGCGGGTGCCGGTCTCGTCGATCCGGCGGCGAATGATCTCGATGGACTGGTTGACGGCGGACCGGCGCAACTCCTCGATGTCGCCTTCCTCCAGGCTGAGGGTGACGCGGCCCTCGGGGGTGGTTTCGATCAATAAGGTCGGGTCCTCGTCGCGCAGTAACTGCCGCACTTCCTCGGTCTGCGAGGGGTCGAGCAGGTCGAACGATACGCTTTGCGCCTCGACGCGCAGATTGCGCCGGCGCACCCGCGATTCCCGCAAGGCCGACCGGACTGTGTCCGTCAGGCTTTCCACCCGCTCCCGCACCACCGCGTCGGTCTCGACATTCAGCAGCAGATAAGAGCCGCCGCGCAAATCCAGGCCAAGGTTAACCGTGCGATAAGGGACGTAGAACGGCACATCGCTGGCGGAATCGCCGTCGGCGCGGCTCAAAAACACATTTGGCGAGGCGTACACGAAGCCCAGCACAGAAATGATCGCGATGAGAATGAGCTTCCAGCGCTCGATATACAGCATGAGCCGCGGACCCCGATCTTAAGCGCGCTATTTCTCGCCGCGGATTTTGGCGAGGAACCCGGAGAGCCCACCTTGACTGGCAGCGCCGCTGTCGTTCGCTGGCTTGGCGGCACGGGCGGCCTCTCCCGTCGGCGCGCTTTTGGCGATCACGTCGGCGACGGTGGAGCGGGCGATGCGGACAATCGTATTCGGCGCAATCTCGACCTCGATCTCGTTGTCGTCGATGACCTTCGTCACCTTGCCAATGATCCCGCCACCGGTCACAATCTTGTCGTTGCGGCGCAGCGTGGCAATGGTCTGCTTGTGCTGTTTCATCTTCTTTTGCTGCGGGCGGATCAGCAAAAAGTAGAATACGGCAAAGATTAACACTAACGGCAGAAAGCTCATGATGCTGCTGGCGTCGCCGCCGGACTGCGCATATGCGGGGGAGATGAGCATGTGTGCGCTCCTAAACGCTTGGCGGCGCCGTTCGATATTCGGCGCCGGCTGGGAATGGCGAAGGCGGGACTATAGCGGCGCGCGGGCCGTGCGCAAGGATGGCTTGCGTTCGCGCCGCGATGTCTGGATCCCGATCTGCCTTACTTAAGCGAAGTTGCGCGGTTTGCGTCATTGACGGCCTGCGACACAGCCGCCTAAGCGTGCCGGCTGATCGTCGATGACCGCCTTATATTTCGAGAGACTTGGCCCTGTGAATCAGCCGGAATTGCTGCCCGTCCTAAACCGAATCGCCGACGCACTGGAGCGATTGGCGCCGGTCAGCGGCGGCCACAATGATTTGAACGCCGCCGACGCCTTCGTCTGGCAGGCCGAGCGCCATTGGCTGCAACCGGTGCCGACCGTCAACCGCGTCGATCTGGAGCTGCTGCAAGGGATCGAGCGGGTGCGCGATATCTTGTTGGACAACACCCGCCGTTTCGCCGATGGGTTGCCGGCCAACAACGCGCTGCTTTGGGGCGCTCGCGGCATGGGCAAGTCGTCCCTGGTAAAGGCGGCGCATGCCCACGTCAACCAGAGCCAAACCGACAAGATCCTGCTGATCGAAATTCATCGCGAAGACATCGACTCGCTGCCGGCGCTGCTCGCCATCATCAAAGACAGCGGCCGGCGCGCCATCGTCTTCTGCGACGATCTCTCGTTCGACTACGACGATACCTCCTACAAATCGCTCAAGGCGGTGTTGGAGGGCGGGATCGAGGGCCGCCCGGACAACGTGATCTTCTACGCGACCTCCAACCGCCGCCACCTGATGCCGCGGGATATGGTGGAGAACGAGCGCTCCACCGCGATCAACCCCGCTGAAGCGGTGGAGGAGAAAGTATCGCTTTCGGACCGATTCGGGCTCTGGCTGGGTTTCCATAATTGCAGCCAGGACGTCTATTTCGCCATGGTCGAAGCCTACGCGAAAGCGCACGGCCTCGACCTGGATGCGGAGACGTTGCGGCGGGAGGCGGCGGAGTGGGCCGTCACTCGCGGCAGCCGCTCCGGCCGGGTCGCGTGGCAGTATGTGCAGGACCTGGCGGGGCGGCTGGGGCAGCGGCTGGCTTAGGCGCCCGTGTCTGTCGTGGGACTGGCCCGCGGCAGGTTGTGAGGCAGGGGAGCGGTGCCGGGTGCAAGGCCCAGCCAATATCCGGTATTACCGCCGACCACGCCATCCGCCGCGATCCCATTGGCCTGCTGAAAGCGGCGCACGGCGCGCTCCGTCGCGTCGCCATAAAAACCATCAAGTTGCAGGCGGTATCCCCGCTCGATCAGCGCCTTCTGCACTGCGACCACGTCATCGCCGAACATCCGCGGGGATTCCAGGCGCAGTTCGCGGATAATGGGACGTTGCTTTGAAATCCCATCCTCGATAACGGTCTCAGCGATCACCACGCCCGCTACCGCCGGTTTGCTTTCCATCGCCGCGCTCGATTCGCCGGAGGGCTGCCTCTGGCGGGAGGCTGCTGTAGAGGCCGATTGATACACGATCTGGCCGGACTTCGGCGAGGTGTCGGCATTGCCGCTATCGCTTGACGCGTTGAGTGCGGCGACAGCGTCGCAGGACTGCGCATCGACCGGACGGGAATCTCCCCTGATCAATTTGGCCTTTCCCGCATATGACCCGGAAAACTTGCCTTCGATTTGGAAGGTGCGCTGCTCCAGGGTCAAATAGTCTTCCAAGTTGATGACAAACGATTGTTCCGGGTCGCCATCATAAGTCAGAATTTTGTACTCGCCTTTCTGCCATTCCCCGCCGCCATAGCCGATCATGCAGTCGCGCCGGACCAGCTTGCCCGGGTGCCAGCCTTTGTCGGACAGCAGAACCATGTGTTTGGCAAAACAGACGTAAAGCTTGCCCTGCTGCGGGTTTTCTTCGAGGCAGTCCTGATAGTCGGCGCGGCCGGCATTGCACGCCCGCGACGACTCTTCGCCGGCGATCAGGCCGTTGTCCTTATCCGTGTCGCCGCCGGAATAAACCTTGTCGCTGATTTTCAGGCCCGAGCTGTTGAATAGCACCTGATATTGGGATTTCCGTATTTCCTCACCGCCCCACGTGATGTTGCAGAAGCCTGAGACTACCTTGCCCGGATGATAGGTCCCGCGGTGCCAGGCGCGGCAAACCGGCAGGTCGCGCCGGCCGGCGTCGGTCGGTTCGTCGCTGCCGATGAAGGCATCGCTTAGGCGGCTTTTCGGCAGCCAAAGGCTTGTCAGATCGTGATAGACGCGCACCGGTCCGGAGATCACCAGATCGAAGTTGTAGGGCAAGCCCTCCACCGATTCCTCCAGCACGACCAATTGCAGGTCGTGCTCCGTTCTCGGCAGGGCGGCTGAATCGTAGCCGTGTTCGGCGCCGATCGTTTGGCTTTGAGCATCCGTCGTCGCGCGGGATTCGTTATAAGTGCCGGTGAAGGTCCATTCGGTTTTGCCGACTAGCGGAAAGCCGATTTCGAATTTGACGGCCGCGCCGACCTCCCAGCCTCGGCTTGTGGTGAGCGACGCTGTCTGCGTGCGCGCACCGCTTAGCGTGCCCTTCGCAACCAGCGAGCTCTGGCTGTCGCAGTTCTGCACGGTGTAGGTATCCAGCGCCCGCGGTACCTTGGGCACGCTTGCCGACAGGCGTTCATAACGCCAGTTTTTGATATCCATGTCGCCTACGACGGCCAAGCGGGCAGGCGACCGGTTAGCGGGAACCAATCTGGAGAAGGCCGGATTGGCCATCAGATCGGATAGCAGCCGCTCGCTGGCTTCTTCCGCTGTTGCGGCGGACGAAGCGCCGAACGCCATCGCCGCTGCAAATACGATGGCCGCCGCTTCTCTGAGTCTCATGACGTTTGGTCCCTGCAGAATGTTGACCCACCCGTCTACTTTGAAGGGACTGTCCTCCAAACTCTATGACCATCTTCACTGCTGGCCGGATTTTTCTCCACTCCGGCCAAGCTATCCGAGAAGAGAGGCTTCCGGTTTCTGCCTCTGCACGTTGCGTTGCGCCTTCGCATGGTCGGCGACCGCATAGCAATAGCGGCAGCCGTGGGCGCAGGTGTCGTAGGCACCTATGTCGCGGCTCTCGGCGCAGAGGCAGCCCGGGCGGTTGCCTTTGACCTTCGCCCCTATCGAACGGCCAGCCACCCGCGACAGGCGCTCGACGTCGATACAAGCGGCGGCGGCGACCCCTGACCCGGTCAGCTCCGGCTGAGAGCACACCGTCAGTCGCAAACCTTGGTCCGCCGCGATTTCCGCCAGAGCCAGAACTGCGGCTTTGCGCTCGGCGTCAGGCGGGTCCCACCAGGTGAAGCCGTGCTCGACGGCGGCTGCGGTAAGGTTCCGCGCGGTTTTGCGGTAGATGGTCGCAAACGACACGCAGACCTCATCGACAAAAGGCGAGAGCATGACGGCCAACCGGGTGAAATTCGCCCGATGCCACTCCGGCGGCGTCAGCGATGTGTAGAGGACGGGATCGTACCGCCAGATGCCGGCGCTCCGCCCGCACCGATTTGTCAAAACCTGCAACTGCAGGGCCGCATGCGCCGGCGGCGGCACGCCAGTCTCCAGCGCTTTTGGATAGCCGGTGACGGTGTACTGAACCACATAAGGCACGGCCATCGCCTCCACTTGGCGCAGGCTTTCGGCGAAAGGCGCCGGATTGCGTGTCCAGAAAACGAAGCCATCGACATCGTCGCTCGCCAGCGATACGCGATAGGGCTTGGACCCATAGGGATTTTTCACCCAGGCTCCGCCTGCGATCAGCCGTTGCCGAAACCAAGCGTTATGAAAGGCGGGGATGTCCGTGCGGTAACTGGCTGAGACGATCATGATCGTTAACCTTTGCCACATTCCGGGCGTCGTTGCGATGCCGCATGGTAAAAACCTCTGCACGCGGGATGTTGAACGCCGGAATACGCCTGCCTATATCCCGGTCACTGGGATGTGATCCATCCTGCAATTCAGCAACATATCCTCTGGACCTCTCCAGGGGGTGGGCGATGTGCTGGCATTCAGGCCTCGCCTGCTCGCCGACAACGGAAAGGACTTCTAAGTCATGGCAAAAGTAATCGGTATCGATCTCGGCACGACGAACTCGTGCGTTGCGGTCATGGACGGTAAAGACGTCCGTGTAATCGAGAACTCGGAGGGTGCGCGCACCACTCCTTCCATGGTCGCTTTCACCAAAGACGGTGAGCGGCTGGTGGGCCAGGCGGCGAAACGCCAGGCCGTCACCAACCCGGCGAACACACTGCATGCGATCAAGCGCCTGATTGGCCGGCGCTTCGACGATCCGAAAATTCAGAACGAGCGCACACCGTTCAAGATCGTCAAGTCGGACACCGGCGACGCCTGGGTCGAGGCCCAGGGCGAAGCCTACGCGCCGTCGCAGATCTCCGCGTTCATCCTGCAGAAGATGAAGGAAACAGCGGAAGCGTTCTTGGGCGAGACGGTCACGGAAGCGGTGATCACCGTTCCGGCGTACTTCAACGACTCGCAACGTCAGGCGACCAAGGACGCTGGCAAGATCGCCGGCCTGGACGTGCTGCGCATCGTCAACGAGCCGACGGCGGCGGCGCTGGCCTACGGCCTCGACAAGAAAAACACCGGCACCATCGCGGTCTATGACCTGGGCGGCGGCACGTTCGACGTCTCGGTGCTGGAAATCGGCGACGGCGTGTTCGAGGTGAAATCCACCAACGGCGACACCCACCTCGGTGGTGAAGACTTCGACCTGCGCATCATCGACTATCTGGCCGACGAGTTCAAAAAAGAGCAGGGCATCGACCTGCGCAACGACCAGATGGCCCTGCAACGCCTGAAAGAGGCGGCGGAGAAGGCCAAAATCGAGCTGTCGTCTTCGTCCCAGACTGAGGTCAACCTGCCGTTCATCACGGCCGACCAAAGCGGCCCAAAGCACCTGAATATCCGCCTCACCCGTTCCAAGCTTGAAGCTCTGGTCGAAGACCTGGTGCAGCGCACCGTCGGCCCTTGCAAGGCGGCGCTGAAGGATGCCGGTGTTTCTGCTGGTGAGATCGACGAGGTGGTTCTGGTCGGCGGCATGACCCGCATGCCGAAGATCATCGAGACAGTGAAGAACTTCTTCGGCCGCGAGCCGCATCGGGGTGTGAACCCGGATGAGGTGGTGGCCATCGGCGCTGCCATTCAGGGCGGCGTGTTGAAGGGCGACGTCAAGGATGTGCTGCTGCTCGACGTGACTCCGCTGTCGCTGGGCATCGAGACGCTGGGCGGCGTGTTCACCCGCCTGATCGACCGCAACACGACGATCCCGACGCGCAAGAGCCAGATCTTCTCGACCGCCGACGACAATCAGAACGCGGTGACCATCCGCGTCGGTCAGGGCGAGCGCGAGATGATGAGCGACAACAAGCTGCTGGGGCAGTTCGATCTGGTCGGCCTTCCGCCGGCGCCGCGCGGCATGCCGCAAATCGAGGTCACCTTCGACATCGACGCGAACGGCATCGTCAACGTCTCAGCCAAGGACAAGGCGACCAATAAGGAGCAGAACATCCGCATTCAGGCGTCGGGCGGCTTGTCCGATGACGAGGTCGAACAGATGGTCCGCGACGCCGAGGCGAACGCCGAGTCCGATAAGGCGCGGCGAGCCTTGGTCGACGCGCGAAACCAGGCCGACAGCCTCGTCCACTCGGTCGAGAAGAACCTGGCCGAGTACGGCGAGCATGTCGACGCCGCGGAGAAATCCGCTATCGAATCCGACCTGCAGGCGTTGAAAGACGTCAAGGATGGTGAAGACATCGCAGCGATCGAGGAGAAATCCGAGGCGCTGACCCAGTCGTCGATGAAGCTGGGTGAGGCGATGTACAAAGCCCAGCAGGCGGAGAATGCCGGTGGCGACGACGCCGGTGGCCCCGGTGCTGGAGCCGGAGCCGGAGCCGGCCCGCAGGACAACGCCGACGATGGTGTCGTCGATGCCGATTTCGAAGAAGTCAAAGACGACAAGAAATCAGCTTAAGACGAGCGGCGTTATGGTGACCGTGCGACTCACGGCCTGTTAGGCGGCGACACCCCGGCATCGTTCCGGGGTGTTCGCATGTTGGGTGGCGCGAAGCCGCGTTGATCCAGGAGAGTGATTGATGAGCGACTACTACAGTGTGCTGGGCGTCGAGCGCGGCGCCGATGACAAAACGCTCAAATCCGCTTATCGCAAACAGGCGATGCAGTATCATCCGGACCGCAATCCGGACAATCCGGCCGCCGAAGCCAAGTTCAAGTCGCTGAACGAGGCCTATGACGTTCTGAAAGACCCCAACAGCCGGGCTGCGTATGACCGCATGGGGCACGATGCCTTCACCCGCGGCGCGCAGCAGGGCGGTGGCCGGCAGAATGGCGGATTCGACTTTAATTCCGGTGGCGGGTTCGCCGATATCTTCGAGGAGATGTTCGGCGATATGGGCGGCCGGCGTCGCCGCGGCGGGCCGCAGCGCGGCAGCGATCTGCGTTTCAATATGGAAATCAGCCTTGAGGATGCCTTCGCCGGTAAACAGACCACCATAGAGGTGCCAACACAGGTCGCCTGCGATTCCTGCAACGGCTCCGGGTCGGAGGGCAGTGCGCCGCCGAAGCAGTGCCCGATGTGCCATGGCGCCGGGCGGGTGCGGGCGCAGCAGGGCTTCTTCACGGTGGAGCGCACCTGCCCGACCTGTCAGGGCGCGGGTCAGATGATCTCCGATCCCTGCAATTCCTGCGGCGGCCAGGGGCGGGTACACCGCGAAAAGACCCTGAATGTCACCATTCCCCCCGGTGTCGACGACGGCACGCGCATTCGCCTTTCCGGCGAGGGCGAGATGGGGATGCGCGGTGCGCCGGCCGGTGATCTCTACATCTTCCTGTCGATCAAGCCGCACCCGGTGTTCCAGCGCGACGAGGCGGATATCCACTGCGAGGTGCCGATCCCGATGGTGACCGCCGCACTCGGCGGTGCGGTCGAAGTGCCGACCATCGACGGCAATCGCGCCAAGGTGACGATCCCGCCCGGCACGCAGAGCGGCCACCAGTTCCGGTTGCGCGGCAAGGGTATGCGCCGCCTGCACAACCGTGGCCAGGGCGACATGTTCATCGAAGCACGCGTGGAAACGCCGGTCAAACTGAGCAAGCGGCAGCAAGAGTTGCTGCGCGAGTTCGACGATGCCGGCGAGGCCGGCTCACACCCCCACACCGAGGGCTTCTTCAAGAAGGTGAAGGAGTTCTGGGACGGTCTGGCTGATTGACTGGGCTTGGGGCTGGCTCATTGGATGATTGCGTGTTCGAGACATGGGCCGCCGCGCGGCGGCTGCCGCCGGGCCTGCGGTTTACGGGCCGGCG
This sequence comes from uncultured Alphaproteobacteria bacterium, assembly GCA_963974445.1. Lineage (GTDB taxonomy): Bacteria > Pseudomonadota > Alphaproteobacteria > Bin95 > Bin95 > JACKII01. The sequence goes on from CAXBDI010000042.1 coordinate 10,443, forward strand.
ATCGCTGCTGGCGGTCGCGAGACGCAGGCTATGGCGGCCATTGCGCAAACCGCTGTTCGAGGCGGCAATGTGGGCGATGGGGCAGCACGCCGCCGGCATCGCGCAAGCGCGCGACGTGCGCTTGACCCAAAGCACTGTGGCGGTCGCCGGGTTGGACCCGCGCCTCGACAATTTCACCATTCTGCATATCAGCGACCTGCATCTGGGATCGTTGGCGGGAGTGGCGGAGGCTGCAAAAGCCGCCGTTGCCGGCGCGAAGGCCGACCTTTGCGTGCTGACCGGCGACTATGCTCCCCGATACAACGCGCCGCCCGACAGGGTGATCGCCGCCATGCAGCCGATCCTGGCTGAGGTAACGTCCCGGCATGGCGTGTACCTGACGCTGGGCAACTACGACTCGGCGCGGCTGGCACGCGCACTTCGGCTCAAACAGGACTGGAAGCTGCTGATTGATCAGCGCGTCACGCTGGATCACGATGGCGCGGCTATCGATTTGTTGGGCCTGGACGATCCGTTCGAGCAGCCGCAGGGGCCGATGCTCACCGCATTGCAGCAGGCGGCTGACGGCTTCCGCATCGTCCTGGCGCACGCGCCGGATCTGGCCGCCGAGGCCGCTGCTGCCGGAGCCCATCTCTATCTCTGCGGCCATACCCATGGCGGCCAGATTTGCCTGCCAGGCGGCCGGCCGGTGTTTGCGAATTCGCGCCGGCCGGACCTGGTGCGCGGCCTGTGGCGCGAAGGTTCGATGCTGGGATACACCACCAGTGGCGCCGGAGTCTCCGGCATTCCGCGCCGCCACAACTGCCCGCCGGAGGTGGCGCTGTTGCGGTTGCGGGCGGAACCGCAGCGGCCCGTTGGCGGCTGACCGCCTTTCTGGCGTTTTGCCCCGCTGCGCGCCATGCTGGCGCAGTCATACCGCGTTTCGAGAGGCTTGACCGCCATGACGACCACCATAACTTCCGCGGGCGATATCGACGCCGGCCGGTCGAACTCCCGGACAGACGCCGCCATGCCGACCATATTCCAACGGGAGGAGGTGTCGCGCGAGTGGCTTGCGTTTTGTGCCCGCGCCATCTCCCTGGCGATCATCAGCATCTGGCTGACGACATTGATGCCGTGGGAAGAAACGCTGTTTTACCTGCCGTTGATCCTGGCGTTCATTGCCTGCGGCTATGGGCATTATCGTGTGACGGCCTACGCGCCGCACTGGACGTGGGCGCGGCTCCTGTTGATCGCCTTCGATTTCGGGCTGCTGGCCTTCACCACGACTGCGGACAATCCCCTGAACGACTGGACCCTTCCGCCGCCCTTGCGGTTGGAGAGCGGCAATTTCGGTTTTTTCTTTGTGATCCTGTCCAGCGTCGGGCTCAGCTATTCGACGCGTCGGACGGTTGTGACCGGGCTGATTGCCGGAATCGCCTGGGCATCCGTATATCTGTGGGTGGCCCAGCAGCCCGGCAGCTTCACCTATCTGGATACGCCCTTGAACGATGTTACCGATTGGATTGCGGCACGCGAGAACTTTAATTTCGTCGATCTGCATGGGCTGTATCAAGACCTGATGATCCTGACCATCGTCACCGGCATCCTGGCGCTATCGGTGCACCGCTCGCGCCGGCTGGTGCTGGAGCAGGCGCAGTTGGCGCGGGAGCGATCCAACCTCGCGCGGTATTTCCCGCCGAACATGGTCGACAGTCTGGCCGGTCGGGACGAACCGTTAGGCAGCACCCGAACCCAACCGGTAGCCGTGCTGTTTGCCGACATCGTCGGCTTTACCGAATGGGCCGAGCAGCATTCGCCGGGCGAAGTGATTGGCTTGCTACGGGAAGTGCATGCCAAATTGGAGGCTGCCGTGTTCGAGCATGACGGCACGCTCGACAAATACCTGGGCGACGGCCTGATGGCGACGTTTGGCACCCCTCGACGCGGCCCGCGCGATGCGGCCAACGCCATCGCCTGCGCGCAATCCATGGTGAGCGCCATCGACGCGTGGAGCGCCGCACAGACAGAGCCCAACCGGATCAGACTATCGGTCGGCATCCAATATGGCGAGGTGGTGATCGGCGACATCGGCAGCGCCCGGCGCATGGAGTTCACCGTGCTGGGCGACACCGTCAACGTCGCGAGCCGGCTGGAGGCTGCCACCCGCGAGCTCGGCTGCCGCATCCTGATCGGCGAGCCGGTGGTGACGGCCGCCTGCGAAGAAAGCCACCTTTCGCCCGCCGACCTTCTGCCCACCGCCGCGCGCTATGACAGCATCAAGATCAAAGGCCACACCGCAATCGGCGTCTATGCGCTGTGAACGGCGGCGCCCTAAATCTCCTTGGCCCGCTCGCGCAGGACGAATTTCTGGACCTTGCCGGTGGAGGTTTTCGGCAGGGGACCGAACACGACATGGCGGGGCGCCTTGAACCGCGCCATGTGACCCCGGCAGAACGCGATGATGTCTTCCGCAGCAGGTTCTGCGACGCCGGGTTTCAGTTCCAGGAAGGCGCAGGGCGTCTCGCCCCATTTCTCGTCCGGCTTGGCGACAACCGCGGCTTCGGCAACCGCGTCGTGACGGTAGAGCGTCTGCTCGACCTCAACCGACGAGATGTTCTCGCCGCCTGAAATGATGATGTCCTTGGAGCGGTCCTTCAACGCGATGTAGCCATCGTCATGCATGACGCCCAGATCGCCGGAATGGAACCAGCCGCCGGCAAACGCCTGCTCGGTCGCGTCCGGGTTTTTCAGGTAGCCCTTCATCACGACGTTGCCGCGCATCATCACCTCGCCCAACTGCTCGCCGTCGGGTTCCACCTCAACCAAAGTTTCGGGGTCGAAGACGTTGAGGCCCTCCAGCATGGTGTAGCGCACGCCCTGGCGCGCCTTCATCGCGGCGCGGTCGGCGGCGGGCAGGGCGTCCCACTCGCTGTTCCAGGCGCAGACGACGGATGGGCCGTAGGTCTCGGTCAGGCCATAGGCGTGGGTGATGCGGAAGCCGGCATCCTCCATCTTCTCCAAGGTCGAGGGCGGCGGCGGTGCGGCGGCGGTCATGATGTTGACGGTATGATCGAATTCCCTGCGCATGCTCTTGTCGGCATTGACGACCATGTTGAGCACGATGGGCGCGCCGCAGAAATGATCGACCTTATGGTCGGCGATGGCGTTGTAGATATTCGCGGCCTCGACCCGGCGCAGACACACATGCGTGCCGGCCTGCATCGTCACGGTCCACGGGAAGCACCAGCCATTGCAGTGGAACATCGGCAGCGTCCAGAGATAGACCGGATGCATCGGCATCGACCAGCTCAGCACGTTGGAGACCGCGTTCAGGTAGGCGCCGCGATGGTGATAGACCACACCCTTCGGATTGCCAGTGGTGCCGCTGGTGTAGTTCAGGCTGATCGCCTGCCACTCGTCAATGGGCGGCGCGTAGGGAAAGTTCGGGTCGCCCTCGTCCAGCAGCGCCTCATAGGTTTTCTCGCCCAGCAAGTCGCCAGGGCCGGTGTATTGCGGATCGTCCACATCGATGACGACGATCTCGTGCGGTAGTTTGGCGATGGCCTCCTTGACCGTCGCCGAGAACTCCCGATCCGCAATCAGCATCTTGGCCTCGCCATGCTCCAGGATGAAGGCGATGGTGGCGGCATCCAGCCGCGTGTTCAGCGTGTTCAGCACCGCACCGGTCATCGGTACGCCGTGGTGGCATTCCAGCATTTCCGGCGTATTGGACAGCATGACGGCGATGGAATCGCCCAAACCATAGCCGCGCCGCGAAAGCGCACCGGCGAGGCGGTGGCTGCGGTCGTGCACTTCCTTCCAGGTTCGACGGATCTGTCCATGGATCACCGCGGTATGGTTCGGGAAAACCCAGGCGGTGCGTTGCAGAAACGAGAGCGGCGTCAGCGGCTCGTAGTTGGCAGACGTCTTCTCCAGGTCGGTCTCGAACGGGTTCGCGTCTTTGAGTGGCTGTGCCATGGCGGGAGCCTCTTGCAAGGGAATTGGTCAGAAATCAGTGTTTCGTCAAACTTTAGCCAATCCGGCAGCGGCGGCAACCGGCGCAATCCGGACGAACATGAGCCGGTCGGCCTGATGGCCAATCGACAGCCCAAACCCCGAACGACGCCACGCTGAGAGGGCGTCTTAGCGACATGGCCGGCGCGTCCCCCGGCGCTCAATCGAACTGCGTCAGGTGATCCCGGAGCGTGCGCCCGGTGTACTCCGTCCGCACCCGTCCGCGGGCTTGCAGGATCGGCACGACCTCGTCGACGAACTCCTCGATAGCGCCGGGCGAGTGGGTGGCGGAGACCATGAAGCCGTCGCCGCCGGCCATCGCGATGTACTCCTCCATCTGGTCGGCGACGCTGTTTGCCGTGCCGACGAATTGCGGCAGGCCGACGCTCTGGCCATGGCGTTTCGCGACCTCCGCCAAGGTCATCTTGCGGCCGTCCTTATCGCGGAAGCGGTTCTTCATCCGCAGCAGTTCCGGCTCGTTGCGGTCCGCCATCAGGGTGTCGTCGTCGAGCTGCGACAGGTCGAAGTCCAAATGGCCGGAGAAGATCGCCTTGCCGCCCTCCAACGGCACCAGATCGTTATGCAATTGCTGCTTCACCCGCGCGTCGGCCTCGTCATAGCCGATGATCGGCTGCGCGCCGAACAGGATCTTGCAGGCATGCTTGCCGCGACCGAGCGATTGCGTGCGCTCGTTGATGTCGGCCCAATAATCGTGCGCGTCCTCCGCCCGTGGCTGAATGGCGAAGATCGCATCGGCGTAGCGGGCGGCGAAATCCTTGCCTTTGGGCGAGGTGCCGGCCTGCAGGATCGCCGGGCCGTTCTGCGGCGAGCGGGTGACGTTCAGCGGGCCGCGGGTCTTGTAGAACTGCCCCTCGAAATTCACCCGATGCACCTTGTCCGGGTCGGCGAAGATCGCGTTCTTCTGGTCCATGACCACCGCATCCTCCTCCCACGAATCCCAGAGCGCCCGGCAGGCCTGCATGAACTCGTCGGCGCGGTCGTAGCGCTGCTCGCTCGGCAGACGCTCTGTGCCGTAGTTGTTGTCGAGGTTGTGGTTGATCGACGTCACCACGTTCCAGCCGGCCCGCCCTCCCGTCAGGTGGTCGATGGTCGCGAACATGCGCGCCACGTAAAACGGGTGCGAGTGGCTGGTGGAGAAGGTCGCCGCCACGCCGATTTTCGGCGCGACCGCCGCCATGTACGACAGCAGCGGGATCGGATCGTGCTCCGGCGCTTGCGTGGCATTGCGCAGAGCGGGCGCCATCGTGCCGGTGTAGGTGTCGGAGACGTAGTTCAGGTCGGCAAAGAACACCATGTCAAACAGCCCGCGCTCACACACCCTTGCGATGTGCTGATACAACTCCGGCCTGCGCCAGTCGTAGTTGGTGTGGTCGGTCTTCGGATGCCGCCACATGGCAATCGAATGGTAGGCCGGCCCATGCACCAGGAATTGGGCGAGGTGGAAGGGTTTGAGTGCAGTCTTAGCCAACGGTCCGTCTCTTCCTTCGTTCGAGTTGCATCATGGCGAGGCCCGACCCTATCACCAGCACCGTGCCAGCGGCGATGTAACGATCGGGAATATCGCCCCACACACCGAAGCCTAACACGACGCCCCACAGCAGCGAAAAGTAACGAAACGGTGCGACCGTCGCACCTTCTGCCAGGTGGAATGCCGTGATCGTCAGGAAGTGCGCCATGCCGGCCATGCTGCCGGCGGCAAAGAAGGCGGCGACCTGCCACCATTCCGGGATCGGCGTATTGCCAGACAGGAAAAACGCGCCGCCAATGGTGCTGGCGATCTGCGTATAGAGCAGCAGGGTCGCGGAACTGTCGAAGCCCGCCAGCTTGCGTGTGACCGTATCGCGGATCGCCGACAGCACCGCCGCGCCCAACGGCCAAAGCATCAGCCAGTCGATACCGCTGGGGTTCGGGCGCACCATGATCAGCACACCGGCGAAGCCTGCCCAGACGATGATCCAGCGGGCACGGCCGACCCGCTCGCCCAGAAAGGGTCCTTGCAGCACGGCCACAAACAGCGGTGCTGCAAACAGCACGGCCATGGCGTCGGCGAGCGGCAGCTTCGAGAAGCCAGTGACGATCACCAGGCTGGTTGCGAACCCCAGCACCGCCCGGATCCAGACCAGTCCGCGCTTTTTCGCCTTGACCTTGCGCCAACCGCCCTCGCGATGCACCAGCACCGCCAGCAGCGCAAAGGAGCACGCGCCGCGGATCGCCATCACCTCGCCGGGCGAGTAGGTGACGGTCAACAGCTTGGTAATCGCATCCTGGGTGGCCAGCAGCATGGTGCCGATGATCATATAAAGAATGCCGCGGGCGACGGGTGTCATCGCGGCGGCGTTTCGGGGAGAAAATGCATCATGGATGGTTCATTGGAGACGGACGGGCTAGCATGCAGGGCTACCGCCTTCCCGTCCATCTTTCCGAAAGGCCCCAAGCAATGACCGACAAGAGCGATGGCTTCAGCCCGCTGGTCTCCACCGAGTGGTTGGCCGCGCATCGTGACGACCCGAACGTGCGGGTGTTGGACTGCACCGTGACACTGCACCCCTTGCCCGGCGGCGACATGCGCGCCGAAAGCGGCCTGGCCGCGTTCGAGGCGGCGCATATTCCAGGCGCCGGCTTCGCCGATCTGATTAGCGACTTAAGCGACACCTCTAGCCCGCTGCGCTTTACGCTGCCGAATGCGGATGCGTTCGCGGCGGCGCTGGGCAAGCTGGGCGTCGGCAACGATACGCGCCTGGTGCTCTACGCTGACGTCGCGCACTGGGCGACGCGGCTGTGGTGGATGCTGCGCCACTATGGCTTCGATAACGCGGCGATTCTCGACGGCGGTCTGCACGCCTGGAAGGCCGAGGGCCGGCCGGTGGAGAGCGGCGAAGCCAAGCCGGTTGCCGCGCAATCGCTGACGCTCACTGAAAACCGTGACCTGTTCTGCGATATGGCGGCGGTCAAAGACGCCATGGGCGCCAGCGATACGCTCACCGTCAACGCGCTGTTGCCGGAACAGCATGACGGCTCCGGCGGCAGTCACTATGGCCGTCCCGGACGCATTCCCGGCAGTGTCTGCGTGCCGGCGCGCAATCTGATCGACCCGGCGACCAAGCGCTTCCGCCCGCTGGACGAGTTGCGCCAGCAGTTCGAGAGCGTCGGCAGCCTCTCCACGGATCGGGTCATCACCTATTGCGGCGGCGGCATCGCTGCCAGCGGCGACGCCTTCGTCCTGCACCTGCTGGGCCAGGACAACGTACAGGTCTACGACGCAAGCCTGCAGGAATGGGCGAAGAGCGACCTGCCGATGGAGGTGGGGGTGTAGATCGCCCTCACAACACCTCCAGCATCTCCGCGACCAAGGGGTGGCGGACGACGTCGTCGCGGGTCATGCGGACGACGGCGACGCGCTCCAGCGGGTCCATGCGGCGAGCGATTTCGCCGAGGCCGGAGAGTTCGGGCAGCAGGTCGGTCTGCTCCGGGTCACCGGTCACGACCATGGTCGAGTGCCAGCCGAGGCGGGTCAGCAGCATCTTGATCTGCGCGTAGGTGCAGTTCTGTGCCTCGTCGATCACCACGAAGGCGTTGTTGAGCGTGCGGCCGCGCATATAGGCGACCGGCGCGATTTCGATGGTGCCGTCGCTCATCATCTGGCGCAGCCGCTTGCCGCCCAGCCGCTCGCCCAACGCATCGAACAGCGGGCGCAGGTACGGGTCGAGCTTGTCCTCCAGCGCGCCGGGCAGAAACCCCAGGTGCTCGCCGGCTTCGACTGCGGGGCGGGTGAGCATGATGCGGCTGACCGAGCCCTTTTCCAACGCCTCTACGGCCTGGGCGATGGCCAGGTAGGTTTTGCCGGTGCCGGCGGGGCCGATGGCGAAGGTCAGACTGTGCGAGGCCACCGCCTCCATCAACTGGCGCTGGTTGTCCGACAGCGGCCGGACATTGCGCACATAGCGGCGGTCGCGCTGCTCATCGATGGTGGCGAGCGGGTCCCAGTTATTGGCGGCGTCGTCGCGGTTCAGAAATCGGGTCTCGCGAAACGCCTTGTGCTGCCGCGCATCGTCCAACTGGGTGACGCGCTGCCGTGCTGCTTTCCGGCCCATGAAGGTCTCTCCTGCTGGTTCGGGCATAGTGCTGCCCAACAAAAACGCCGCCAAGCGGATGCTCTGGCGGCGCAAAAGGCGGGGAGGAAGGGCAGCGCTGCTGCGGTCACAGCCGGGGATCGCAGCCTTGTGGCGGATGATCCGGGAAGCAGGGGCGGTGCGCGCAAGCGGTGTCCCTCATACGGTCGCGTATCCGAAGACCTTATCAGGCCAACGGATTCGCCGCTTGTCTACTACTTGTGTGTGATGCTTCCGTGACGGGTCTCTATTCTACTCCGCCGCGCGCGCGTTGGTCTTCTTGCCTTCGTAGCTGGCGAGATCCTGATCCGGCCGGTCCATCGAAAACACGCTCTGCACCCAGGAATACTCCATGTAGCCGAGCCGCGCCAAAGGCCGATAAGCCAGCATGTCGACCATGCCGTCCTTCAGGATGTTTTCGGCGATATGGATGCCCAGCACCTCACCGAACACCACGTTGTTCTCCGCCTTCGGGCTGGAGGAGGGCAGGCGGGTGCGGAACAGGAACTTGCACTCCAGCGACGCCGGAGCCTCGGCAACGCGGGGCACTTTAACGTGATGGCAGTCGGCCTTGGTCAATCCTGCCAACTCGAACTCGTCCACGCTGGGATCGACATGGGCCGAGCTTTCGTTCATCGCCACCCGCAGGTCGTAGCTGCAGAGATTGATGACGAACTCGCCCGTCTGCTCCAGATTGGCGAGCGTGTCCTTGGCGCCGCCGCCGGGCCGCGGGTTGTTCGGCGCAAAAATCACCATGGGCGGCGAGTCGGCCACCGCGTTGAAAAAGCTGTAGGGGGCCAGATTGGTCACGCCTGCGGCGCTGATGGTCGAGACCCAGGCGATGGGACGCGGCGCCACCAGAGCCTTGAACGGGTTGAACTTCAGGCCGTGCTCGCGCGGGTTCTCGATGAAGTAATGCGACATTGGGGTTGCCTCCGGCGGCGATGGACGATTGGGTTAAAGCCTTAGAGCGTTTCCGTGCCCTCCGCAATGAAAGCGAATATCCCTCATGTCGAAGATTGTATTGATCACCGGCGGCAGCCGTGGCATCGGCGCTGCCGCCGCCCGCCTGTTGGCGACGAAGGGTTATGACGTCGCCGTCAACTATGCCGGCAATGCAGACGCCGCCGCGCGCGTAGTGGCGGATGTGGAGGCCGCCGGCCAGCAGGGCATTGCAGTCCAGGCCGATATCAGCGACCGGGCCGCGGTCGCGGCGATGTTCCAGCAAGCGGATGCGGCGCTGGGCCGGCTGACCCATCTGGTCAACAACGCCGCCGCCGTCATTGCAAGAAGCCGCAGGCGACGAAGCAACCCAGCGCTTCCAATGCAACCTTTGCTTTGAACTCACCCGTAAAACGGCGACGCTTCGCCATACTCTGTTCCTCCGATACTCGGTGGAACACACCTTAGAACCCTGTCCAAATTTTCGGGACCAGCTCTGTCAAATGCGATAGCCCTGATGACACAGCCGTGGCATCTTTCCGAGGTAGCGTTCGGTCGGTAGGGTAGACGCACACAGCCCCTTGTCGGAGACGCCCCACCTCATGGAATTCGGCATCCAGTTCTTTCCAGACGTTAAGCCCGAGCAGAAGCCCGCCGACCAGTATTTCCGGGAGGCTTTGGCCCTGGTCGATCTCTGCGACCCGCTCGGCTACACCCACGTGCGCATCGTCGAACACCACTTTCACTACTACGGCGGCTACTCGCCGAACCCCATCGTGTTTCTGGCCGCCGCCGCGGCGCGCACCAAGAAGGCGCGGATGATCACCGGCGCAGTCCTGCCTGCCTTCAACAACCCGCTGAAGCTGGCGGGCGAGATCGGCATGTTGGATGCGATCTCGAATGGTCGCCTCGACGTCGGCTTTGCCCGGGCCTTCCTGCCGCACGAATTCCGCCGCTTTGGCGTCTCGCCGAATGAGTCCGTCGCCCGCTTCCGGGAAGGGCTGGAGCAGGTGCGCCGGCTGTTGGAGGAGGAAAACGTCACCGACGCCGGCGAATTCCATCAGATCGCCGATACAACCACCCTGCCGCGCCCGACGCAATTGCCGCGCCCGCCGTTCTACGTGGCGGCCCTGGCGACGCCCTCGTCGTTCGAGTTCGCCGGTGCGGCTGGTCACAACATCATGTGCGTGCCGATGCTGGGTGCGGCGATGAAGGAGCTGATCGGCATCTACCGCGAGGCCCGCGCCAAGGCCGGCCACAAGGGCCGGGGCGAGGTGATGTTGGCCCACCACATGTTCTGCCATCCCAACGGCGCCAAGGCCCGCGAACTGGCCCGCCCACAACTGGACGCCTACCTCAAATCGCTGGTCGAGGGCGCCTCCGACTGGTTGGATGGCATGAGTTCCGACGACTATCCCGGCTACGACAAGATCATCAAGGCCATGCAGCAGGAAACGACCGATACCCAGATCGCCAAGGGTGCGGCCTGGATCGGCACGCCGGCGGAAATCATCGAGAATATCGAGATGTATCAGCAGCAAACCGGCGGCTTCGAGCACGCGACGCTACAGGTCAACTTCCACAATCTGGCCTTCAGCGAGGCCAAACGCTCCATGCGCATGTTCGCCGAAGAGGTGATGCCGCATTTCGGCCAGGGGGTCGCCCGGTGAGCGCACGCTACTCGCTCGGCATCGACATTGGCGGCACATTTACGGACATTGTCGTCTTTGACCACAAAGAAGGCCACCAGTTCGCGCGCAAGGTGCTGACCACCCACACCGACCCGGCAGCCGGCGTTATTGCCGGCGTGCGGCAGGTGCTGGACGAGGACGCCTTGCCGGCGGCGGAGATCGGCCGCGTCGTCCATGCCACCACACTGTTCACCAACGCCACTATCGAGCGCAAGGGCGCCGCGACCGGCCTGATCACGACGGAGGGCTTCCGCGATGTGCTGGAGATCGGGCGGGAGCGCAAATACGAACTCTACGACCTCGCCATTGCCAAACCCCCGCCGCTCGCGCCGCGCGTATGGCGGCGGGAGGTGGCCGGGCGTATCGATGCCGAGGGCAAGGAGCGGGTGCCGCTGGACCTTTCGGCGTTGGTCGAGGCCGTTAAGAGCCTGCAGGCCGACGGCGTGCAGTCGGTCGCGGTCGTGTTCCTGCATTCCTACACCAACCCGGCGCACGAGCGGGCGGCGGGTGTTGCATTGGCCGAGGCCGTGCCCGACCTGGCCATATCGCTCTCCATCGAGGTTGCGCCGGAAATCCGGGAGTACGAACGCACCTCAACCACGGTGGTTAACGCCTATATCAAGCCGCTGGCCGCGACCTATCTGGACCGGTTGGCCGAGGATTTGGCCGGGCTGGGCATTGCCGCACCGCTGCAACTGATGCTCTCCAACGGCGGCCTCGGCGCGCTGGAGCAGGCGAAGCAGGCGCCGGTCGCTCTGCTGGAAAGCGGCCCCGCTGCCGGCGCTCTGGCCGGCGCTTGGTTCGGTGCCAACGACGGTGACGGCCACGTGCTGGCCTTCGATATGGGCGGGACGACGGCCAAGCTCTCGCTGGTGGATGATGGTCAGCCGCTGATCGCATATGACTTTGAGGCGGCGCGGCAGAAACGCTTTGCGCATGGCTCCGGCTTTCCGATCAAGATTTCCACCATCGAGCTGATCGAGATCGGCGCGGGCGGCGGCTCTATCGCGCGGCTGAACGCGCTGGGCCTGTTGCAGGTCGGGCCGGATAGCGCCGGGTCTGAGCCTGGCCCTGCCTGCTATGGCCTGGGCGGGGAACTCCCCACCGTCACGGACGCGAACTTCCTGCTGGGCTACCTCAACCCGGAGTTCTTCGCCGGCGGTTCGATGGACGTGGATATGCAGGCGGCCAGCGCTGCGGTGGGCCGCCTCGCAGCCGACGCTGGCCTCTCACCTGAGCAGACCGCCTGGGGCATCCACGATATCGCCAACGAAGCCATGGCCGGTGCCGCCCGCGTCCACATCGCCGAGCGCGGCAAGGACCCGCGCAAATACGCGCTGCTGGCGACGGGAGGCGGCGGCCCGCTGCACGCCTATCACGTCGCGCAAAAGCTCGGCTGCCGCCGCATCATCGTGCCGCCCGCCGCCGGCGTGGCCAGCGCCGTCGGCTTGCTGATTGCGCCGGCGCGGGTGGACCGGGTCGCGACCGTCGCGGTGGAGTTGGACATGCTCGACTGGTCGGTATTCGAGGCTCGCTTCGCCGCGCTGGAGGCCGAGGCTCGCACCCTAATCGCCGGCACCGGCCTCGATCCGGCGCTATCGCAAGTCGAACGTCTCGCCGACATCCGCTATGTCGGTCAGGCGTTTGAGGTCGTGGTCAGTCTGCCGCCCGGCCCCTACAACGCCAAGTCCAAACCGGCGCTCATCGCAGCCTTCGAGGCCGCCTATATCGAAAAATTCACCCGCACGCCGCCGGCAGTGCCGGTGGAGATCATCAACATCCGGACAGCCGTCTCCGCTGAGGTGCCGGGCGAGCGGCCCACGTCCGCCGTCACGGCCACCGGCGAGCCCAAACCGAATGCCCGGCGCAGCCTGTATTTTCCGGAAGCCAATGGATTCGTCCAGACCCCGGTTTATGACCGCGCCGACCTGCCGGCAGGCTACGCCTTCCAAGGCCCCGCTGTGATTGAGGAAGCCGCCAGCACCCTAATCGTCGGTCCCAGCGGTCGCGCGCGAGTGGCGGCGGACGGCAACATCGTGGTGGATTTGTGATGTGTGAAGCTCTGATGTACCCCGGCCTTGAGCCGGGGCCGGCTTCCGCTTTTGCGCGAACTCGGCGAGCGACCCCGGCTCAAGGCCGGGGCACAAAGAAGACCCCGGCTCAAGGCCGGGGCACAAAGAAGACCCCGGCTCAAGGCCGGGTACACATTTGCTTGTTGGGAGGGTAACCCTATGACCACCACCGCCCCCTTCGACGCCGTTACGCTGGAAGTCATCTGGCGCCGCATGATCTCTGCCGCCGACGAGGCTGCCAAGACCTTGCAGCGCACCAGCTTCTCCACCCTGGTGAACGAGAGCAATGACTTTGCCTGCGTCATCACCGATGCCGACGGCCATTCCCTGGTGCAGAACACCGAGAGCATTCCCAGCTTCAACGCCTGCCTGCCGGTGACCGTGCAGCATTTTCTCCAGGAAATCGGCCGGGAGAACATGAACCCCGGCGACGTCTATATCTGCAACGATCCGTGGGTCGCGACCGGCCATTTGAACGATGTCACCGTCGCCAAGCCGATCTTCCACAACGGCAAGCTGGCGGCCTTCGCCGCCTCCACCGCGCACGCGCCGGATATCGGCGGCAAGGTGCGCTCCGTCGTGCCGAAGGAGGTGTTCGAGGAGGGTTTCCAGATCCCGGCGATGAAGCTGCTCGACCGGGGCGAGGTCGACCGCACCTTCATCAAACTGCTGCGCGCCCAGGTGCGCACACCGGACCAGACCGAAGGCGACCTGTGGGCGCAACTCACCGGCCTGACGTTGATGGAGGCGCGCGTTTCCGACCTGATGCGCGAATACGGCCTCAGCGACCTGACCGCGTTCGGCGAGGAAATCCAGGGCCGCAGCGAGCGGGCGATGCGCGCTGCGATGGCGGCGGTGCCGGATGGCCGCTACGAGGCAGAGTTCGACACCGACGGCTTCGACCATCCGCTGCACTACCAATGCGCGATCACAGTCGAGGGCGACCGCATCGCCATCGATTTCGAGGGCACCAGCGCCCAGATTCCGCGCGCCATCAACTGCACCATGACCTACACCTTCGCCATGGCCTCCTACGCGCTGAAGTGCGCGCTGTTGCCGGACGTGCCTAACAATGACGGCATTTTCCGCTGCATGGAGGTGACGGCGCCGGAGGGCACCATCGTCAACCCGCGCCGCCCGGTCAGCGTCGGCGGGCGCATGGCGACCGGCCACTATATCCCGGCGCTGGTGTTTCAGGCGCTGGCGCCCGTCCTGCCGGACAAGGTCATGGCGGCGTGCGGTTCGCCGCTCTGGTCGATCATCCAGACCGGCATCGACAAGCGCGGCCGCACCTACGCCAACACCCTGTTCTTCAACGGCGGCATGGGCGCGCTGCCGACCAAGCCGGGCGAGAGTTGCTATTCCTGGCCCTCCAACATCTCCAACGTGCCGGTGGAGTTGGTGGAGCGGAACACGCCGCTATTCGTCCACTCCAAATCCCTGCGCGAGGGCTCCGGCGGTGACGGCGTACATCGGGGCGGCGAGGGGCAGGAGGTCGTCTTCGAGAGCGAATCCGAAACCCCCATCGGCATGATCTTCATGGCGGAGCGCCTGAAATACCCGGCCAGAGGGCTGGAAGGCGGCGGCCCAGGCGCTCTGGGCGAGGTGCTGATCGACGGCAAACCGACCGACGTCCGCGCCGACCACACCCTGACCCGCGGCCAGACGATCACCATGCGCACGCCGGGCGGCGGCGGTTACGGCAAGCGGTAACCGCCGCTCACTATGCCAGGTCGTCTTCGGCGAGGTCATTGATTTTCGTCAGGCTGGAGGGATCCGGCAAAGCCTCTTGCAGCAATCCCGGTATCCAAAGAATGCCGGCGCCGTACTTGGCGGAGTCCCAATTAGCGTCAGTTTTGGCGCTACGTTTGACGCAGTGGCGGAACGCTTCGACCCGCCGCCACGTATCGCCATAGAGACGTTGAACTTTTTCGCCGTGATAGGCGAGCCATAGCACCGCAGCGGCCGATACATGCGTGGTGGCGTAGGACGTGCCGTCGCCATCCTTCGACGAATAGCCCTCGCGCCCGCTGCCGCCAACGTCGCGTAACGCGCGGTAGACCTCGTCCGCCGGCGCACACAGGTCGACGCGGTGGCCATAGCTGCCGCCCGACCATGGCCGGCGGTTCCGCGAGACGCCGCCGACGCCGATGGTGCGGGCATAGCGGCCTGGAAACGTCACCTCGCTGGTCACGTTGCCGGCGGCAGCGACGATGATCACCCCCATTTCGTAGGCGCGGTCCACTGCCCGCCCGGTCGGCTTGCCGGGAAAGCACGGGTCGCCCAGGCTGATGGACAGCACCCGGCAGCCCTTGTCCTCCGTCGCGCGGCGAATACCCTCGGTCAAGCCATTGTTGGTATTCACGAGCGGGTTGATCACGACGAAATTCGTTACTCGGAACGGAACGATGTTCGCCCGCGGCGCGACACCGGAAAACAGGTTCTGCTGATGCCCGCACAGCACGCTGAGGGTGCGCAGGCCATGGCCCGGCGTGCCGGCCGCGAGCAACGGGTCGCGCGGCAGGCTGCCATGCACTGCGGCGTCGTAGGTGTTCGCGCCCTCATGCATCAGCACATGCCCGCTGGAGGCAGCGGTGCCGTCGTGCAATTCCAGGCAGGCATGCGGCGTGACGCCCGTATCCAGATGCCCGACCTTGATCGAGGGCTGCCGCCACGGCGGTTCGCCGCTGCGGTCCCAGCCCAGCATGTCCCAAGCCTCCGGAGCGCCGACCATCTTTACGTTCCAACTGAACCAGCCGTCCTGCTCGCCGGTGACCAGCGTTTTGCGCGGCTGGGCGGTATCCATGCGCGGCGCCGGCGGCGGCGGGTTGTCGTGCCAGCGTTTCATCGCGACCTGGCCGCGCAGCCGCTCGACCTTGCGCACGCCCGGCTGTTTCGCCAGCCAGAGGAAAATACCGGACTCACTGCCAAACTTGACCGCCAATGCCTTTTGGACTGCGCGAGCCAGCAACCACTCGTCCGGGCCGATCAGGATCAGCGGGCTGCCGGTCTCGTCGCCGGCAAACGCCGCCAGGCGCTTTTCGAAGCTATTGGCGCCGCGTGCGCCCTTGGTCTGGATGACGAAAATCGTCGGATTGGCGTCGTCGCGCTCGGTTTTCTGTGCATCTGCCATGGCTGGCCCCTTCTTGCGGGCGTTCAGCCAAGCCTTGTCGCTTGGCTTGGCTGCGCGCGGTTGGCATAGTTGGCGCCAGAATGCTGCCGAATGGCAACGCCCAGCCGCTATACCTTGAGGAAAGCCCATGTCCGCCGCCCCTACAAGCACCGTCGAAACCCGCGCCCGCGGCATTAACGACGATTGGCTCGCCAAACGTGTTGAGACCGTACTGGAGCCCGATCTGCCGATCTGTGATCCACATCACCACCTCTGGGACTTCACCACGCACCGCTACCTGCTGGATCAATTGCGGGCGGATACGGAGGACGGGCACAACGTGGTCTCCACCGTGTTCATCGAATGCACCGCCTTCTACCGCGCCGATGGGCCGGAGCATCTGAAACCCGTCGGCGAGGTCGAGTTCGTCAACGGGGCCGCCGCCATGGCCGCCAGCGGCCGTTACGGCGATGCCCGGCCCTGCGCCGCCATCGTCGGCCGCGCCGACCTTTCGCAAGGCGCGCGCGTGGCCGAAGTGCTGGAGGCGCTGGCGCTGGCCGGTGGCGGACGCAAAGGCGGCGAAGGCCGGTTCAAAGGCATCCGCCACGCCGCCGGCTGGGACCCCGCGCCGGAGGTGCACAACTCCCACACCAACCCGCCGCAACACCTCTACGGCGACGCGAAATTCCGCGAGGGCTTCAAGGTGCTGGCCGGCATGGGCCTGACCTTCGACGCCTGGCTCTACCACCCGCAATTAAGCGACGTCGCCTCGTTGGCCGCAGCCTTCCCGGACGCCAAGATCGTGCTGGATCATTGCGGCGGGCCGCTCGGCGTCGGCCCCTATGCCGGCAAGCAGTCCGAGTACTTCCCGCAGTGGCAGAAGGACATCCGCGCCATCGCCGCCGCCTCCGACAATGTCTATGTCAAGCTGGGCGGCATTGGCATGAAGGTGAACGGCCACAACTTCCACGAACTGCTGGAACCTCCCTCGTCCGAAAAGCTGGCCGAGGTCTGGAAGCCGTATATCGACACCTGCATCGAGGCGTTCGGGCCGAAGCGCGCCATGTTCGAGAGCAACTTCCCAGTCGACAAGGTCTCCGGCAGCTACCGCACCTATTGGAACGCGTTCAAGCGCCTGGCCGGCGGGGCAAGTGCCGAGGAGAAACGTTGGCTGTTCCATGACGCCGCCGCCACATTCTATGGCATGGAGACCACTGGCGGGTGAGCATGCGGGCCTTCGACTGGATCGCCAAACATGCGGTGGCGCAGCCGGACGCGCCGGCGATCACCGACCTGCTCTCGAAGCGCAGTTATACCTACGCGGAACTGCACGACCGGATTGAGCGCTGCGCCCTGTTCCTGCACGAGCGTTGCGGCGTCGGCCGCGGCGACCGCATAGCGTTGCTGATGCACAATTCCTCCGACATGGTGGAGTTGATCTTCGCCTGCTGGCGCCTGGGCGCGATCTGCGTGCCGATGAACTGGCGGCTGGCGGTGCCGGAGATCGCCTACATCCTGGGCGACTGCGCGCCGAAAGCTTTGGTGCACACGCCGGAGTTTGCGGAAAACGCCCGTGAGGCTCTGGCCCGGCTAGGCGATGAGGTCATGCTGGTCGAGGCGGCGGATGGCGGCAAATGCCTTTATGAGGGGGCCTGCGCGCCGCCTATGGCAATATTCCGGAGGTCGAGCACGGCTTCGACGATCCCTGGGTCATCCTCTACACCAGCGGCACCACCGGGCGGCCAAAGGGTGCGGTGATCACCTACGGCATGCAGTTATTCAACGCCGTCAACTGTGCCGTGGCGACGGGCATTACCGGCCAGAGCCATGGCTTGACGCTGCTGCCGCTGTTCCACGTCGGCGGCCTCTGCGTCTATCTGAGCCCGATCCTGCACGCCGGCGGCAACAACACGATCATGGATCAGTTCGACGCGGAGGTCATGCTGCGCCTGATGACCGACCGTGAGGTTGGGCTCACCCATGCCTTGGGCGTGCCGACCAACTTCCTGTTCATCAGCCAACTGCCCGCCTTCGCCTCGGCCAAACTCGACCATCTGCACAGCGTCGGCATCGGCGCCGCGGCGCCGCCTCGCTCGCTGCTGGAGGCCTATGCCAAGAAAGGCGTGCTGTTCGAGCACGCCTGGGGCATGACGGAAACCGCGTCCGTCGGCACGATTATTCCGAAACACATGGCATTGCAGAAAATCGGCTCCTGCGGATTGCCAGCCATGCACGTCGATCTGAAAATCGTCGACGATGCCGGCAACGACCTGCCGCCGGACAGCGTCGGCGAGTTGCTGATCCGTAGGCCGACGGTCACCGCAGGCTATTGGCAGCTACCGGAGGCAACCGCCGCGGCTTTCCTGCCGGGCGGTTGGTTCAAGACCGGCGACGCGGCGCGGATGGATGCGGACGGCTATTTCTACATCGTCGACCGCTGGAAGGACATGTACATCTCCGGCGGCGAAAACGTCTATCCGGCGGAGGTCGAGGACGCGCTGTTCCGCCTGAACGGCGTGACGGAGGCGGCGGTGATCGGCGTGCCGGACCAACGCTGGGGCGAGGTTGGGCGCGCCTTTATCGTCGCGGACGCGGAAGCCGGTTTGACGGAGGCGCGTGTCATCGCCCATTGTCGGGAAAACTTGGCAGCCTACAAATCACCGAAATCGGTGCGCTTCATTGACGAACTGCCGCACAACGCCACCGGCAAGGTCACCAAACACCTGCTGCCCCGCGACTGACCCCGATCCGCTCACAGGAAGGAACTGCACCCATGAAAATCGGCGCCTTTATGTTCGCAACCGACTACAATATCGACATCGTCGAGTTGGCGGTTGCCATGGAAGACCGTGGCTTTGAAGCGCTGTTCGTGCCGGAGCACACACACAT
>CAXBDI010000043.1:0-28811 GCA_963974445.1 uncultured Alphaproteobacteria bacterium
ATGATCGATGCGCCCGACAGACCGCCTGCGCCAGCAATGCCAAAGCGATTGGGATGCTGCGACCGACAATCCGTTCACTCGGGAATTGGCGGAAGGCACTCTGCCGACTGCCAAGCTCGCCTGGTATTTGGCGCAGGACTACACCTTTATCGAAGGCTTTGTGAAGCTGATGGGGGCGGCGATTGCGACGTCGCCGACCCTGCCGGACGCTCTGCCGAAGGCGCAGTTCCTGGGGGTCATCGCCGGGCCTGAGAACACCTACTTCCAGCGCTCGTTCGAGGCACTGGACGTGCCGCAATCCGAGCGCGAGCATCCGACCCTGTCCGCCACCGCCGCCGGACTGCAAGCGCTGATGGCGGAGGCCGCCACCTCCGGCCGGCACGAGCGGATGCTGGCGGTGCTGACCGGGGCGGAGTGGAGCTATCTGAGTTGGGCCGCACCCTACGCCGACCGAGCGCCGCACCTGCCATTCTACTTCGGCGAATGGATCGCACTGCACTCCGGCGACTATTTCGAAAGCGTGGTCGAGCACTTGCGTAGCCAGTTCGATCAGATTTGGCTCACCGCGGACTCCGCGGCTCAGGCGCAGGCGGCGGACGACTTCGCTCGCTGCATCGCGCTGGAACGGGCCTTCTTCGCCGAGGCGTATGCGGCGGCCTGATCGCAGCTAGCGGGCTTTGCGCTAAGCGCCCTCGTACTCGACGACCGTGTGCTCCTGCTCGCCCAGCCCATCGATGCCGCACCGCACCACGTCGCCCGGTTGCAGATAGCGCGGCTCTGGCTTCGCGCCATGGCCGACGCCGGCGGGTGTGCCGGTCGCCAGCACGTCGCCCGGCAGGAATGTCATGAACTGCGAGAGGTAGGCGATGGACTTGGCGACGCCGAACACCAGGTTCGAGGTGTTGCCGTCCTGGTGGCGCACGCCGTTGACCTCGCACCAGATCCCCAGCTTGCCTGGATCCGGCACCGCATCCGCCGTCACCAGCCAGGGGCCGAGCGGGCCGAAATTGTCGGCGCTCTTGCCTTTGGTCGCGCCGCCGCCATGCTCCATCTGGAAGGCGCGCTCCGACACATCGTTGAACGTCGCATAGCCGGCGACATGGTTCAGCGCATCCGCCTCCGACACATAGCGGCAGGTGGAGCCAAAGACGATGGCCAGTTCGATCTCGTGATCCAGCTTCTGGCTGTTCTTGGGCCGGATGATCGGGTCGTAGGGGCCGCAGAGCGAGTTAATCGCCTTGTTGAAGATCTGCGGCTCGTCCGGCGGCGCCTTGTTCACTTCCCGGGCGTGATCCAGATAGTTCAGGCCGATGCAGATCATCTTGCCGACGCCCGCCAACGGCGCACCCAGCCGCGGATTGCCGGAAACCACCGGCAGCGTCGAGGGCTCGACCGACCGCAGGATGTCGAGGGCGATAGGATCGAGTTGATCCGGCGTGATGTCGGCAATCACATAGGACAGATCGCGCAACTGCCCAGCATTATCGAGCATACCCGGCTTTTCGGCGCCGGGATCACCGTATCGGACGAGGCGCATGGGGTTTCCTCCTTCTTGAAAGATTGCCGGCAGGGGTGAGCCGGTGGATTGCCGCCGATTGTACAGCGAAGCCGGCTGATTGGAAGAAGCGGATGCCCGGCCTCACACGCCGTAGAGTCGGTTGCCGCCCAAGCCCTAATCCGCTCTAATTCCGGTCGATCCATTCCTTATTGAGGAGCAATGCCATGTCGGACGCGATGATTGTCACAGCCCAGCCGGAAGCCTCCGAAGCGGGCGCGCGGGTGTTGATGGCCGGCGGCAATGCGGTCGATGCGGCGATGGCGGCGGCCTTGGTGCAAGGCGTCGTCGATCCGCAGATGTGCGGCATCGCCGGCTTCGGCAACTGCCAGATCTACATGCCCGGCAAGGGCGTCCACACCTGCCTGGATTTCCACGGCAAGACCCCGTTGGCGGCCACGCCGGACATGTGGCACAACCTGCTGATCGAGGAAACGCGCGACGGCTTTGGCTTTGTCCTGAAGGACAACGTCAACGACCTCGGCTATGGCGCGATCACCACGCCGGGCTCGCTGATGGCCTATTTCGAGGCGGTTCGCGATTTCGGCTCGTGGGATTGGTCGGATGTGGTCGCGCCAGCGGTCAGGCAGGCGGAAAAGGGCTTCGCCGTGCGTCCGCACGTCTATTTCTGGTGGACCCATGGCGCGGCCCTCGGCCGGGTGCAGGTGGAGGAGCGGCTGGCGTTCTCCGCCACCGGCCGGCAGGTCTACTTCACCGACGATGGCAAGGGCGGTCGCCGGATCAAGCGCATCGGCGAGCCGGTGATCAACCCGGATATGGCCGAAACCCTGCGCATTATCCAGCGGGATGGGGCCGATCCGTTCTACCGCGGCGCCATCGCCGACGTGATCGACGCCGACATGCGCGCCAACAATGGCCTGATGCGCAAGGCCGACCTGGAGGCCTACAAGGTTGGCCGCTCCGATCCGATTGAGACGATATACCGGGGCCTGCGCGTCGCTTCCTGCCATCCGCCTGGCGGCGGCGTCATGCTGCTGGAGATGCTGAACATCCTCGAACATTTCGACCTGAAAGGCATGGGCCACAACTCGGCCGACTACATCCGCACGGTCTGCGAGGCGATGAAGATCGCGACGGCGGACAAGGAACGCCATGTCGGCGACCCGGCCTTCGTCGATGTGCCGCTCGCCCGCCTCACGGGTAAGGAGTATGCGGCGGACGCGGCCTCTCGTATCAAAGCCGGCGAGCGGGCAACGGTGGAACGCCTGACCGCCGAATCGCCGCAGACCACCCATGTCGCCGTGCGCGACGCGCAAGGCAATTGCGTGACGATGACCCACTCGCTCGGCATGCCATCTGGGGTGATCACCGATGGGCTGGGCTTCATGTACAATGGCTGCATGGGCGTGTTCGATCCAAGGCCGGGCCGGGCCGGCTCCGTCGCGCCGGGCAAGAGCCGCTTCTCGTCGCTCTGCCCGACCATCGTGTTCGAGGGCGAGGCGCCGCGCATCGTCATCGGCGCGCCGGGTGGCACGCAGATCGCCATGGGCGTATTGCAGGCGCTGCTGAACGTCATCGACCACGGCATGAGCATTTCCGACGCCGTCAGCGTGGCGCGGTTCTCCTCGACCTCCAACGCAATCGACATCACCAACCGCATTCCGGACTATACGGTGGAGCCGCTGCGCGACGCCGGCTACGAGGTCATCCGCTCGCCCCTGACCTTCCACATCGCCGCGGTGCACGGCATCACCATCGATAAGGACGGCCGAATGGCCGGCGCTGCCGACCCCGGGCACGACGGCGTCGCGCTGGCGGTCTAGGCGGAAGGTATCCGACGACGACAAGAAATGGCGGCTCCATAACGAAGCCGCCCGTTGCCAGTCAGATGTGAAGGATGCGCTGCCTATGCCGAGTTCTCGAATGACTATGACGCTTTCCATCAACGGCACACCGTACCGGCTGCCGCAGTCAGTATCTCCGGATACGCCCTTGCTCGACATCTTACGCAATACTCTGGGCCTGACCGGCACCCGTTTCGGCTGTGGGCTGGAGCAATGCGGCGCCTGCATGGTGCTGGTCGATGGCCAGCCGGTCCAGGCCTGTACCGCCGCGCTCGATGCCGTCGCGGGCAAGCAGGTCATAACGGTGGAGGGCCTTGCCGCCGCCGATGGGACATTGCACCCGCTGCAGCAGGCGTTTCTGGACGAGCAGGCGGGGCAGTGCGGCTATTGTCTTTCCGGAATCTTGATCGCCGCCAAGGCGCTCCTGGACGAAAACCATAATCCCAGTCGGGCGGGGATCGCGGCGGCGTTAGACGGCAATTTATGCCGCTGCGGCTCGCATGTCCGCATTCTTCGGGCGGTCGAGCGGGCGGCGGCGGCCATGCGGGCGGAGACCGGCCGATGACCCAGACAATGACCCTACCGCTCAGCCTGACCGCCAACCCGCGCCTCGACCGCTGGATCAAGTTCGAGGGCGACCGCACCGTGCGCATCGCCTCCGGCAAGGTGGAGATCGGGCAAGGCATCGTCACGGCGCTCTCCCAGATCGCGGCGGAAGAGTTGGACCTGTCGTTGGAGCGGGTGGCCTTGCTCTCCGGCAGCACCACCGACGGCCCGGATGAGCTTTACACGTCTTCAAGCCTGTCCGTAATGGTCTCCGGCGCCTCGATCCGGCTGGTCTGTGCCGAGGTGCGGGCCATGCTGATCGAGCAGGCGGCGCTGCGGCTGAATTGCGCGGCTGCCGATCTCTCGGTGGAAAACGGCGCGTTCCTGCAATCGGGCGAGGCGACCGGGCTCGACTATTGGGACGTAGCATCGGCCCTGGACCTGAGCCAGGCTCCGACGGGTCGGGTTGCTCCGAAGCCGGCGGCTGCCTACCGCATCGTCGGGCAGAGCGTATTGCGGGGCGATCTGCCCGCGAAAGTGTCCGGCGCTGCGGCCTATCTGCATGACTGGTTGCCGGAGGGCGTGCTGCACGCCCGCACCCTGCGCCAGCCGAACCGCGATGCGACGCTGCAATCGCTGGACGAGGCGGCGGTGCGGCGCGCCAGCGGCGATGCCGACCTGCGCCTGGTGCGGCGGGCCAACTTCGTCGCCTTCGTTAGCCGCAGCGAACGCGCCGCCGAGGCAGCGGCGGTCTATGCCGCAGATCACGCCGAGTGGGCCGGCGCCCGCGACCTGCAACCCGCGGTTCAGGAGGGCGCATGGCTGGTCGGCCAGCCAGCGGAATTGCGGGAGATCGGCTCACCCGCCGCCGATATATCTAAATCTGCCGGCATAGTCGAAGCCACCTTCACCCGCCCCTACATCGCCCACGCCTCCATGGGGCCGTCGGCTGCGGTGGCGGCGTTCGATGGCGAGGTCATGACCGTCTGGTCGCACGGCCAGGGGATGCATCCGCTGCGCAAGAACATCGCGGCTGGCTTGGGTCTCGACCCGGACAAAGTGATCTGCCATCACCGGCACGGCCCCGGCTGTTATGGCCACAACGGTTCCGACGACGCTGCCTTCGATGCGGCTATCGTCGCGCTGGCTCTGCCCGGTGAGACCGTGCGCCTGCAATGGCGGCGCGAGGAGGAGTTCGCATACGAGCCGGTCAGCCCGGCCATGTCAGTCACCGTAAAAGTGGCGGTCGACGCCGCCGGCAATCCACTCGATTGGACGCAGGAGGTTTGGAGCGCCAGTCATGTACAGCGCCCTGGCTCCGGCAGCGGCCATTTGCTGGCGAGCGAGGCTTTGGAGAACCCGCCCCCGCCGGTGCAGGTGACCGACCCACCGCAGGAGCGCGGCGGCGGCGGCACCCGCAACGCCGTACCGCTCTACAGGGTCGGCGCCCATCGCATCCGCCATCACCTAGTGACCGATGCGCCGGTGCGGACGTCTGCTCTGCGGGGCCTCGGTGCGCCAACCAACGTGTTCGCGATGGAAGGCATGATGGACGAATTGGCGGCGCGCGCCGGCAAGGACCCGCTCGTCTACCGCCTCGAATTGCTCGACGATGCGCGGGCCCGTGCGGTGCTGGAGCGGACGGCGGCGATGGCCCGCTGGACCGGCCGCAGTGCCGGCGGCCAGGGCCAGGGCCTCGGCATCGCCTTCGCCCGGTACAAGAACATGGCGGCCTACTCCGCCGTCGCCGTTGCGGTGACCGTCGATGAAAGCGTGCGCTTGGATCACGTCTGGAGCGCGACCGACGCCGGACTGGTGATCAACCCGGATGGCGCGCGCAACCAGTTGGAGGGCGGCATCGTGCAAGCCGCCAGCTTCGCCCTGAAAGAGCAGGTGAAGATCGAAGGCGAGGGTATCGCATCGCGCGATTGGCAGACCTACCCGATCCTGCGGTTTAGCGAGGTACCGCCGGTTGACGTGGAATTGATCGGCTCAGCCGACGATCCCGCCCTCGGCATGGGCGAATGCACCATCGGCCCTACCGTCGCCGCCATCGGCAACGCCGTCGCGCATGCGCTGGGCCGCCGCATTTACGACATGCCGTTGAACCGCGAGCGGATAATGGCGGCGTTGCTCGGCTAACCATTGCGGCGATCGGCGAATTTGCGCATGGTTCCGCCATGAACAACACCCGCCGCTATACCGGCCTCTCCGCACGATTGCTGCTGCTCACGGTTCTATTCGTCATGCTGGCGGAGGTGTTGATCTATGCGCCGTCGGCCGGGCGGTTTCGGCTGATGTACCTGCAAAACCATCTGGCCGACGCGCATCTGGCGGTGCTGTCGCTTTCCGCCATGCCGGAGCAGCCACTGCGGCCGGCGATGGAAAAGACCTTGCTGCTGCATATCGGCGCGTATTCCGTCGAAGCGCGCCTCGGCACGCATTTTCTGCCAATGCTGGGCGGCGAGAAGCCGCCGCCGGTCGATGCCAACTTCATATTGGACGAAGGCACTTTTTTCAGTCTGATCGGCGACGCATTCATGACGCTGATCCAAACCGAAAACCGGGTTTTGCGGGTCATCGGCCCCTCGCCATTGGACGGCTCGGTGCGGGTCGAGGTGATCATGGACGAAGCGCCGATGCGCGCCGAATTGCTCGACTATTCGCAGCGCATCCTGCAACTGTCGCTATTCATCTCGGCGATCACCGCGGCCCTGGTGTATCTGTCGCTGCAACTGATGATCGTCCGCCCGATTGGCGAGTTGACCAGCTTGATGCTGCGCTTCCGGGCCGCGCCGGAAGACGAAACCGTCAATGTGGTCGCGTCGAAGCGGCGGGACGAGATCGGCGCCGCCTTCCGGGTGCTGGCGGATATGCAGGCGACCGTGCGGCAGGCCCTGACCCAACGCCAGCATCTGGCGGCATTGGGGGAGGCGGTGGTGAAGATCAACCACGACCTGCGCAATATCCTGTCGTCGGCGCAACTGATGTCCGACCGGCTGGCCGACAGCAACGACCCGCGGGTGCGCAAAGCCAGCCCGGCATTGTTGCAGGCCATCGCCCGCGCCGTGGCGTTGTGCAGCCAAGTGGTGGCGTTCAGCCAGGCGCGCCGGCCGTCGCTGCAATTTGCAGCCGAGCCGCTGCACGATCTGCTGGAGGAGGTCGGCGACAATGTCCTGGCTTTGGGCGAGACCATGCAACAGGCGGCGCCCTGGCGTTGGATCAACAACGTGGCCAAGGATGTCTACGTCAAGGGCGATCGGCAACAATTGCTGCGGGTGTTCGAGAACATCGCCCGCAACGCCTTCGAGGCCGGTGCGACCGAGGTGCGGCTGGAGGCGAACCTGGTGCCGGGCTGCTGGTCGATCACCGTCGCCGATAACGGCCCGGGCCTGCCGAAGCTCGCCCGCGAGAACCTGTTCCAACCATTCAAGGGGTCCACCCAGGCGGGCGGTACCGGCCTCGGCCTCGCCATCGCCCGCGAACTGGCGGTCGCGCACGGCGGCAGCTTGCGCTTGGCGGCGACCGGGGTGACCGGTACACGCTTTATCGTCGAACTGCCCAAGGCAGCCTGGCGCAACGAACAACGGAGCCTTCCAGCATGAGTTCAAGCCCACGCGGTCACGCGGTATGGGACCCCGGCCAGTACCATAAGTTCGGTGACCATCGCCTGCGCCCTGCCCTGGAACTGTTCGAGCGCGCGATACTGGCGCTCGGTGACCGGATGCCTGCCCAGGTTTACGACCTCGGCTGTGGCGGTGGGGAGATCGCGCGCATCATGGCCGACCGCTGGCCGGACGCCCGCGTCGTCGGCATGGATAGCTCGGCGGAGATGGTGGCGAAGGCCGAAGCCGCCGGCGCCTCCCGCGTCGAGTGGATGGAGGCGGATATCCGCACCTGGCAGGCCGAGCCGAAAGCCGACCTGCTCTACTCCAACGCCATGTTCCAATGGGTCGATGGCCATGCGGAGGTGCTGCCGCACATGATGAACCAACTGGTGCCCGGCGGCGTCATGGCCATTCAGATGCCGCTATCCTTCGGCCAGACCAGCCACGCGCTGCTGCGCGAGACGCTGGAGGATTTCGGCACGCCGGAACTGCGCCGCTCAGTTGGGCGCAAGTGGGTGGAGGAGGCCGACTGGTACTACGACCTCTTGAAACGTCACGCGGCGTTCCTGGACATCTGGGAGGTGCGCTATCTGCAGGTCTTGCAGGGCGACGATCCGGTGCTGGAATGGGTCAAAGGCTCGGCGCTGCGTCCGGTCCTGACAGCCATGGCGAAGGACGAGGCCGACCGCTTCCTGGCCGCCTACGGCGCGGCCTTGCGTGAGGCTTACCCGAAACGCGCCGGCGGCGAGACCCTGTTCCCGTTCCACCGCCTGTTCATGGTGATCGGGCGGTAGCGGCGGCGGACCAAAGATCAGACCGCTTTGCGATATTTCGCGACGAAATCCTGGTCGATGGTGACGCCGAGGCCGGGGCGGTCGGGAATCTCCAGATAGCCATCGACCACGGTAAAGTCCTCCTCCACCAGTTCGTGCAGCATCGGGTTGGCGCCCAACGAGTATTCTACCAGAAAGCCGCTGGTGGCGCTCGCCAGCACGTGCAGGCCGCTGGCGAAGCAAAGCGCTCCACCCCAAAGGTGCGGGGCAAAGCGGATCTGGTAGGCCGCGGCAATCGCCTCAATCCGCACCGCCTCGGTAATGCCGCCGGCAATCGAGAGGTCGGGCTGGAAGATATCGGCGGCCCGCAACTCCGCCAGATCGCGGAAGGCAAAGCGGGTAAACTCGCTCTCGCCGCAAGAGATCGGAATATCGGTCGAGGCGCGCACCTCCGCCTGGCCGCGCTTGTCGTCGGCGGTGACCGGCTCCTCCAGCCAGTCGATATTGCAGTCGGCGACCGACCGGCAGAAGCGCTTGGCCTCCGCCACGGTGAAGGTGCCGTGCGCGTCGCACATCAAGGCGATGTCCGGCCCCAGATAGTCCCGCGCCGCATGCACCCGCTCGATGGAATGCGCCAGCGTGCCATCGCCAGAGCCGACCCGCATCTTGACAGCTTTGAAATTGCCGCGGTTGATATAGGATTTCAGTTCCGCCCCCACCTCCGCCGTCGGTTTCCACCCACCGGAGGCATAGGCCGGCATCCTCTCATGCCGCTTGCCACCCAGCAGTTGATGCACCGGCGCGCCCAGGCTCTTGCCGAGAATATCCCAGAGCGCCATGTCGATCCCGCTCATCGCACTAACCACATGTCCGCGCCGGCCCAGGATCGGAAAGACATGGCCGCGGGCGATGGCGTAGTGCGCGCGGGAGCCGTTGTACATCACATCCCAAAGCCGAGAAATCTGCCGCGCATCCTCACCAATCAGCAATGGCGCCAGTTCCTGCTCGATAATGGTGACGAGCCCGGCATTGGTGCCGGCAGAGCCGACCGCCGCCTTCGCCTCGCCATAGCCGGTAATGCCGGCATCGGTCTCGATCTCGACCAACGTCGCATCGAACGAGCGGGCCCGGCCAAAGTCGGAGGTGTGCTGCTGCGCTTCCGGGATCGGTACGGACAGCCAGTGGGCACGGATGGCGGTGATTTTCATGAGGCGTGGCTCCTTAATTTCCTTGAACGGAGATCGGTTCCACGCCTGCGGGGCGCGACAACGGGCGCTGCGATCTGCCAGGAAGCATCATTCCCGCCGCCGCGATGTCCGGCAAGGAGACAGAGAAAAGAATTTTAGATGGCGGGAAAGCCTCGCCTATCGACTGACAAACCCGTGGCTGGTGATATTGCGATCTGCGGCGCACGAGGTAACAAAGAACGTCATCGTCTTCCCTGTTGAGAAGGCGGTCAGCGCGATCGCGACCATTTCTTTAAAATTCTGGTTTACGCGCTGGACGTGAAAGTATTTCGATCCGCAGCTCCCGGCGACATCAAGCTCGACAACAAAGTCGCCCGGATCACCGGCTACGATAACGACCTTGCCGCTGGTCACCGTTTGTGCGCGGGCAATGCTCGCGCCGGAAAACGCAAGGGCGAAAGTCATGAGCAGTACTGTTGTCATCCTCATAGGATCCATTCCTTCGTGAGCGAGTTGTTGCAGGGAAATCTCGGACAGACTGGCAGAGCGATTGAGGAACTGGCGGAGCGCTAAAGACTTCAGAGCTCGTAATACACGGGCATCATGACGATTGGCGCTTCCTGGATGATCTGGAGAATGTCGAAGCGGATACCAACAATTGGGGCACTATTGCAGGACGAGATGCCGGTGACCCACATCCAGTTGATCGCGCCACCCGGAAGAACTAGCGGATTCGGAGGCACCACACCGCTTGCAACGCAAGTGGATTGAACGCCGGCGATGCCGAGGGCAACGCCGTTCGGCGCCAATAGAATATCGGGACCGCCGCTATCGCCACCGTGCCCCGCTTGATTGTTGGCATTGGCGGGCAGTGTGTAGGTCGTCGCCGTCACCCCACTTACCGAGAACAGCGCTGTCCGATACAGGCCATCATTGAGGCTTGCAGCCGCCGGCGGACCGGCGACCGCAAAGTTCGCGCGACCGCGGCCGAACTTGTTCAGGTTGTCGCCGACAGCCAGCTCGTTCAGCGACAGCAGCTGGATATTGACTGGACCAAAATCGCCTGCGCCCAGATAGATCAGTGCAACGTCGAGCCCGCCACCACCCCAGTTCCGCACCAGACGTGTCGGAATGATCCGGTCTGGAGACCAGGCAGCCGTGATCCGCAAGTTCAGGGAAGTTTGGTCTGGTCCGTTGATCCGACCATTGTTCGATACGCAGTGATCCGCGGTCAGAACCCAGAATCGATTGATGAGCGTGCCGCTGCAGCCGCCGCCGACAGTAACGAGACCGAGGTCGCGTTGCATCTGCGGACTAACGAGCACGCCGTTCCCAAGCGGCTGCTGAAGGGTGCAGACCCGTCCCTCCCGCGTATCCCGGCACTCGACTTGCGCGCGGGCTGGATAGGTGCCTGACCACAACAACAGGCAAATTACGACACACTCCACCAAACGACACCAAGCCGTCGAAAGCATGTCATTACTCTTTCAATAAGAATTAACACACGGTTAATCATACCATAGCCGTGACTGCTTACAAAAGTAAATATCGCTTTAATCGCCGGTGAACGTGAAATTCATGACATCTTCGCTGATGCCACCTTTGGAATCCGTCACCGCCAGGACACTTCGAACAGCTCGACCTGGCTCGGAGGGCCTTTGAAAGAGTGCAGCCCAAAGTCCGCGAGGGCGATCCCTATCCGCAACGCCTCTGCATTGCCTTGGTTAAATGTAGCGACGCCATGCTGGATCGACCGGGCGCAACGCATCGCAGCCGCAAATTCGCCGAATGATGTCATGATGCCGTCGCCAGTATGCTTGACCTCGCGACCACCTTCCTCCCGGAGCACGCGTTCGGCAACACGTGGCCGTTTTTTTAGGGGCCGGGGCGTCGCCGCTATGTTTTCGGCTAAGCACCACATCATGTTGCCATAGGCGACGGTCTCGCCCATCTGCACGTCGCCCCGGCGCTCTCGTTGGAGCCGGTGCAGCGCAGCGCCGTCCAGATCAGCACAAAAAAGATCCAGCTTGACGCCCGTGTGGATACATGCCTGGCGGTCAAGCCTGCTCTACTCGGATGCGATCCTGCATCCGGGCCGCCTCTTCCGAGCCCTCCAGCCCCGCTTGCGCGCCGAAGCCGGTGCAGGCGAGGCCGCCGGAGGTGCTGGCGAGTTTCAGAGCCTCGGGTAGCGCCTGCCCCTCCGCCAAAGCCGCAGCGAGGCCGCCGACGAAAGCGTCGCCGGCGCCGGTGGTGTCGACCACATCCTTCGCCAGAGCCGAGACTCTCCAGCCGCTGCCATCCGCCTGCACCGCGACTGCGCCCCTCGCACCGAGCGTGGTCACGACGCAGGCGCGCAGTTGCTGGGCCAGCGCTCTCGTCAAAGCCGGCAGGTCATCGGATGACGCCAGACCGACCTGTTCGGCCAAAGCCTGCACCTCCAGCACGTTCACGACCCAGTAGTCCACCGCACCTCGCGCCTCGGCTGGCAGCACGCCGGCGGGGGCGAGGTTCAGGATGGTGCAGGCGCCGGCGGCTTTGGCGGCGACCAGCGCCGCGGCGGTTTCGGCAACAGGCACCTCCATCTGGCAGACCAGCACGCCGCCGCCGCCCAGCCCGTCAAGGTCGGAGGCGCGGACCTCCAGGTTAGCGCCGCTGGCGACCACGATAGAGTTTTCGCCGCTCTCCGCCACCATCACCGCCGCAATCGCCGTCGGCGCATCCACGGTGCGCACGCCGGAGGTATCGACGCCGGCCGCACGCATGGCGTCGAGCGGGATCGACGCCCAGGCATCGCCGCCGACGCAGCCGATCATGCGCACCTCCGCCCCCAGCTTGGCCGCGGCCACCGCCTGGTTGCAGCCCTTGCCGCCCGCGACGGCCTCATAGCCCATGGTCAGCACCGTCTCACCCGGCTTTGGCAAGGTCGCGACGCTCAACGCCAAGTCCGTGTTGATCGAGCCGAAGACGACGACCGCCATGACGCGGCCGCCCTAGCCCAGCCGCTCCAGCACCGCCTCGGCGCTGGAGACGCCGTACTCGCCAGAGGGCTCGACGCAGACCTCCTGCACCACGTTATTGTCGATGAGCATGGCGTAGCGCTTCGAGCGCACACCGTAACCACGGGCGCTCATGTCGGTGAAAATGCCGATGGCCTTGGCGAAGTCGGCGACGCCATCCGACAGCATCGTGACCTTGCCCGCAGCACCGTGCGCCTCACCCCAGGCTTTCATCACGGCGGCGTCGTTGACGCTGATGCAGGCGACCTCGTCGACGCCCTTGGCCTTGATGTCGTCGGCATGGCACACAAACCCAGGCAAGTGCCTGGCGGAGCAGGTGCGGGTGAAGGCGCCGGGCACCGCGAACAGCACGACTTTCTTGCCGCCCAGAAGCTCATGCGCCGGCTTCGCCTCCGGGCCGCCGCTCTCGCCGATCACGTAAAGGTTCACATTCGGGATGGTATCACCGGGTTGAATGGTCATGGCCGCGCGGTTCCTTCTGAGCGGAATTCGAAGAATTGACCCGGCATTGAAACGGAGCCGCTGGCCGCCGTCCAGGGCAAAGTCTCGGCGAATTCCGCCCGTGTCCTACACTGGTAGGAACACGATCAACGTCAGCCAGATCGCCACCATCCCAATACCGCCGCAGAGCCACAGCCGGGTGGCGCAGCAATCGAGGCAGCGGCGGATCGTTCTGCCGGGTATGCCTGCCACGGGAACCGGTGTATTGCTGCCAGACGCTTTGCGCCATCGCGCGGTAACCACAATCGCCTCCATCGGTCGAAACTGATTGAGGAGGAGCTACTGCGAGCCTCCTCCGATCTATGGAGGAACGTAGGGAGTCGGCGCCTATACAGATGTAAGTTAGATCACAGACGAGGGCAGATATTGTCGAAGATTCGCGAAGAAAATTAACTCTAAACGCTGAGCAACTGGGACCGGGCCTAGAAGTCGATGCAGCGCCCGTTGATTTCCCAATCGCCATAGCGCGTCGGGTCGGGCTTGCTCGGGTCCTCGCCGGCTGGCGGTGGCTGTTTCGCCGGGGGATGGTTCTGAGGACCGGCGTCTTTGCAGGGGTCTTTGTAATAGGTCGGCTTCGGCGGTTCGGCAGACGGATCGGTCGTTGTCGGCTTGTCGGTCATCGGCGGGCAGTCCCTCTCGCAGCGGATTGCCCATAGCCATATAGCGTTCGGCCCGCCCCTTGCCAGTCGCTTGATTCCCGCGCGGCGCGCTACCACCTGAAAACCGTTCCGAATTCCAACGGGCAGAGACGCCGTTCCCATGACACGCACATTCCTCTTGCTGGCGGCGATGACCGCCCTGTTCCTGGCGGCCGGATGGCTGATGGGCGGCGCTGGCGGCATGCTGATCGCGCTGGTGATTGCGCTGGCGACCAACGCCTTTGCCTATTGGAATTCCGACAAAGTCGTCCTGCGCATGTACAGCGCGGAGGAGATCAGCCGCGAACAGGCGCCGGGTCTCTACGAAATGATCGAGCAGATGGCGGGCCGCGCCGGGCTGCCGATGCCCAAGGTCTATGTGATCGACGAGGATCAGCCGAACGCCTTCGCCACCGGCCGCAACCCGGAAAACGCCGCCGTTGCCGCGACCTCCGGCCTGCTGCATCGCCTCAGCCGGGAGGAAGTAGCCGGCGTGATGGCGCACGAATTGGCGCACATCAAGAACCGCGATACGCTGACCATGACCATCACCGCGACGCTGGCTGGCGCGATCGGCATTCTGGCGAATATCGCCTCCTTTCAGATGCTGTTCGGCGGCGGCCGCAACAACCCGCTGGGCTTCGTCGGGGTGCTGCTGACCCTGGTGCTGGCGCCGTTGGCGGCGACCATGGTGCAGATGGCGATCAGCCGCTCCCGGGAATACAAGGCCGATGCGTTGGGGGCGGAGATCTGCGGCGAACCGTTATGGCTGGCCAATGCCCTGGCGGATTTGAGCCGCAGTGCCGCCCAGATCGACAACCAGCACGCCGAGCGCAATCCGGCGACGGCGCAT
This sequence comes from uncultured Alphaproteobacteria bacterium, assembly GCA_963974445.1. Lineage (GTDB taxonomy): Bacteria > Pseudomonadota > Alphaproteobacteria > Bin95 > Bin95 > JACKII01. Next base: position 14,484 of record CAXBDI010000043.1, read on the forward strand.
ATGTTTATCGTAAATCCATTGCATGCCCGCTCCATCGATGGTTTGTTCGCGACCCATCCGCCGATGGAGGAGCGTATTCGCCGCTTACGCGCCATGGCGGGTAACCGTTCAAGCAGCTTTGCTGGCGGCTTGCGTCGTTCCGGCCCGTGGGGTTAAGCGAGCGCCGCCGCCAGACGATAGTCTTATTAGGATACCCCGTTCTCATGCCGAATGAGCGGCCGCCCCGGCCCTCCGACCGCGGTGGCGCAAGCCGCCCTTCCAGCGCGTTCCGCCCGGCCCGCGCCTTCAAGCCGCTGCAGCCGCCGTCGCCCCGTTATGCGGCGCAACAGGTGCTGCACCAGGTGCTCGACCGCCGCCGGCCGCTGGACGAGGCGATCCTGGAGGAGCCGACCTGGACGAAAATCCATGGCCGCGACCGCGGGTTCGCCCGCGTGCTGGTGACGACGGTGCTGCGCCGCCTCGGCCAGATCGACGACGCCATCGGGCGCTTCGTTCAACGCCCGCCGGAGGGCAAGGACGCCTATATCGGTCTGGTGCTGCGCCTGGCTGCCGCGCAGCTCATGTTCCTCGATACACCGCCGCACGCCGCCGTCGATCAGGCGACCAGCATGACCCGCGGCCCCGGCATGAAATCGATGGTCAACGCCGTGCTGCGCCGTCTGTCGGAGGCGCGCGGCGATTTGTTCCGCGAGCAGGACGCCGAGCGGCTGAACCTGCCGGACTGGCTCTGGCGCAGTTGGTGTGAGGCCTACGGCGAGGCGACCACCCGCGCCATTATCCGCGCGCAAATGCAGGAGCCGCCGCTCGATATTACGTTGCGCGAGGCGAAGTTTCCGGAGATATGGGCGGAGCGGTTGCAGGGCCGCGTCATGCCGACCGGCTCGATCCGGCTGGCGAAGACGACGCACGTCCCCTCCATGTTCGGCTATGGCCAGGGCGCCTGGTGGGTGCAGGATGCAGCCGCCACCCTGCCGGCGCTGCTGATGGGCGATGTCGCCGGCAAGACGATTGTCGATCTGGCGGCCGCGCCGGGCGGCAAAACTCTGCAACTCTGCGCCGCCGGCGCCAAAGTCATCGCTGTAGACCAGTCGCGCGAGCGGCTGGAACGCCTGTTCGAGAATCTGGAGCGGACCAACCTCTCCGCCGATACCGACGTCGCCGATGGCCGCTACTGGAAGCCGCGCGCGCCGGTCGATGCGGTGCTGCTGGATGCGCCCTGCTCCACCACCGGCACGGCCCGCCGCCACCCGGATGTGATCTGGAACAAGACGCCTGCCGCCGTCGCCAGCATCACCCAGGTTCAGGACGCGTTGCTGAAAAACGCCGCCACCATGGTGAAGCCCGGCGGCATGCTGGTCTACGCCTGCTGCTCGCTGCAACCGGAGGAAGGGCCGAAGCGGATCGAGGCGTTTCTGCGCCGGCGGCCGACCTGGGCGCGCCAGCCGGTCGGCAAGGGTGAGGTCGCCGGCACCGCCGACTTCATCACCGCCGATGGCGACTTGCGCACCTTGCCGAGCCATTGGGCGGACCGTGGCGGCATCGATGGTTTTTATATCGCCCGCCTCGTTCGTAACGGGTCGACCTAAGCACAGCTTGCGGGCGGCCGGGCCGGCTGCTAGGCGAATTATCCATGAGCCAGAAACACCCCCTCTTCATCGCGCCATCCATCCTCTCCGCCGACTTCGCCAAGCTGGGGGAGGAGGTGCGGGCGATCACCGCTGCCGGCGCCGACATGGTGCATGTGGATGTGATGGACGGGCATTTCGTGCCCAACCTGACCATCGGCCCGGACGTGCTGAAGGCGCTGACGCCGCACTCGCACCTGCCGTTCGACGTGCACCTGATGATCTCGCCGGTCGATCCCTATATCGACGCGTTTATCAAGGCCGGCGCGGACTACCTGACATTGCATGTCGAGGCCGGGCCGCACGTGCACCGCTCGCTCCAGGCGGTGAAGGCGGCGGGCTGCAAGGCCGGCGTGACGCTGAACCCGGGGACGCCAGTCGAGGCGGTGCTGGATGTGCTGGACCTCTGCGATCTGGTGCTGGTGATGAGCGTCAATCCCGGCTTTGGCGGCCAGTCCTTCATCCCCACCCAACTCGACAAGATCAAGCGTCTGCGCGCCGCCATCGACGCCTCGGGCCGCCCGGTGCGGTTGGAGGTCGACGGCGGCGTCAAGCCAGCAAACGCCGGCGCTGTCTGGCGGGCCGGGGCCGACACCATCGTCGCAGGCTCCGCTGTTTTCGCCGGCGGGCCGGAGAAATACGCCGCCAACATTCAAGCGATCCGCGATGCCTGCCGCGACTGAGCACCCGCTCCCCCTCCCTCTCACCCTGAGTAGCTGCGCTTTAGCGCGGCGTATCGAAGGAGCTATTCACACACCGACCCTTCGATACGCCCCAGCCTTCAGCCGTGGCTACTCAGGGTGAGATTGCTGTACTGCCAATCAGCCAACAAGCACAGAGACCAACCATGACCTCCCTAGTAAAAATCACCCGCGCCCTGATCAGCGTGTCCGACAAGACCGGGCTGGCGGAGTTCGGCCTTTTCCTGGCGAAGCAAGGTGTCGAGATATTGTCCACCGGCGGCACGGCCAAAGCGCTGCGCGAAGCTGGCGTGGCGGTCAAAGACGTCTCGGAGGCCACCGGCTTTCCCGAGATGTTGGATGGCCGCGTCAAGACGCTGCACCCGGTAATCCATGGCGGCCTGCTGGGTCTGCGCGATGGCGGCGCGCACGCGGCGCAGATGGCGGAACACGGCATCGAGCCTATCGACCTGTTGGTGGTGAACCTCTACCCGTTCGAGAGCACGGTGGCGGGCGGCGCTGGCTTCGACGAGGCAATCGAGAATATCGACATCGGCGGTCCGGCCCTGATCCGCGGCGCTGCCAAGAACCACGCCTGTGTCACCGTCGCGACCGAGGTCGAGGACCTGGCGGCGATCCGGGCGGAGATGGAGACTCACAACGGCGGCACCTCCGCCGCCCTGCGCCGCCGCCTCGCCGCCGCCGCCTATGCGCGGACCGCCGCCTATGACGCCGCCATCTCGCAATGGTTCGGGGTCCAAGTGGGCGAGCCCATGCCGCGCCACTTGGCGTTCGGCGGCAAGCGCGGCGACCTGCTGCGCTATGGCGAAAATCCGCACCAGAGCGCCGCCTTCTATGCCAATGGCGAGGCCCGGCCCGGCGTCGCCTCGGCGCGCATCGTGCAGGGCAAGGAGCTCAGCTACAACAACCTGAACGATACCGACGCAGCGTTCGAGTGCGTGGCCGAATTCGACCAGCCCGCCGTCGCGATCATCAAGCACGCCAACCCTTGCGGCGTCGCCATGGGCTCCGACCTGCTGGACGCCTGGGAGAAGGCACTGCGCTGCGACCCGGTCAGCGCGTTCGGCGGCATTGTCGCGGTCAACCGCATTCTGGATGGCGAGTTGGCCGACCGCCTCAACCGCCTGTTCCTGGAAGTCGTGATTGCGCCGGAGGCCGATGAGGCAGCCCTGCGCGTGCTGGCGACGAAGAAGAATGTGCGCGTGCTGCTGGCCGGCGGCCTGCCGGACCCGTCTGCCCTGCGCCTGACCGCCAAGACCCTATCCGGCGGCCTGCTGGTGCAGAGCGGCGACAACGGCCATGTCAACGCCGACGCCCTGAAAATCGTCACCAAGCGCGCGCCGAGCGAGGCCGAGATGGCCGACCTGCTGTTCGCCTTCCGCGTCGCCAAACACGTGAAATCCAATGCCATCGTCTACGCCAAGGATTTGGCGACGGTCGGCGTCGGCGCTGGCCAGATGAGCCGCATCGACTCCGCCCGCATCGCCGCACGCAAATCCGCCGACGCTGCCGCAGCCGCCGGCCAGAGCGAGCCGCTGGCCAAGGGCTCGGTCGTAGCAAGCGACGCCTTCTTCCCGTTCGCCGACGGTCTGCTGGCCGCGGCGGAGGCGGGTGCGACCGCGGTGATCCAGCCAGGCGGCTCGATCCGGGACAAGGAGGTCATCGCCGCCGCCGACGAGGCCGGCCTCGCCATGGTGCTGACCGGCATGCGCCACTTCCGGCACTAAGCCGGACGCGGGATCAAGCTGGATCGTGCCGCGCCTCAGCCGCGCTGGGACCCGGGCGTTGCGGCTGCGTCGCGGCGTTGGAGCGCGGCGGCTTCGTCGCTGAGGGCGCGGTCGTGACTCTCCGCCGTCACAATGACTGGTTTAGCCCGAGCTTCTGCCGAACGAGGATCCGGTGGCGTAACAAGCCCGCCGGAGACGACCATTTTAATCCCTTCTTCCACCGACATTCTCAGCACTGTCAGATCGCGGCGCGGCAGGAACAACAGGAAGCCGCTGGTCGGGTTCGGCGTTGTCGGCAGAAAGACGTTGATCATTTCATCTTCGGTTAAGTTCTGCACCTCGCCTTCTGTCTTGCCGGAGACGAAGCCGATACACCAGATGCCGCGCCGCGGATATTCCAACAGGACGACCTGACGGAAAGCCTGCGACTTACTCTTCAACACCGTCTCGAAGATCTGCTTCAGCGCGCCATAAATGGTGCGAACCACCGGCATCGAATTGACGATGCTTTCGGCGGTGCGCATGATGAAACGGCCCATCAGACCGGCGGTCAGGGCGCCGATAAGGGTGATGCCGATGAAAAAGATCAACAGGCCGATACCGGGAATACTGAACGGCAGATAATGTTCGGGGTTATAGGCGACAGGTATCAGCCTGCGGACGGTCGAGTCGAAGAACTGGACAATCTGGATCGCCAGCCAAAACGTGATCGTCGCCGGCGCGGTGATCAGCACGCCGGCGAAGAAATAGTTGCGGATCCGCACCCGGAACGAGCGTCGAAAACGCCTGACGCCGCGTTCCAAACGGTTGTGCGGTACTCCCTTCGGACTGTCTTCCATGGCCGCTCCCGAACAATAAACGCATACAATGGCGTGAAAGATGGCGTTTGTCAGCCGCCGACTGCACTGCGCCAGGCTGCGTCAGAATAGCGTTGCGCCTGGCGCCTTTCCAAGGGGCCAGAAGTTCGGCATGGTTCGTCGGTTCGTCACCGCAGCACATCGACTGGAAAGAGGTAGGCCTATGCCCGCAGATCACAAGGCTTTCGGTAGCATCGAAGCGCTTTTCCAGCAATTGCGGGATGGCGCCGTGACCGCGCGGACCCTAGCCGAGACGGCGATTGCCGCCCAGACCGTGCTGGAGCCGACCTTAAACGCCTACCGCGATTGGGATAAGAACTACACCAGGGCCCAGGCGGAGGCGGCCGATGCGGCGTTGGCGGCGCGTTATGACATGGGCGTGCTGCACGGCCTGCCGGTCTCCGCCAAGGACCTGTATGTGGTGAACGGTTATGAGACGTTTGCGGGCACAGCCAAGGCGCTGCCGATGTACACGGCGCAGGGTCCGGTGGTCCGGGCCGTGCGCGGCCAGATGGCGGTGATCCCGGGCAAGACCCACACGGTGGAGTGGGCCTTCGGCGGCATCGGCATGAACCCGCACCACGCAACGCCGCGCAACCCGTGGGACGCAGTCGATCACCGCGCGCCTGGCGGCTCGTCCTCCGGCGCCGGCGTGTCCCTATGGCAGGGCTCGGCAGTGGCGGCACTCGGCAGCGACACCGCCGGCAGTGTCCGCATCCCGGCGAGTTGGACCGGCACTGTCGGCATGAAAACGTCGTTCGGGCGCTGGTCGCTGGAGGGCATCGCGCCGCTGTCGCCCTCGCTCGACACCGCCGGCGTGCTGACCCGCACGGCGGAGGACGCGGCGCTGGCGTTTGGCGCCATCGACCCGCTGACCGCCGACCCGCTGGCGCTGCTGGCCAGGTGCCGGCAGACAGAGGCGCGGCGCTTCACGCTTGGCGTCTGCGAGTGGATGTTTGAGGGCAACGATCCGGGAGTGGCCGAGGCGGTGCATGCTGCGCTGAAGGCGCTTTCCGAAGCCGGCGCTCGGGTGGTCAAGGTCGAGGTGCCGCATCTGGTGGAGTTGCACGACCTGTTCCGCAGCGGCGGCGTTGCCGGCATCGAGTTCGCGGCGTTCATCAATCAACCGGCGATGGCCGAATGGAAGGCAACGCTCGACCCGATCGTCAAGTCGCGTTTTGCGGCGATCGAAGCGGTGCCGGCGACCGAGTATATCCGCCGCAAGCAGCGGATTCAGGAGATGATCCAGGCGGCCCAACCGGTGTTTGGCGAAGTCGATGCGATTGTCGGCCCGACCGTTCCAATCTCGCCGCCGCGCCTCGCCGACCTGCAATCGGTCGAGGCCTATCAGGCCGCCAACCTGCAATCGCTGCGCAACACCAGCGTCGGCAATATTCTGGCGCTGAGCGGCATCACGATCCCGGCCGGTCTCGACGCCGCCGGCATGCCGGTCGGTTTGCAATTGCAGACACCGAGCGGCGCGGACGAACAGGCGCTGGCGATGGCCGTCGCCTTTGAAAAGGTGTTGGGCACTGCCCGCGAAAATTTGGGTGTGCCGCCGCTTTGCGCCTAGCCGGATTGCCTCTAAGGTGGCCGCAAACCTGATCCAAGGAGGACATGCCACCGATGCCGGAAATCTCCAGCGAAGAACTGCCGAAGCAATACGCGACCGTCCATGGCAAGCGCATGGCCTATTACGAGGCCGGCGAGGGCGACCCGATCCTGTTCCTGCACGGCAATCCGACCAGCAGCTATCTCTGGCGCAATATTATTCCGCACGTGGCCGACCTCGGCCGGGTGATCGCGCCGGATCTGATCGGCATGGGTGACAGCGACAAGCTGGACGACGTGGGTCCGCGCTCCTACCGCTTTGTCGACCACCGGCGCTATCTGGATGGATTGCTGGACCAGTTGGGCGTGTCCAGTAACGTCACACTGGTGATCCACGACTGGGGCTCGGCGCTGGGCTTCGACTGGGCCAACCGGCATCGCGATGCGGTCAAGGGCATTTGCTATATGGAGAGCATTGTCCGCCCCGTGACGTGGGAGGAATGGCCGGAAGCCGCCAAGGCGGTCTTCCAGGGCTTCCGCTCCGAAAACGGCGAGGCGATGGTGCTGGACAAGAATGTCTTCGTCGAGCGTGTGCTGCCGGGCTCGGTGCTGCGCAAGATGTCCGACGCGGAGATGGCGGTCTACCGCAAGCCGTTTGCCGAACCCGGCGAGTGCCGCCGCCCGACGCTGACCTGGCCGCGTGAAATCCCGATCTCCGGCGAGCCTGCCGATGTGGTGCAGATCGCCCAGGACTACGCCAACTGGCTGGCCGCGAGCCAGGTGCCAAAGCTGTTCGTGGATGCCGAGCCGGGCGCGATCCTGACCGGGCCGCAGCGGGAGTTCTGCCGGGCCTGGCCAAACCAGACGGAGGTGAGAGTGAAGGGCAGCCATTTCATCCAGGAAGACTCGCCCAACGAAATCGGCGAGGCGCTGCGCTCCTGGCTGCAGGCGATCTAAGCCAGTGGCTGACAGTGGTGTGCTGATGGTCTGGACGGACGTGGCTGCCGAGACCGACGCGCTGTTCAACGGCTGGTATAACCGGCAACACCTGAGCGAACGGGTCAACGTGCCCGGCTTCCGCAATGGCCGGCGTTATCGCGCGGTTCAAGGCGCGCCGGCCTATCTGGCCTGGTACGAGGTGGAGAGTGCCGCGGTGTTCGCCAGCCCTGCCTATGCGGAGCGGCAGAACAATCCCACCGGATGGACCACCGCGGTGATGCCCGGCTTCCGCAACGTCACCCGTGTCGCCGGCCAGGTGCGGGCGCGGCTGGGGCAGGGCGTCGGCGGCGCGTGCGCCTCCTGGCGGCTCATGCCGGCGGCGGGTGCAGACGCGGCATTGACCGCCTGGCTCGCCGAGGAAGCGCTGCCGGCACTGCTCGCGGACAATACCAACGTCATTGGCGCTCTGCTGGCGGCGCCGATGGGAGGGTGCGGCGACTCTGGTGCGGCATCGAACGAGACCAAGATGCGCGCCCAGCCGGACAATCCGCCTTGCTGGGGCCTGCTGATCGAGACGGCGGACGTGGCAACCGCCTCGGCCGTCCAGAATAGTCTCGACCCGACGACGCTGGCCCGGCAGGGCGTAGAGGTATCGGAGCCGGGTCTCTATGCCCTGGTCATGGCTCTCGGCCAGTTCGAGAACACACCTGCGCCGGACCCGGAGGCGCTTGGGTGACGCAGGCGGCGCGGCAACCCCCGCTCGGCATCTACGGCACGCTGCTCGATCCGCAGGTGCGGGCGCTGGTGCTGGGTGTGGTCGCCGGCAGGGCAGCGACGCTCGCCGGGTGGGAGCGGGTGTATTTCACCGGCGCGACCTACCCCGGCATCCGGCCGCGGGCGGACGCGGCTATCGATGTCCTGGTGCTTTGCGATTTGAGCGAATTGGCCGTGGCGAGCGCCGATGCCTTCGAGGGCTCGGACTATGAGCGGCGCGTGCTGCCCGTGCGCTTCGCCGACAATGGCGGCGCGGGGCAGGCGCAGTTCTATGTACCCAAAGCGGCGGCCCGGCTCACTGCGCGAGCCTGGCGCTATGACGACGGCTGGCGGGCATCGCATCTGGCCGCGTTTCTGGCGGAGGCGGAGGCGTTGGTCGCTGGCTACCGTTCCAAGATTTCATAGAGCGGTCCGGCGAAAAGATGAGCGAATGACGCGATCAGCAGAGGCGCGCGCCTCGGCGCAGGCCGCCAATACGTCCGGGACGCCGCTCGCCGGCAATCTGATGGGGCTGTTCACCGCCATCTCCTTCGGCAGCGCGTACCCCATCGGCAAACCCATCGTCGAGGCGGTCGACCCTTTCGCGTTCTCGTCGGCTCGCTACATCGTCGCCGGCGGCCTGATGCTGCTCTGGATGGCGCTGTTCACCCGCCGTGGCGCCGGCGTGCCGTGGCGGGAGTTGCCGACGCTCGCCTTTACGGGATTTCTCGGCTTCACGGTATTCCAGGGGCTTTGGGGCGTCGCGCTCGACATGACCACCGCGTCGAAGGCCAGCGTGCTGGTGGCGACGACGCCGATTTTCGGCGCCATCATCTATGCGGTGCAGGGGCACCGGTTGCCGGCCCGGGCGTGGGCGGGGATCCTGATCGCCTTTATCGGCGTGTTCTGCGTCATCAACAATTCGCTGTCGGAGTTGACGCTATCGGGCGGCACGGTTGTCGGCGATGCGATGTTCGTCGCCATAGCCGCGGTTTGGGCGCTCTATGGCGCGCTGTCCCGCCCGGTGATCGCCCGGGTCGGGGCTGCGCGGTCGGCCGCCTGGGCGGCGTTTCTGGGGGCTGTCTTCCTGTTGCCCGTCGCCGTGCCCGGCGCGCTGGAGCAAGACTGGAGCGCGGTTTCGCCATGGCTCGCACTCAATTTCGCCCACGTGGCGCTGATCATCGGCTGCTTTGGCATGTTGACCTGGAACGGCGGCTTGCGGCGGTTGGTGCTGGCGCGGATGACCGTCTGGCTCTACCTCTCACCGGTATCCGCGGTGGTGCTGGCGAACCTGATGCTGGGTGAGTGGCTGACGGTACCGCAAGTCGTCGGCGCGGTGTTGGTGTTGTTCGGCGTCGGCCTCACGCAACGCTAGGTGTGGTCATTGGTCGCTTGCCTTATGGAAGGTCAATCGGAACCTGGCCAGTGTTCGCTGTGGTTTGCGCGTTTACTTGACGGCGACTAGCGTATTTGGCTGGCGGCGCGGGGAATTCGCGCAACTGTTCGTATTCCTATCGCATTGAGAAGGTGCGAAATTAATTATTTTCTCATTTTTAGCTTGAAGTCCGGACTGATTCAGGCAAGATATATCCTGTATCGAGTGCTCCAAGCGTTGCTTATCGCTCCTGCCCCTCTGGAGCGTTCGGTGCATTTACCGTTAGGAAACACCCTTTGGGGTATTTCTAACACGGTTCACGCTCTCTCCTGACTTCGCCCCGGAAAGCCTCGGCTCTCCGGGGCGCATTTTTTTGGAGGAGACGATGCGGCCCCGCCCCTAAGCGCGGGCCTCGCGGCAATCGATGTCGAGCGCGGCCAGCACCGTGGCGACGATGGCGTCGGCGTCCAACCCGGCCTGCTGAACCTGAGCCTCCGGCTTATCCTGCTCCAGAAACGCATCCGGCATGGTCATCGGCCGCACCTTCAGGCCGTGGTCGAGCGCGCCTTCCTTCGCCAGAAACTCCAGCACGATGGCGCCAAAGCCCTGCGGCGCGGCCTCCTCGACCGTGACCAGAACCGGGTGCTCGCGCGCGAGGCGCCGCATCAGGTCGGTGTCGAGCGGCTTGGCGAAGCGGGCATCGACGACGGTGGCGGAAAGCCCCCGCGTTGCCAATTGCGCCGCGGCGGCCATGCAGGCCGCGACGCGGGAGCCATAGCCGACCAGCGCCACCGCTGTGCCCTCCCGCAGCACGCGGCCGCGGCCGATTTCCAGCACCTCGCCGGCCTCCGGCATCGCGACGCCCAGCCCCTCGCCCCGCGGAAAGCGGATGGCGGATGGGCGGTCGTCGATGGCGACGCTGGTCGCCACCATGTGGCGCAGCTCCGCCTCGTCCGACGGCGCCATCAGCACGAAACCCGGCAGGCAGCCCAGATAGGCGATGTCGAACGCGCCGCAATGGGTGGAGCCGTCGGCGCCGACATAGCCCGCCCGGTCCAAGGCGAACCGCACCGGCAGGCTCTGGATCGCCACATCGTGGACGACCTGATCGTAGGCCCGTTGCAGGAATGTCGAGTAGATGGCGCAGAACGGCTTCATCCCCTCCGTCGCCAGGCCAGCGGCGAAGGTGACGGCGTGCTGTTCGGCGATGCCGACGTCGAAGGTGCGGTCGGGGAAGGCCTTGGCGAAGGCGTCCATGCCGGTGCCGGACGGCATGGCGGCGGTTATGCCGACGATGGTCTCGTCGCGCCTCGCCTCCTGGATCAGCGTGTCGGCGAAGACCTTGGTGTAGCTGGGCGCCTTGGCCGCGCCTTTGGCCTGTTCGCCGGTGATGACGTTGAATTTGGAGACGCCGTGGTATTTGTCCGCCGCGGCCTCCGCCGGTTCGTAGCCTTTGCCTTTCTTCGTGACGACGTGCACCAGCACCGGCCCATGGTCGGCGTTATCGCGAACATTGCGCAGGACCGGCAGCAGGTGGCCTAGATTGTGGCCGTCGATCGGGCCGACATAGTAGAAGCCCATCTCCTCGAACAGGGTGCCGCCGGTGGCGATGCCGCGGGCCATGCTCTCGGCCCGGCGGGCGGCTTTCTCGATGGCGCCCGGAAAGATGCGGGCGATGTCGCGGGCCAGATGGCGCAACGAGGCGTAGGGGCGGGACGAGATCAGCCGTGAAAGATAGGCGCTCATCGCACCCACCGGCGGGGCGATCGACATGTCGTTGTCGTTCAGGATCACAACCAGCGATGCGTCCATGCTGCCGGCGTTGTTCATTGCCTCGTAGGCCATGCCGGCGGACATGGCGCCATCACCGATGACGCTGACCACCCGCTGGGGCCGGCCCTGCATCGCGCTGCCGACCGCCATGCCGAGCCCGGCGGAGATCGAGGTCGAGGAATGCGCCGCGCCGAACGGGTCGTATTCGCTTTCGCTGCGTTTGGTGAAGCCGGAAAGCCCGCCGCCCTGGCGCAAGGTGTGCATGCGGGCGCGGCGCCCGGTGAGGATTTTGTGCGGATAGCACTGGTGCCCCACATCCCAGATCAGCCGGTCGTCCGGTGTCTCGAATATGTAGTGCAGCGCGACCGTCAACTCCACCACCCCCAGGCTTGCGCCCAAATGGCCGCCGGTGACGGAGACGCTGTCGATGGTGTCGCTGCGCAACTCGTCGGCGAGCTGGCGCAAGTCGCCCTCGTCAAGGCTGCGCAGGTCGGATGGCAGCGTGATTCGGTCGAGCAGCGGACTCTTGCTGTTGGGGATGGACAAAGGCATCTCCTCGTGGGCACGGCCTGTGAGGTGCTGGCGCGCGCCGGAAACGGCGCTACGCCGCGGCAACGGATCGGTCAGGCCCGCCGTTCTATCACGAATACCGCCGCATCTCGCAATGGCTGTGCGTTTAAGTCCATGCCTGCAATATGGGCCAGAGCCTGCTCAATCAGCAAGTGTGCTTGATCACGCGCGGCGTCGGGACCCAGGGCAGTGATCGCTGTGACTTTGCCGGCGTCGCTGTCCTTGCCGACGCGTTTGCCCAATTCCGCCTCGTCGCCGAGGTGATCCAGCAGGTCGTCGACGATCTGAAACGCCAACCCCATGTCCATGGCGTAAGCGAAGAGCGCGGCGCGGGCCGCCGTGTTCGCCTCGCCCAGCATCGCGCCGGCCTCGCAGGCAAAGGCGAACAGCGCGCCGGTTTTCAGGCGCTCCATCCGCACCACGTCGCCATAGGTGGCGGGCTGTGGCGGGTGCAGGTCCAGCATCTGGCCGCCGACCATGCCGCGCGCGCCGATGGCTTTGGCGAGGCCGGCGATCAGGCCATTGCGCACGCTGGCGTTCGCATGGGTCGCCTCGTCCGCCAGGATCTCGAACGCCAGAGGCAGCAGCGCGTCGCCGGCCAGGATAGCGGTGGCTTCGTCGAAGGCGCGGTGCACGGTCGGGCGGCCGCGGCGCAGGTCGTCATCGTCCATCGCCGGCAGATCGTCATGAATCAACGAATAGCTGTGCACCAGCTCCACCGCCGCCGCGACCCGCAGCGACTGGGCATCCGGCACGCCAAACATCCGGGCGCTGGAGATCGTCAGGAAGGGCCGCAGCCGCTTGCCGGGGCTGAGCGCTGCGTAGTGCATCGCCTCGAATAGCCGGGCTTCGGGCCCCGCGCCGTCGGGCAAAAGGTCGGCGATCAGCGGATCGACCAGGGCGGCAATCGCGGCGAGTTCGTCGCTGAAATCAGCCATAGCGCGCCTGCTTCGGCAGTGTCGTGTCGGTCATGCGGCGGGGCGCGGCCTTCAAGCGTCGAACGGTTCGGCGCCGGTCGCCTGGCCGCTGGCGTCGAGCGTGATCTTCTCGACCTTTTCCCGTGCCTCCCGCAGCTTGGCCTCGCAATGGCGTTTCAGAGCGGCGCCGCGCTCGTAGGCGCCGATGGCGTCGTCGAGGCTGGACTTGCCCTGCTCCAGCCGGCTGACGATGGCTTCCAACTCGCTCAACGCCTCCTCGAACGAGAGGCTGGCGACATCAGGCGGTACGGCGGTTTTCGGGTCGGGTTCGGTCATCCGGCAGGACTCATCAATTCGGATACATGAGCGGCGGCGCTCTCGCCGAGCGCCTGCAGGTCATAGCCGCCCTCCAGGATCGACGCCAGTCGCCCTTCGCAGCATTCTTGCGCGACGGTCAGCAATTGCCGGGTGATCCAGGCGAAATCCTCGGTTTGCAACGTCAGGTTCGCGAGCGGATCACGGGCGTGGGCGTCGAAGCCGGCGGAGACCAGCAGCAGTTCCGGGTGAAAGCGCCGGAGCGCCGGCAGGATGCCGTTCGTCACGGCCTCGCGGAACGCCTGACCGCCGGCGCCGGGACGCAACGGCACATTGACGATGTTCTGACCGTTGGCGCCACGCTCGCTGGCGGCGCCGGTGCCGGGATAGAGCGGCATCTGGTGGGTGGAGGCGTAGAGCAGACTCGGCTCATCCCAGAAGGCCGCCTGGGTGCCGTTGCCGTGGTGCACGTCGAAATCGACTACCGCCACGCGCTCCAGACCGAACTCCTGCTGCGCATAGCAGGCGGCGATGGCGATGGAGTTGAACAGGCAGAACCCCATCGGCCGGTTCGGCTCCGCATGGTGCCCAGGCGGGCGCACGGCGCAGAAGGCGTTGCTGCCAGGGGTCGTCAGCACCAGATCAACCGCATCGAGGATGGCGCCGGTGGCCTTACGCGCCGCCATCAGCGAGCCGGGCGATAGGGCCGTGTCACCATCCAGCATCACGATGCCCTCCGCCGGCGCAGCGGCGACCATGGCCTCCACATAAGCGGCGGGATGCACCAGCGCGAAGTCCGCATCCTCGGCCGAGCGCGGCGAGCGGCGGTGGAGCGCCTCGAACGCCGGCGCATTCAGGGCTTTCCACACGGCCTCCAGGCGGGCCGGCCGCTCCGGATGGCCATCGGGTGGATGATGTTGCGCACATGTCGTATCTGTGAAAAAAGTTGTTGTCATCTCTGCCTTCGCGTTTCTGCCGGAACGAAGGTATAGTCCGGCCGGCGATAATGCCAGCGTCAGCCGGGTTTGGCCGCCGACGTTTGTGGCCGCCTACCTGTATTGAGGCTTTGAACGTTGCAGATTGCGCCATTGTTTCATCGGCCAACCCTGCTTTGCGGGCTATTTTTGATGGCCGCTGCCGGTCTAGCTGCGCCGCTGTCGGCGCCGTTGGCGCAACGGGCCGCTCTGATTGCCGTCGACCCTGTGGTGGTGGAGCCGCTGCGGCA
>CAXBDI010000044.1:0-26849 GCA_963974445.1 uncultured Alphaproteobacteria bacterium
GGTATCAGATTGATGGGGTGAAGGTGCCCCATCAACCATTAAATCCGTATACCCCAAAAATCATCGTGGATACTCGACCATGTATCAGGAAGGAAGCCTGACGCTGGGTCTTTTCTTCGCCATCGAGTCCTACCCTGGCGCCATTCCTGAGATGGACATGGCACAGCAGATTCGCACGGCACAATTGGCTGAAGCTCATAACTTTGCAGCCCTTTACTTCAGGGATGTATTTCTCAATGTCCCGTCTTTTGGCGACGTGGGTCACATCCATGACCTGTGGCCATTCATGGGCTACGTCACGGCACAGACGTCGCGCATCGCGCTCGCAACTGGCAGCGTCATCACCACTCTGCGTCATCCCTTGCTTGTGGCCAAAGCAGCAGCCTCGATCGACCGCTTGTCAAATCAGCGCCTGGTGCTAGGTATCGCCACGGGTGATCGGCCAACAGAGTTCCCGGCCTTCGGTCAGACAATGGATGCGCGAGCCACGTTGTTCCAAGAAGCATTGACTGTGTTGCGTCAAGCCTGGCGTGAGGACTTCCCGGAAATCTCCACGCCCCGAGTGAACTTGTCGGGTGCAGATACGCTGCCGAAACCGGCGTTGAGAGACATTCCCGTGATGGTGACTGGTCATTCACGCCAGTCGGTCGAATGGATTGCCGAGCATGGGGATGGCTGGCTTTACTATCCCCAAAATATCGCGCAGCAAGCCATGACAATCAAGAATTGGCGGTCGCTGACACCAAGATTCAAACCCTTCACGCAATCCTTCTATATTGACCTGTCGGAGAATCCCGATGAACCCCCATCGCCCATCTTCCTCGGGTTTCGGGCTGGTCACCGATTCTTTACTGACTACTTCAGCCGCTTGCGCGATATTGGGGTTAATCATATTGGCCTCAACCTGAAATACGCGACACGTCCGGCGCATGAGATTGTTCAGGAACTTGGCGAGCATGTCGTACCGCACTTTCCGGCGCACGCTACTGCCCATTTGGAGGAGGCGCAGGATGCTGCACGGTCATAAAATTTTTGCCTGGGATCTCGCTTTTACTTCTTCGGCTGGTACCTATGCCTTCGATGTCCAATGCGAAATGCTGGCTGACATCGGTTATGACGGCCTGACCTATGCCGTCTGGTCAGGGAGCCGATGGGAAACCGCAAAGCGTCTATCCACCGTGAAAGATCGTTTCGGTTTGGAGGTCTTTAGCGTGTATGTGGTGATCGACCTGGATCAGGGCCCACAGCATCCCATCAACGCAGGACTCTTGCGGATGCTTGAGGAGATGGAAGGCGTGAAGGCTGTCAATCTTGGAATCAGGACGGCAGGCCACGGTTCAAATCATCGAAAGGCACCGGACGACAAGGTATTGCAGGACTTCCTTGGTCGGGCACTTGAGATTTGCGCACGGCGCGGAATTGACATCCTGCTGTATTTTCATCTGGGCTTCTGGATGGATCATTACTCCATTGCGGCACAGATCTGCTCGGTCGTGAACCATCCGAATCTCGGCATCGTGTTTCCAAGCTATCACTGGTATGGCTACGAAACCAATGCAGGCAGCCCGACGGAGGGCTATCAGGCCGTAGACCCGACGCCAGCGTTAATGGCGTCAACACCCTTCATGCGGGAATTGACTCTCAGCGGCGCAACCCGCAGCCCACTTGGCTGGAGTCGTATTGCCACTTTCGAGGCGCTCGATGCAGGAGAACTCGACAACTTCGCACTTCTTGGACTTGCCAAGTCGTTCGGTTATACCGGCCCCGTCGGCTATGATGGCACATTGGTCGGGGGGAATCCATACAGCACGCTCAAACGCTCCTATGACGCGATGGACGAGATGTTGGGTTTGCTGACAAAGCACCCTGGTTGGGCTAAGCGTGAAACACACCCGTAACCCATGATTGAGCACATCTACATGTCCCAACACCCTTTGATTGCTGCCCAATTGAGGCAGGCGATGCGCGGCGTGGCCTCCACGGTGACGCTAATCACGTCGATCGCTCCCGATGGCCACGGACACGTAATGATCGCCAGTTCATTCGCATCAGTCTCACTGGAGCCGCCCACGGTTCTAGTGTGCATTGGTCAGCAAACCCGTATCCATGGGCCGCTGCTGGCTTCTCGACGGTTCTGCATCAATGTACTCCGCGCAGAACAGGAGGTACTTGCGGTGCACTGCCGTAGCGCCACGGGGACCGACCGTTTCGATCATGAAGCCTGGCGATTTGATGAAGTCAATGGGTTGCCCTATCTGCAAGGGGCGCAGGCTTCGCTGTTCTGTGAGCTGATTGAACACCATGCAGTCGGCACCCACTCGGTAATGCTGGCCAGTGTCGAGCGTGTGCTCACATCTGCATATGCCGATCCACTCGTCTATCTGGATGGCCGCTTCCGGGCCATAGATCCAACCCGTTGAAGATATGCAGCGAAGAATTTCACAACTGCCTCGGCATATCTCTAGACAGCCTGCCGGGTTATGTGGCTGAGACTCTTCGAGCATTAGCCAATGCCCATTCCCCGCTGCCGTCCGATTTCCCACGCCACGCCGCCACCGCGCACCGTCGCGGCAAGTCGCTGCCCCAGTCGCTGTTCAATCACCGGCTTCCACGGCACCAGACTGAACCCCATGCCGTCGTCTAGCATCGCGTAGCGCCCGCTGGCGAGCATGAGGCTGCGCCGGTAGATGCCAGCCACGCGCTGCCCGTCGGTGACGGGCCGATGCGCTAGGCCGATTTCGGCGGCAATATCCTTGGCGGCCTTTGCCAGTTCCCGATTCCGCAGCGTCCCCAGCAGGTTCCGGGCGAGGATCACCCGCTGCCCACGCCGCTGGGCCAGCCCCTGTTCTTCAAGGAAGTCGGCGCGCTGCTGCAAGGCTTCCTTCGTCTCGCCGCCAAAGCCCAGATCGCCCAGCCCCTTACCGCCACCGATCAACTGCTGGTCCAGCCAGGTCGCGCCGATCACGCGGGCCTGCCGCTCGATGGGCAAGTGCGATTTCAGCTCCACCGCCACGCCGCCCAGGCGCTGTGCGTCGTTCTGGCGGCCACGTTCGGCCAGGTCGTCCGGCACCTTCCATAGTCCATCAGCCACACGTTCCACGATGCCGGCCCGGCGCAGGGCTTCCAGTCGGCGGACATGGGCCGCGACGACCTCCTGCGGGTCGCGGCCGGGCTTGGCTCGGCCTTGCTCGATCGCCAGGTGATGATCGGCGCGGTACAGGCCATCGCTCGCCAGCGCGGCGATGTTCTTGTCGGCCGCCCGCACCTCGGTGGAACCGCGTACCTCCACCACGGCTCCGGTGGGATAGTTCGCCAGCTCGACGCGGGCGTTCAAAGCGACGTAGTGGGCCTTGCCGTCCACGCCGTCGATGACCAGATAGCCGCGGTCGTGCAGCTCGTCGGCCAGCCCCTTGCCGGCCACGCGGCCGACGATGGTGCGGCCGTCGTCGCCGGGCTCAAACACCGCCAGCTCGCGCGGCTGGCCGCTCATGGCGCGCTGCATGGTGCGGATGATGTCACCACGCTCGCCCAAGGCGCGCAAGGTCTTCTCCGCGTCGGCATGCACGGCCCAGGTGCCGGGCTGCGTCTCGTCAGCCAGGCCCAGGCGCTGCAAGCGTTGGAGTCGGCCGATCAGCAGCAGCCGCTGGCGTTGCAGGCGGGGCTCATTGAAGCGCTCGATCTGCACCCGGCCATCCTCGCCGGCCTCACGCTGCAATGTGCGGTCGAGGCTCGTCCACCGCTCCTGTTCCACCTCGCGCTGCAAGGTCTGCTGAATCTCCAGTTCGGTGCGCGGCCCCAGCCATTCCGTCGCCAGTTCGGCGGCGCGATGGCGGAAGCCGTGGGCGATGTAGTCGCCCGCGATGATGAGGTCTTTGCCGGTGTCGTCGCGCCCGCGCACGATCAGGTGGGTGTGCGGGTTGTCGGTGTTCCAGTGATCGACTGCCACCCAATCCAGCCGCGTCCCCAGGTCGGCTTCCATCCGGTTCACCAGATGCCGGGTGTAGGTGCGCAACTCCTCAAGCTCGGCACCGTCTTCCGGTGAGACGATGAAGCGGAAATGGTGCCGGTCGTCGTCGGCCCGCTCCTTGAAGGCATCGAGGTCGGCATCGTCAATCTGCGGCCCGTAGGCCCGGCCCGGTTCGCCATCGCGGCCGGCGCCGTCGCGCTCGATGTAGCGCAGGTGCTTGGCGAGCGACTGCGGGCTGGCGTTGCGTTGATTGACCAGTAGGGTCTTGATGGTCACGCGCCGCGACATGGACGTCAGCTTCGCCCCGGCGAAGCGCGCCGCCGTATGGCCGCGCCCCAGGCGCGAGCCGGGCCGCTGGCCGGCGCGTGCGCCGCTGCCGCCGGCTGCGGAATGGCGCATCGAGGACTTGCCGCCGCTGGCCTTGCCCGCCTGCTTGAGTACCTTGGAAACGAAGCTCTGGCCCTGGCCTTTGCCCCGGTTCTTCGGGGCGCTCGGACGCACCCGGAAATCGTCGTCGCGGCGGGCGGTCATGGCTGCGCTCCCTGCAAGCTCTGGCGTGTCCTGTCGTGCGAAGCACGGGGACATGCCTGCATTGGCGCGGGCCTCGCGCCCCAAGCGGCACGGTGGCGAAGCCGCTCCGTGCCGCGCCACCCCCATGTGCAGACAGGCTTTCTACGCGGCCTGGTGCCGCGTCCTTTTGTCTTGCCTTCCGCCTTTGCCCTTCGCTGTCGCTCCGGGCAGCGGCGGCCCGGCGGCGCTATGCTGCTAGCAGCCAGCGCGCCGGCGAACAGAGCCACGACCACAGGTCGGGCATGTTCGAGGCAAGACGTCTGCACGTTGGAAGGCAGCACGGATGCGCGCGCACTGCACGCGCGATAACACGGCGACGCGCCATCAAGGAAGAGCTTCGATGTCACGCTGAACCACAGTAAATCGGCGGCCATCATGGACGTTTCTCCAGCCAGGCAGGGCTCGCAACACCGATCACGGCAGACACGCTGACCGGACCAAAATAGCGACTGTCAAACGACGCTGGGTTGGTCACGCTCAACAGGAACAGTTCGCCAGGTTGAAGCTGCCGGCAGTGCGGCCAGGCTTGTAGCTCCCGGCCAAGCCGGTCGGTGTGCAACAAAGTCGCCACCAGTACACCGTCGATGCGTATCTGATCGGCCGAAATGCATACATGTTGCGGTGCGACTGCACCCACACGTTTCAGCAATGGAATGTGGTCTGGCAGGTAACCACGCCGCGCGGCGAGCTCAGCCGTTTCTGGCGGTAATGTGGTCAGGACGATGCTGCCGACTTCCAGCCGATGTGACAGCGAATCGGACGAGTGTTGCAGCGGATCGAGGCGATACCAACCCACGGGCACGCTGTCCGACGGGTTGTAGATCAGGCGCGGCAACGGCTGCACGAAGGACGCCCAGGCCAATGCAGCTAAACCGCAGACGGAAAGAACTATCAGCAAGATGCGCACGCTCAAGGGCGAGCGAGAACGCAATGCGGGGCCAGTATTAGACACGACGGTCATTGCAGCGCCCTCCCGGCCAGCCAGGCGGCATGCCGCTCGGCGGTGTACTCGGGCAACGGTAAACGCGCAGCAAGCCTATTGGCGAGCGTACGCCAATACGCGGGCGGCACCGTTGCCGGTGCAATATCTTGTGCCTCGATAGCGTCGATGCGTTCCAGCATAGTGCGCACCCTGTGGTCGCCTTGCGTGTGCAGCAGAAGACGCGCGCCGGGCTTCACACCAGGGATACGCTGCATGGCATCTCGCGGCAGACCAGACTGCATCACCATGAGTTGCCAACGCACAGTGCCGTAGTCATTAGCCTGCCAGCGGATGCGGCAGAATATGGCGTTTGGCAGGAACCCCGCCACGCGCCGCCAGCGATCGAATCGAATGATGCGTACGGGTTCACCGAAGCGCAGGTAAAGCTTGAAGCGGGATTCGAGATAGGCCAGCGAGACGCGCGTCAGCGGTGCGCTGTCGGCCTGACCGGGGAGCGTGGCGAGCGGCGGTGGCGATGCAGCCGGGGTGGCAGAAAACTGTGTGTTCATGATGGGTTCTCCGGGAACTCGCGTTCCAGCAAGGCACGCAGCAACTCGGCCACGGTCACGCCCTGCGTGAAGGCTGAGACCTTGATGCGCGCCCGCATGGCAGGCGTGATGTCGAGGGTCAATCGGGCGGTGTAGAGATCGCCCTTGTTGAGTGCGTCGGCGTCGCCTTGGCGAATCCATGCCTCCGCCTGTGGATTGGCAGGAGGACGCGCACCGATGCCGACGCGTTTGCTGTGCGCCTTGCTCATAACGGCCACCGCAGCAGTTCATCCACCAGCGCCATGATTTCACATGCGGCGATGCTGTCTGGCGCCGTTTCGCGTGCCAATCGGCCAGCGGCCACGCTGTCGGCGAAAACGATACGCTGGCGCACTTCAGCGCGCAGTACGGGCAACGGCTGTTCGGCCAGTGCCTGTCGTGCTTCACGCCCGATCACCGTGGTGCTGACGCGCCGATTGATGATGAAGGCCGCAGTGAGCTGCGGGCGGAACATTTGTGCCTCGCGGATCAGCGCCATCATCTCGGCAGAAGCCCATAGGTCGTAGGGGCTCGGTTGCACCGGGATCAGCACCCGCTCGGCCGCCAGCAGTGCGGAGCGCGCCAAGGCGGCAATCCTGGGCGGGCCATCGATAATGACGTGATCGGCCCTTCTGGCGAGTTCTGGCGCTTCTTGATGCAAGGTCTCACGGGCGAGACCCACGGCACTGAATAGCCTGGGCAAACCTTGCTGGCTTCGGCGCTGTGTCCAGTCCAGTGATGATCCTTGCGGATCGGCATCCAGCAGAATGACGTTCTGACCGCGCAGCGCTAGTTCGCCGGCGATGTGGGTAGCGAGCGTAGTCTTGCCTACGCCGCCTTTCTGATTGAGCAAAGCAACGATCATGGCGCGGCCCTCCGTACAGGAAAGTAATACCTTGAACAGCCTGAAAAACGCTTTTGTCGTTGCTGGTTGACGGTTATCCACCGATTCAATAGCTGTTTATTATTATTGGTTAGATAAGTTTTTAAGTTAGATATAAAGTTAAGGGCCGAAAAAGTATTTATAAACCAGTTTGTTAGACTAAATTCTCGCGGCTGATAGCACGATACCGGTGCGCCTGATAGCACGAGTCTTAGCGCGTCCGATAGCACGAGCCCGTTCACAGCTTGTTCTGCTGCCATCCCCAGACTTATCCCCGTGCCGTTTGCGGCACGGGCCGGAAGGCGAGAATCTCCGGTTCGCCGGGCCAGCGTTCGATGGACAGCTCGTAACCAGGCAGTGACTGCTTCGCTACCAGGGCGCGCAGATCGCGGGCAAAATCGCGCGGCTGCGCCAAGCTGCCGGACTTGCGATACAGGTAAGGAACATCGAACTGCCAACCGTTTGCCTGCCGACCACCATGCTTGCGTACCAGTCGGTACAGCCAGCGCTCTATACCGCCGGTGAGCCGAAAGTATGTCGGGTCGATGGTCAATACCAGTGCAGCATCGAGTACGCCCGCATAGAACCAGTCCGGCAAGATCAGCTCGATGCCTAGCGGCTTGCCGTTGGCATCGGCCAGTTCTTTCCACTCGTTGATCCAGGAAAACCGGTGCAGGCGCCGCCCGGTGGTCTCGCGGATGGAGGTGGCCACCGTGGTCGATTGCAGCCGGTCGAATGCGGCTTTGAGGCGCTGGTAGTCGCGCAGCGACGTACCGCGCCCGATAAAGCGCAGGATCTCGTAGGGCGTGGCCTGCATTCGACGTGACGGCTGGATGCCCGCATCGCGGGCTTCGACAATCTGGCTGGCGGCCCAGATCAAAATATCGGCATCCCAGATAGTGGCGATGCCGTGTTCCTGCGTGCCCTCGACACGAATGGTGATCTTGCCGCTGCGAAAGTCGATCGGCGCTGTGCGCCGCGACTTTGCCAGCGAGAAGAACGGATAGGCCATCAAGTCCTGGGCGTCGCGCGGTGCCATATCCTCGGCTGGCAGTGCGCGGAACAGGTCGAGCTGCTCTCGCTGCTGCCGGAGTGGCAGCGATGGACTGGACATAGAGACGGCCACCGGCGAGCCGTTGATCAGCGGCCATCACGGTAGTCACCCGCGTGGCGTTCGGCGTATTCGGGGTCGGAGGTGGCCTCGTAGCTGCGCGCATCGGCCCACGCATCAAGATCGGCCACAGCGTACATGACACGGCGGCCAAACTTACGGAACTTCGGCCCGCCACCGATCACGCGCTGCTTTTCCAGCGTACGCGGCGACAGACGTAGATATTCGGCGGCTTCGTCGTTGGTTAGGTAGCGTTGTGGCTGCGCGGGCGCAGCGGCAGTAACGGCGGCGGGTCGTAAAGGAGCGGGTCGCATGGGATGTACCTCCATCGGTTGAAAACGACCGGCCACACAGCGTGACCGGATGGAGGCAGTCTCAAGAAACATGGGACTCTTGTTCAGGGACGTTTTGCGGTAACCGCAGCGCGTCCCTGCTCAACCGGAGGAAGTTGCACCAAGCGGCGATAGCCGCCGCGCATCAGCGCATTACCCCGGCGAACCAGTCGACGCACGCGGGCGCGCAAAGCGCTGTCGGCATGCCAGTCATCGGCGACGGCATCGGCCCCGAAGAGCCCTTCGGCTACTTCACGCAATGACGCGCCGGCCAAGGTCGCGTCGAGTGCCTGCAAGGTGTGTAGTTCCAACAGAGGCGCCAGAGATGGCCGAGGTCCTGTCAGCGCGACAGGAGGGATGCCGGTGACGGTTGCCAACTTACCCAGCGAGGCCGACAACACCTGGCAGCGTGCGCGGGACGTGCCGGATGCTCGAATGGCATAGGCGTAAGCCATGCCATCGGCCAGGTCGGGCGCCAAAGCGAAGTGCAGACAGGCACCCGGCCAGCGGGCCACCAGTATCAATCGCCGCCCATCATGGATCAGGTGCTTGTGGCCCGGAAGGCGCCAAAGCGTGAAGACTTCCGTATCGAGCGGTGGGTCGACATCTGGATAGAGTTGGAGTACTGCATCGTGATCGGGAAACCAAGCTGGATGCGCTTCGCGCGCATCCACCGCCGGGTTTTCCAGCAGGCGTAAGCCCCAGCGCAGCGCCGCGTCCGACCGGCGCCGACGGCGTAGCCAGTCTTGGCGATAGTCAGGATGACGGCGCAGGTATTCCCACGCCAGCGCGGGGCCATCTAAGTGCAGAGCATAGAGATAGGCCGCCGCTGGATACCAATACTCAGAGCTGCGATCAGCCATGGCGCAACCTCCCTCGGCTTGAGGTACGTCGCCACGGCGGATACTCGTGCTATGGAGCGATCATCAGAATGTCATGGGTCCAACGATAAACTGTTAGTGTCAAGACCGATTGGCTCCGAGCTATTGCAAGTTTCGTCCGAATGCGACGGCGGCCTGCCCCAAAATGGCGTGCCGCATCGGCCAGCCTGCCAAAAGCCGCACCAGACATCATGACCGTTTCGATCAGGTGCGCACCATTTCTATGCAAGGCCGGCCATTGAGACCCAACCGGTCTGAGGCCAGACCCAAAAAGACACAATGCGCTGGCGTTGTCTCTGATTGTTCAGTCGATGATCGAGCCGTTCTCCTCAGCCAGCCGCAGGTATTCCGACAGCCGCCGCACCGGCTGGAGGTAGTGATCGCGCATCACGGGCTGCCGGTGCGGCCCGACGATGGACGCCAGATCAGACAACTTCACCGTTCCCAACTCAGGCATCCCGATCCCTAGGTCGATCAGGCCATGGGCTGTGTCCCCGTCAGCAGGATCGAGCGAGGCCAGCAGCCAGGTAGCGTGAGCGTCCGGGGTGAACAGCCGCACGACTGGCATCGGGTCCAGGGAGTCGCCGTTGGTGATCAATTGCGCACGCTCCGCGTCGGTGATGAGCAGAGTCATGGCCGCACGCCTTCCTCAAAGGAGCAGAACCACCAAACCGCTTCACCATTTGTACGTGAAAACTCAAAAGCGCAACCCCACGAATCAGCCGAAGCGTAGAAGCGTGAAGGCGCATTGGCGTAGGTCTGGAAAGGCACAAATACGACTCCTCGAATTTGGCGAGATCCGCAAAACCGGATTTCTGTAAAAGCGCGGAACTGGGAATCAATACAAAATGAACACTATAGATTGTAGCCCTATAGGATGCAATAGGTTGTCATCTTGGTTTTTGAGAGGAAACCATAGGTGGCGGCAGAGTACTCATTGGCGAGGGCGTTGAAAGCAGTCAGGAAAGCGCGTGGCTTGAGCCAGGAAGCGTTTTCCGACGTGTCGAGCCGTACCTATATGAGCACCTTGGAACGCGATCTGAAAAGCCCGACCCTCAGCAAGCTGGCCGAACTGTGCGAGGTGATGGAGGTGCATCCGCTTACGTTGTTGACGTTGGCATATACTGGTGATAGCGAAGACCAAGCCGATCAACTCCTTGCACAAGTACGGCAGGAATTGGAAGAGATTACTGAAAACAATCTTTAGGTAACTGAGGTTGACTATTTGCTGTCGCAAAGTGCGTAAACACTTCAGACTGGTGTGACTGCGCGTACAAATCATCGATCACTAACATCACGTAGGCCGACGAAAAATAATCATACTGGAGGAAGAAGTGATCTCTATCAGCGACATTTACGATAAGGACGTCAATTTTTTGTTTGGCTCAGGGGCTTCATTTGGACTTCTTCCCACGCTGCAACTCCAGTTATCTAATGAGAATGGTGAAAAATTCACGCTAGAGGAACTGGCGACGAAATTCGAGCAAGAACGTGACCGACGTTTCGTTCCGTTGTTCATGCACTATTATTCCACCTGCATCAGGCCCGCAGAACAACTCACGCTCGAAACAGCAACGGCTACCGACTCCGGTAACCAGGTCATTGAGAACTATCGTACTTTTCTCACTACGATTTTAGAGATGGTCAAGCGGCGAAAGGCATTGGATCGCTGTTGCAACGTCTTCACAACGAATTACGATGGATGCTTTCCGCTTGTGGCCGACCAATTGCTCAAAGAGGGGCACACGGACTTTATCTTGAACGATGGTTCGCGTGGATTTACTAAGCGGATATTACAGGCTCGAAATTTCGGTTCTTACCTTTGCCAAACTGGTGTCTTCGGCCGTTATCAAACCAGCATCCCACAGATCAACCTGATCCATCTCCACGGGTCGGTGTACTGGAGCAAAACAGACGGGGCCATCTTGGTCGATTACGATATTTTGTCCAAAGAATCCTTGTTGAGCGAGGATTTGACAACTGCGTTGCAGCAGTTTTCTGACGTTCTCGATAGCTCCACCGCCACGCTAGAAGATTTGCAAGAGCCAGATTTTGATGACGATGCCCTGTCTGTATTTTGGGCGAAGTATGAACAGATGCCCATCGTCAACCCGACTAAGTGGAAATTCCATGAAACCGTGTATGAGGAGCACTATTACCAGATGCTCCGATTGCTCAGTTATGAACTTGAGAAGCCAAATGCAGTACTTATTACCTTCGGTTTTTCCTTCGCTGACGAGCACATCCTCAATCTTGTGATGCGCTCTTTGTCAAATCCGGGACTACAAGTATTTGTATGCTGCTTTAATACTGCTGAATACCAAGTGATGTGTGAGAAATTCAAGGGCTACCGCAACGTCCAGTGTCTTGGCATCGATGGGGAAACCATAGATTTCTCAACGTTTAATAAGAAGATTCTGGCATGGCCAGAGGCATCCATCAAAACGGCACAGCCTGCGGCTGAGGCAGGATCTGATGTAATCGATGATGGAGCCGAAGCAAGCGTATGAGTATCCGCGTGGGTGATGTCATCGCTGTTCATGGCACTAAGGTGATTCTTAAGATCGACGAACAGTCCAGTAAAGAGACGCTATTTCACGGTGGTAAAAAATACAAAGGTGTATCTATCCGCGAATATCTTTCTATCCAGCGTGGTTTTCGGGACATCATATGCATGGTTGAAGGTGAATACCTTGACGAAAGCCGAATTGAGACACGGAACGGTAAGCCGTCTTATGTGCGGAAGGTTGAGGTTAGGCCTATCGGATTCTTTGACCATACAGGCTTCTCCCAAGGGATAAAGTACTTACCGATGATTCAGGACCCTGCATTCCTGATGCCAGAGGAGCGAATCCGATCCATTTTCGACCGAAAGTCTGATGGCGAATTCAAAATCGGGCACATGCTTAAAGAGGAGATCGCAATCGGGCTTCCATGGAAACGCCTCTTTAACAGTCATATTGGCATATTTGGAAATACTGGAAGCGGTAAATCCAATACGTTAGCGAAGCTCTACTCCGTACTATTTGATGAAAAACTTCAGCTAATTGCTGGGAAGAGCCGTTTCATTATTCTCGACTTCAACGGAGAATATGGGGGCGAGCAGCTAGCCCCAGCGGAACACAAAACTGTCTATCAGCTCTCTACACTGATAAATCCTGATCCTGAAGACCTCAATGCCCGCTTCCCATTGGCACCGCAAGAGTTCTGGGATATTGAGACACTATCATTACTTTTCCAAGCGACCACCAACACGCAGCGACCATTCCTAAATCGGGTCATTTCCGGGAAACTTAAGTACGGAGGCAACCGTGCTGCATTGGCGAACTACGCAAAAATGAAGTTCCGCCAGTCATTCTGCGCAGGCGAAGTTAAACCCGCAACGCTAGATCTTATGCGGACGGTTGCTCGGCGCATGAACAACCAAGCCGTTCAGGATCTCTTGGCGGAGGTTACGTGGTACCGCAATGGTCGTTTCCATTGTAGGGCGTTCATTGACCCCGATGGAAATCAATACGCGGCACACATCGCACCGACCGTAGACACACTAGATATTCAAGGTCTCGACGAATTTGATGAGCTCGTTCTTCGTGTCAACCTGCAATTGATGTCTGACTTGAATGCAGGTTATGTCCAGTTCGAGCATATTCAGCCACTACTCAAGCGCGTTGAGTCGTCGTTATCCAGTATACGCAAAGTCATTGTGATTGGAGATGCTCCACAACCCGAAAGGTTACTAACGGTCGTTTCTCTACGCCGCTGCAACAACGAAGTCAAAAAAGTCTTACCGTTGCTATTTGCCAAGCACTACTACAACGCACACAAGGCAGCTGTAGATACTCCTCCCGACCGAACGATTCATGTCATTGTCGATGAGGCTCACAACATCCTATCTGACCAATCCACTCGAGAAAGCGAAAGTTGGAAGGATTATCGACTAGAGCAGTTCGAGGAAATCATCAAAGAGGGGCGCAAGTTTGGAATGTTTGTCACGATCGCTAGTCAGCGCCCCGCCGACATCTCCCCGACCATTATTTCCCAACTGCACAACTTCTTCATCCATCGGTTAGTGAATGACCGAGACCTATACCTGATCGACAATACGATTTCAACGCTGGATTCCCTGTCACGAAGCCTCATTCCAGGGCTTTCTCAAGGTTGCTGTGTGGTAACAGGTACGGCCTTCGATTTACCAATGGTTATACAAGTAGACCGTTTGCCCAGTAATAAGCAACCTAGCAGTGAGGACGTAGACCTTGAAAAGCTCTGGAACACACCTGCTAATGGCAATGAGGATGCCTGTAGCTAGTTCGATGGTAATAGCTAGTCCCTTCAAGGATAAGCGGATAGCAAACCTGGAGCAGCGCGATCCGCAGAGCGGAGACGCAAGGAGGCATTTCGCTTATTATCTATTTGTATGGATTGACTGCCATCATCCAATAGGGAACATTCGTCCACCGATCACAACAACGATCCGCTCATGTTCAACGAAGTCGTTCCCCTGTTGGCTTTTGCCAGTAAAACTGTGAGAATCTGGTTTCATGCCTACCAGGTACAACCTGTAGATAAGAGTTTCACAAGATTGCAAAAGGTTTGTAGTGAGTGAAGAGCAGCCAAATCCTATCATCCTGAATGCAGAAGAACTTAGAGCAAGCATGCTCTTAAACATCTTTGCAGGGAACCCCCTCTACGGTCTAGACGAAGAATATGCTTTCTTCTACGATGAAACCAATAACATCCGCAAGTTCTGGATCAGGGATGACGGTTTCAACGAGCAGCCGAAGAACTTTGTCTTAGGTGGAATTGCCCACAAAAAATCCGAACCGTTAACCGGGCTTGATGAGTTGGTCAAATCGCTGCACATCCAAAAGTCCGCCAAGGAAATCAAGTTCAATCAGCTTGCTACGGGTAGCTATCTCGGCGTGCTGAACTCCAGGAAAATAAGGACGCTTTTGGAGTGGCTGAGTGCCAATGGGGTGTTCATCCACTACACAAACTTCAATATTCTCTATTGGTCACTGGTTGACATTGTGGATTCGCTCTGGGATGAGCCCGAGCTGCGCCAGTACATGCCGTATGTCATGCACATCAAGGGCGAACTCTTCAACCTTGCCAATGCGGATTTAGATCGGTTGGTGCCAATTTTAAAAAAATATCGATTTCCAAATGTTCAGCGAAATGCAAGTTTTTCGTTCATGACGGAATTTTCTGACCTTCTTGAATCAGTCTCCAAGAAGCCACAATCTGACATCAGCGAACTGGTTATATACATGGTTCGCAAAGCGGCAAACCTTCCAGAGTTACCCTTCATTGTGGACAACGAAGATGACGTGCTCATTGATAGCTTCGACAGTCTATTCCTGCGACCCTTGTACATTTACCCAACAAGCTCTCATACCTTTGACAACGAAACCGAGGTTCAGGAGGCGCTGGGGAACACTCAGATTGGATACAAGGGAAGGTTCGTAGAATATTCCTTCGTGGACTCCCGAGATTGCATAGAGATTCAATTGTCGGATGGCATCTGTGGATTGCTGGGTAGCCACTTCAATTTCTTGGAGGAGCATTCTGTTGAGGAGCTGATTGAGATTAAGAAAAACCTCAACCCTGTCCAACGCCAGACTCTCTCCTTGCTCCGCAAACTTATAGACATCTCCGACACTCAAAGCAATGGATTCATGTACCGAATCTCTCCGATGGATAGTGACTATAAGAATGACTACTTCTTGCATGACCGTACTTTGCCCGACCATCTGGTTTAACGTTGCCAGAGAGGCCAGATCTGCGCGCCTGCCTACCGTGCGACGATCAACTCTGACGCTTAGTTGTACTCTTTCTTAGTGCGCGATGGTCTGCAAGGGGTCACAACCGAACACTAATCTTCTGCATAAGTCGAAGCAAAAAGGGGGCCGAAGCCCCCAGGATCAGATCAGGCCACGCTCTGCAAACGACGTAGTGTCACTACCGGCGACAATGACATGATCCAGCGTGCGCACGTCCACCAGTGCCAGCGCCTCTTTGAGCCGCTTAGTGATGGCCTCATCGGCGCGGCTCGGCTCGGGATTTCCGCTGGGATGATTGTGCGAGAAGATCACCGCCGCCGCATTGAGCCTCAGGGCTTCCTTGACCACCTCGCGTGGATACACCGAAGCACTGTCGATGGTGCCCCTGAACATCTCGGTGTATTCGATCAAGCGATGCTGCGAGTCGAGGAACAGTACTGCGAAGACTTCGTGCTCGAAACCAGCCAGCTTGGCACACAGGTACTCTTTGACGAGTGCCGGTGAGGTGAAGGACATACCCCGCTGTATTTTCTGGTCGATGACCTGACGCGCGGCGCCAAGAATCTGATCTACCGACGCCGGCAGGTAGCGCCCTTGCGCGTCACGGACCAGCAGAGAGGAATCGAACGAGGAAAAGGACAGTTGTGTCATGATCGTGCTCCGGTTGCTCGGGCGGAATTGCCCGGAACCGGCGTCAGCACGGCGCAGCGCAAGCTGTCACAGGGTCATGAACGGCCATGGCCGCAAGCGTGCGAGCACGCGCAGCCCTTGACGGCGAGAACGCCGTGGTACGGTGAAGGGAACAGCAAGACCGCCCATACCCTACCCACTACACACTCTCGCCCTTGGCAAGCGGAGCGCGCAGACCCTCATGGGCCGGAGGTTTCAGGGATCAAAGCCGGATGGCCGCGATTCGGTACGAAGCGTGGGGCGTAGCCCGCGAGCCCGACGGCGTCACGCCGGGACACAAGAAATATCGTTAGCGGAAAGTCAAAATGATACTGATCTTCAACCGCAATCAATTCTCTTGATCTTCAGGATATGGAGCTTGGGGAATCGGCACCCAGCCATCACGAGTGATGCCAGCGCCGATGCGTATGTTCTGGCCTTCAGTTGCAGTCCAATGCCCACCCCGATGCAGTACAGCTCGAATCACCGATTTCCTCGGATGATCCTCGTCTGCTTTGGCGGAACTGCATATAGCATTCCAGTGGTGTTTGTCAGGCATTGCGTTCAGGCGTGGACCAAGAAGTTGATCCATAATCTCCGTCGAAACGTTGTGTCGTCCGCCATGATGAGGCACCTGAAAGTATCGAATACCTGGCAATGCGAGTCCAGCAACAGGCGCGTGGTCGATTACCTCTTGCAGCGCTTCACGCCCAGCATCGCCAGTAAGCAGGACGCTGTGGCCGTTTAGGATGGCCGTCTGCACCACACTCATTTCGTTTTCACGACTTGTCGGCTCTGGTGGAAAATACTCTTCCCCCCACAGGGACTTCATATAGGTGGTCGCGGCCTTCACAACCCGGAATATGCTGCTCAGCACGCTATCTGAAGCACTTTCCTCAACAGCTTCCGGTGTCTTTGCGGAATCCACAATCAGGTCGAAGTAGCGAGACAGTGTGGGCGCCATCACCACGAAGGGACCGATGCTCTGCCCCTGAAGAGGAGAATGGATTGGAATTCCCTTCTCCAGCGCAATGTCCTCAAGAATTGCCGTGGCATCATAGATGGATCGCAACTTTCGTCTCAGTGCTTCAGCTGATTCATAGTTCTCGAATCGAACAATCAACTGGTCCGCGTATATCCACGGCCTGTTGATCCAAAGATTTCTGACCGTGCATTGCTCTAGGACTTTTCGCAGCCCATTGGCATGATCGCGGTCTGGATGCGTGAGGATCACATGGTCGATGACAGTTGTTCCGTAATAGGTTTTCAGGTGCTCGACAATCTGATCTCCCGTATCCAGATATCCACCGTCAACGACGTGCACACCCTCAGTGCCATTCACCGAATAACGCAGCGTGATCGCATCCCCGCTTTTCGCGGTTTCGACGCCAAGAAAATCAATCTCGAAGTAGTCAGCCATACGTTCCTCCCGTTTTATGCCAACAAAGTGCCGGCAACTTTGTTCCTACCAGCGATCCACCGCACACCTGAGTCCTGTCGGAGTCCATATCAACGATACGGCGGGAAGACCACCAGCATCCTCGGCGATGCTGCGCAATGTATTTCGGTCGATGCCCGAATGTGCACCGCCTTTCGGGTGACTGTGCCACGTTCCGATGAAGGCTAGATATCCCAAAGAGGCCTCGTTCGCAGCGCGCAAACTCTGAACAAGCCCATTGGTTCCGAGGATGAAACGGGCGGCCTCTCGAACGCTGTCCGGCGGTGTCTCAACAAGGCCGGCAATGATGATGGTTCGATCTTCAAACGAGATGCGACCGACCAAGGCGCCGCCTGTTTCTAGAGCGCCCCAGCGCAGCGCATCAGCATGAATCGCTTGCTCGACCGGGTACAGAATCCTAATGCTCCAGCCACCGTCGTCTGCCACATCAAGCACAGTGGTCGAACCAAGGCTTGTGCGGGACCATGCCATGCCGAGGCCTTCCGCATCCGAGAACCCGGCGCAAAGCGTCGCTTCCTCCGGAAGCCCATCAACGAGCCAGCGTTCCAGTTGCAGCCCAGCCAGTGACGCAGACCGCGAAACAACGGCATCAGACATTGGCATCGTCAGTGAACGGCAGTTGTCACCCACAAAAATGCGCGTCGGCTCAGACGTATCACCAGCAATCGACGCACGCAATTCCGGCGTAAATCGGCAGCACTCGAACAAGAATGCAGTGAGGTCGTCAACCCGACCGGCGCGGCCAGATCCTTCGAGCAGAACCGCGACACAGCGACCCTGACCATACATCGCGACCCGTACCAGTCGGGCAGGGGATTGATCCAATGCTGCCGATTGTGTTCCAGCGGCCAGCACCTGAAGCGAAGCCGTTGTGTCCACGATGAGCGACGCATCCTGCGGGACCGTTGTGGCGAACTGTTCAGGATCGACCAGTAGGGTCACTGCGTCAGCGTCGAACGCGCGCGATTGAAGATGCGACAGCTCCTCAAAGGCCGTCTTCATCAGCGTCGACTTCCGAGGTGGAACCAGCATCGGTCCCCGCTCAATGAGCGCATGCCGCGCCGCATTGTGAGGCGACATAGACTCGTTATCGACGAAAGTCATCGAACCGAAGCCCGCTCGCCCCAGTTGCATCGCGATTTTCGATCCCAAACTTCCGCAGCCGAGCATGACCAGCGGCTGCGATGTGGCTGCTGCTGGAATGCCGGACGCCCTTGCCAGCAGCTCGGGAGACAACGCATGCGCGTGAAAGGCTGAATGAACCGTGGCGTTTCGCTCCAGGAGTGATCGCGCGTTGAGTTCATAGCGCACAATGTAGGGCAATACTTCGACGCTTCTCCCTGGTGAGCCCACAAGCGACACTGGCCTTTGCACAGTCAGAATAACAATCGCGTACAAGCCATACACCCAGCCACGCGAGTCCTGCTGCATATCCAGGATCGAACGTCCGTAGTAGCCATCCAGGCTTTGGGCCAAAGCGTCACGATCTATGCCCAGTTCCACTGCTCTATCGAGCAGCGTCGCGAGATCGACAACCGTCTCCGGTTGATAGCGCCCGACCACATACGGGTGATTGCCGGTCATTGGCGCCCGCGCGATGAAGGCTGCGGCATGGCCATTCCCCCACTTCCCCAACTTGTCGTTGTGAACATCCTGCGAGAAAACAGTATCGAATTGCGCGGTCAGTTCGGTATTGATGATGGCGTACATACCGCCATCGATCGTCACATAGCGTGCGGGAACTACCAGAATCGTGCCGTCAACGGGAGCGTTGGCCGCGACCTTCTCGGCACTGAATATGACGGTGGAAGGACAACTGTCTCGGCGCGTCGGCTCCCACCCATGCTCCAAATCCAGCAATGTTCCGGCTGCGGCCTTGTGCAGCCAATCGATCAACTGGTCGACAATGGCGTCCAGACCAAACCGATGCAGTAACTCGTCCAACGACCCCTCGAACAGGCACGGCGAGACCAACTCGCCTTCCTGATGGGGGTTGATGTGCGGCAAGTTGAGCGGGAAGTCTGCACGCAAGAAGGGCTTGGGGGCGAATAGGGGCCAGTCATTATCGAATACCAGAACGCATGTCTCGACGGCACGTACGCCAGTTTGGGAGACGCCGTTACGCCGAGACCTGCTTGGCAGTTGAACGGCAACATCGACCTCTATCTGTGTCGATACACCGCTTGCCTTTGGCTCGCCAACGCGGATCAAGCCACGATGACGTTGAAGTTGATGCAGTGCGTCTGCGATGGCGTCTGTCATGATGACCCGTGCGGCATGGGAGTGCGCGCGGAGGTGATCACGGCGGCAGCCTTTGATCCTGCTTCCTTCTTCGATGGAGGCTGCACCCCCTGAGCGGTGACGGTGAAAACGAGAGGCTCCACGGATTTTTCGCTCGGGTACTCGCCGGTGCAGTAGAACTCGCCTTTTACCTCGTCCACGATTGCCACGTACTCACGCTTTGCGCGGATGCAGGGCGGATCGCTGTCGTCATCTTTAATCGGTTTGCTACTGGTGACGATGACAGCGCCGTCACGGGTCTGCGAAAGCGCACTGCGGGCATCGGTATCGAGCTTGGCCTTTTCGCGGAGGGTAGACCAACTGTCTTCGGACAGTGAACGCCAAGAGCAGTGATGTGGTGCCTGCATGATGTCGTACTCAAGCGCATCGGCTTCGGCCTTGTGGCGCTGCCACTGGCGGTTCCAGATAAATACCTCAGCATCGCCACCAGTAAGGAACTTCGCGCCATCTGGCGTCTGTGCATCAGCGGCCAATGTGATGTTCAGGATCACACTGGACTGGTTCTTGACCAGGCACTCTTCGTCGTCGTCCTGGGCATCCAGAGGCGCCAGAAGGAACGCGGAGAAGAATGCGGAACTCTTTCCATTGATCGTCGAGAAGCGCGTGTCCACCTTCCGTAAAATCGAGGTGAGATCATCAGTTTTTCCGTCGATGTCCTCGCCCATGATCTGAATGCGATCACCGTTTGCAACGGCGAAGTTCTGGTCGCGGTTCAGTTGTACACGTCGACGTGCCTCCGTGTTGAATGCTTTAGCGTCGTCACTCAAGGTGTGCGTCTTGCTGGCGCGTCGAAACACAATCGGGGACGACCACATCTCGCGGATCACGATCTTCTTGTCCTTGTCGTCCTTCTTGTCATCCGGGTACTTGTCCAACGATCCTAGGTAGAAATGCCGCGCCAAACCACGGCAATGATCCTGGTCCGGGTGGCTCAACAGGAAGGCATCGACATACGGCCTGCCGTTCTCATCCTTCTTCAGCCGTTCGCGCAAGTCCTTGGCAACATCGCGCACGTCCTTATCGGGGTCGTCGGCGTCTTGTCGGATGTTGATGTCGATCAGCAGCGTCGTCGCGTCGAGATCGCCGAATTTGATGAGGGTCATGTCCCCGTTGTCGACGGGGAAAAACGTGATGGTTGTAGGCATACAGGTCTCCGGGTGGACGGCCGAAAAGTAATCGAGTATAATTATTATACGGATATTTTTTATACCCGTCTACTTTATAGGCGTAACGATGCGAGAAACCCCTATCACTACTGTCGAACCAACTGAGCCCAAGGGACTAAGCTGGGGGTTGGAGAGTAGGCTTCAATTTATTGATTTCCGTCTGCGCTGGGAGCGGCGCATTAACCGCATGGACCTCACCGAGCACTTCGGCATATCGGTTCCCCAAGCATCACTGGATATTGCCAAGTACACTGAGTTGGCACCGAGCAACCTGACTTACGACCGCAGTTCCAAGACTTACACGGCATCACCGAGTTTTTGCCCGCTTTACCAACGAAGTTCGGGCCAACGCTATCTAGCGGAGTTGCTGGCGACGAAAATGGGAGTTGTCGAGCCGGCGGCCAGCTTCATCGGCTCCGCGCCGGAGACAGATTGGGCTCCTTCCCCCTGGCGCACGATCAATGAGCAGACCGTCGAAGCAGTAGTCCGGGCAATCCGGCAGCAGGAAGCGATTCGGGTGAGCTACCAGTCCATGACGTCCTTGGACGAATCGATTCGCCTGCTGTCCCCTCACGCGCTTGGCAACGACGGTTTTCGCTGGCACGTGCGCGCGTTTTGCCACAAACGCCAGCGCTTTAGTGATTTTGTCCTAGCTCGAATCTTGCGCATCGACGGTTTCGAGGCAAGCCAAGTGGACTTCAGCCAGGATGCGCATTGGCATACTGTACTGACGCTTGTCCTTGCGCCGCACCCCGATTTGCCGACAGCCAAGAGGCGAGTCTTGGAATTGGATTACGGCATGGAAGATGGCGAGGTCAAACTTCCGTGCCGCCAAGCATTTCTGTACTACACATTGAGGCGTTTGGGCTTGCACACCAAGGAAGCTCCTGACCCTCTCACGCAACAGATCACGCTGAAAAACCGAAATGAAATTCAACCCTACATTGATGGATTGACAACGCAGGCCTGACTCTTCATGACAACAATTTTCGAACTGGTCAAAGACCCCTATGAGCGTAAAGCGCGCGTTACCCCAGGACTTCTTGTGGCCTTGCCATTGTTAGTCCCCTTACTGTGCGTCTATGGAGCTAAGCATCCTGTGCTTACAGGTGTGGTTGGCCTGCTCGGCGGCTGCGGTGCTATTTATGCCCTTGCAAGTGTTGCTCGTGGGCGCGGGAAAAAACTTGAAGAGATGCTGGTTGCAAAATGGGGCGGCATGCCAACAACCATCGCGTTACGTCATCGTGATAGGTTTCTTGATAGTGTCAGCAAACAACGTTACCACACTGCAATTACGGAGAAGCTCGGTATTGCTATGCCGACAGCAGAAGAAGAATCAGCAAACCCTGACAAGGCGGATGATATCTATATTGGTGCAACCAGGCGGCTTCGTGAGCTGACGCGCTCTAATAAAAAGCTCTTGCTAAAAGAGAACATTGCCTATGGATTTCACCGCAATATGCTGGCGATGAAACCGGTTGGCATCGTATCGTGCCTTTTGGGTATCGCCTACGGATTAGTGATTGCAAAAGTTCTGCAGGTAATACCGCCCCATTTTGTCCCGGCACATCTTGCAGAGCCGGGGCTTGCCGCAGGCTTGACGTTGCTTACTTCTATGGCGTTACTTGCTGGCTGGCTATTGTATTTCGATAAGAGCGCAGTTAGGCGAATGGGGTTCGTTTATGCAGAACGCCTGTTTGAGTGCTTGCCGATTTTGCCTTCTTCAGCACCATTGGAATGGGTCTCAACACCAACTAGAGACTGAGGTTCGAGTCAATCTCCAGACAAGCCATTTGGCTCGACTCGAGCTTTAGCTTGCAGAATTATTTGGTTCGGTACGGGACGTTTCCTCGTAGCGGGCCGCAGCGTGATTATGTCTGAGATCCGAAACTACGGCGATCAATCTATTGACCGGCTCGGCCAATCGCTTCGGTAGTACACGGTGCTCGGAAAAGATTTTTTCATTGGCGATCCATCGCTTCGCAACCCAGACATCGTCTTCGGGGTGATTATTGTCAACACCGTTGCAATACTTATAGCCAACAAGGGCATCGGTATGCGATAGCAGGATACGCGCCATGGTCATGTGGAAACGGTGCGCCTGAAGATCTGCTGGCCCCTTGGGGCGAGGAAGGGTCAAGCGGAGACATTTCTGATCATTAAAGTCCTTCCAATCAGGACCGACGACCTGCCCGGCACGCTCCAGCATCTTGCGGGCCTGGTCGTTCTTACCGTTGACTATCGCCACAGCAACCGTCCCTTTCGGATACTCCAGCTTTTCGGCCAGGAGATTCATCCAGCTCACCAGCTTGTTCAGCGTTTTATCGTCGGCAAACACGAGGAACTGATGGCGCTGATCGTCGTCGAGAAACGCCGGCAATTGCGCATAGAGTGGGTATAGCAAGTCATGGATATAGATGTAGGTCTGTCGTCGCCCTTGTTCATGGTTACGGGTGGTTGCCGTCAACACTTTCTGTGCCCATTTCGGAGTAAGTTCGGGCAGGGTCATTTCGGTGATATCGATGGAGATGAGTGGGAAGCCGAGAGACTTTCCGATCAGCGCCTTCCGACCGTCAAAGGCGTGGCCAAGTTCGATTTCAACACCGCCAAGCACCATCGGTTCAGCCTGGACCGGCGGTCCAAGCACAGCCACATCGAGCCGGAACTTGCTGCCGAAAGGCGTCTCTAGAGGATGCTCAGTTGCCACTCGGTCGGCGCCAAGCAGCAAGTTCCCCTCCAGCGGATAATCCGATGAATCCAAATCGCTGAACGACCAGGGCATTGCAAGCCCAGCACGCAAGCGCCTTGAGAGCTCGTCCGCGACAAGTTCTTTCGCCCGCCGGTGTTCAGGGCTTTCCTGAATAGCACTCCATCGGTTAGCTTCTTCATCGTCGAAGTGAGCTTTAGGCTTAAAGGTGTGCTGAGTAGGCAGTACTCGAAAATGGGATCGTCGGCGCAATTTGCCATTTTCAAAGGAAGGACTGACCCACGTCACCATTTGCCGCGATCCATCGGAAGAGACCAATGGCCAAAGCTTGCGCGCATGTTCCCGGCTACGGACGTCACGTGCCGCAATCGTGGTCTGGAAAAGCCCTTTCCGGGAAAAAACAACAATCGCCTCGTCCATTGGCTCCCCCTTTACGCAGGCACAGCAGCA
The DNA here is from genome assembly GCA_963974445.1 of uncultured Alphaproteobacteria bacterium. GTDB lineage: Bacteria > Pseudomonadota > Alphaproteobacteria > Bin95 > Bin95 > JACKII01. The sequence goes on from CAXBDI010000044.1 coordinate 23,789, forward strand.
AGCCTCGTGACGCCATCCAGCTTGCGGTGAATCAGTGACACCAGCGTCAGGATGTCCAGGGCGTCTTGTTCGGACATCGGCCAATTCGTCTTCGCAGCATGGGCAAGCGGATTGCGTACCGCTCCAAACAGACCGACCAGCAGGTTTGCAAAACCTTTCTGTTCGCTCTTTTCGGACTCCGAGGTAAGTGTCTTTAAGGCAAGAACGGGTTGTTGGCCCGCAAAAGCCTTATTCACAAGGTCAGCACCATCGCCGCTCAGGCCTGAGAGCTGGCGAATCCGCTCGGCGACGCCCTTGGTTGCTTCAAAGACTGCGTGAAAATAGTTCTCTTCCATTAGCTCCGCACGACAGTAGTTCAGGACTTCTGCATGCACAGTCCGACTTTCCAGCGCCGCCTTGAGGCGCCCGGCTCGGGCTCGGGCCTCATCCAGCGTATTGGCCTTATCGGCATATCCAACTTTGCCGTCTTCACGCACGTAGAAACCCGAAAAGGCCAAGACAACATTGAGTTCATCTCGGCGCCACGCGAATGCTCCAGGATTACTGGCATAGCTCACCGGATTCATCGCGCGATTGATGAACATGATGAGATGGTTACCAACCTTATGCTGGTTCTGCGCGCCAGCCAACGCATTGAACAGCCGTTTCCACTTGGTCATGTCTGGGGATGAGTCGGCTACTTGGACCTCTTGTAACAACCGCCCGATCTGCGTGCCAGTCAGACCTTGTGCGGTGTCGGCAAGGACGCGGCAGGCAGCTTCCAGGTGCTGGGAGCTGAACGGGGCAATTTGTGAAGCCACTATCTGTACCTCCGTCGCACATTCATCAGATAATGGCCTGCAAACCCTTGTCGGCGATGACGTTAAGTAGCTTGAGCGCCGGGCCTGCTGGGTGCGTTTCACCCTGTTCCCACTTGCGTACCGTCGAAGCCGTAGTGTGCAGGTGATGGGCGAACACTGGCTGACTGAAATGCAACGCTTCACGCAGACGCTTGATGTCGTCCGCGCTGAACTCGCGCACCGGCGGTGGGCAGATCGCGTCGAATTCACGCATCGTCACTTTGCTGATCGCGCCAGCGTCTTGCAATGCAGCCAGATCACCGCGCAAGGATTCAATGATTTTACTTGTCACAACATACCTCCAATAGAACACCAGCCTGCAATGCCTTCACCAATTCCTTAGCCGACAGCTCTAGAAATACCTTGCCGGCATATTGCAGCGCTTTTTTCTCTTCCCGCGTGATGTTCGACTTGTCGCTTTTCGGGAACCCGTGCAGGAATACATAACGGCGGCCAACACGGGCCGATAACAAGGTGCGGTAGCCACCGCTCTTACCCGCACCAGGGCGAGCTACCCGCTTCTTATAAAGGTGGCCGCCCAAGTCGGCATCAATTAGCCCGTTCTCCATTTCCTGGACCGCCTTGCACAGGGCCGTATCGGACAGTTTCTCGCCCGCTTGCCACCGCGCAAAATCCTTTCGCTTCAAGACATTCATACACATCCACCCCAATAACTATACCCGTAACGGGCATGATTGTCTATCCCTCGCAGGAGCCCCCAATGGTCGCCCACGATCAATAGTCGCACCGCTATTGCGACTATTGAGCGGCAAACCTGTACACCGACCCTGCTCATACTGAGGCTCCCTTGACACGCGGAGCCCCTATAATTGTCTTACGCCGGTTCGCTACGAGTTCGGCCGCCTCACGAACCGGATCATCCTCGGTATGGATGTAGCGCATAAACATGGTCACAGTCTTGTGCGCTGTCAGTACCATACCGACTTTGACTGGAATACCCGAGTTGGCGATGTCTGTGGCCGAGCGATGTCGGATGCCATGCGTGCCGACGTGAGTGACGCCAGCCGCCTTGAGTGTACGGGTCCAGCCGCCGTAATACTCCCCATAGGTCAAGTGGGTGAGCGGGTTACGCGGCGATGGCAGCACATAACGTCCGCCTTCCTGTCGAGGTGCCGTGGAAAGCAGTCGATAGGCTTCCTCGCTCATGGGTTTTGACATACCACCGGTCTTGCTGTCGGGCCAGACCACCCGGCGGTTCTCCAGGTCAATCCATTCCCATTCAAGCAGCACTATTTCAGAACGCCGGGCAGCGAACTCGAATTGCAGACGAATTGCCAGCGGGATGACATAAGGCACTAAGCGTTCAGCCTCAACTTGGTCGAGGTGCTTGAATAGCTTGGCCATCTCTCCGTCAGTAATGAGCCGGGTTGTCTTGCCACCGGTGTACAGCGGAATGTGTCGGCACGGGTTCGAGCCATCCGGGCGGTACCCCCAAATCTCAGCAAGGTTGAACATCTTACGCAGGACGGACAGAGCTTTATTGGCCTCGCCTGGCTTATAATCGAGCTTCTTCATCATTGTCGCCACGTCGGCACGTTTCACATCCTTTACCTTGAAACGACCCAGGATTGGGATGATGTTGCGGTCAATATTGCCTTGGTAGCCCCTCTGAGTACTGGGTTTGTTGCGGTGCCTGGAGTAGTCCTCCATGAACTTCACGCACAGTTCCTTGACGGTGGGCGCTTTGCGCGCTTCCGCCTTGGCAGCTCCTGGATCGCCACCCCGGCGAACATCAGCCAACCAACTCTGCGCCAATGAGCGAGCCTGATCGACCGTCAGTTCTCCATACAGACCCAATGCGGGCTTGCGCCGCTCACCGGCGTTTGTCCGGTACTGGAGCATGAAGACTTTGCGACCGGCAGGCGTGATCTTGCAGAGGAAGCCGGGGACGAGGGTATCACGCAGCTCAACGGGCTGCGTCTGAGGTTTTGCCGCATCGACTGCGGACTTGGTGAGCTTGATCTTAGCCATAGCTGACTCCTTGGAAAGACCCGTTTCCAGGAGCCTGTTAGGAGCCAAGCGGATGGAAGCCGGGTCAAGTTTCGGAAAGCACCGGCATATGATGAATTAGCCTAAGTTATTGATAAACCTGCTGTAGCGAGCTTAGGCGTAGTCCAGCGAAGTACGGTGCTGGAGTCATGGTGAAATAAAAAAGAACAACGAAAGTGCCTGAAAGATTCGTTAGTTCGATGGATTTCCCA
>CAXBDI010000045.1:0-26736 GCA_963974445.1 uncultured Alphaproteobacteria bacterium
AATCGTGCCGATGTTGCAGTGCGGCTTCGTACGCTCAAACTTTGCTTTTGCCATAGTCCCGCGTCGTTCCTCAGACTCGAATTTAACCCAAATACTATCGTCAGCCGGAACCACACGACCGCCGCGCTCCGGGCGGTTGGAGCGGGTGATGGGAATCGAACCCACACGACCAGCTTGGAAGGCTGGGGTTCTACCATTGAACTACACCCGCGCACAATCGCACGCTGATCGAGGCATACCGTCGCCGGCATGTCGCCATGAAGGTTTGGTGGAGGGGGTTGGATTCGAACCAACGTAGGCATACGCCAACGGGTTTACAGCCCGTCCCCTTTAGCCACTCGGGCACCCCTCCGCCTATTGCGACGCCGCATTCGGCACCGTACCGCCATAGCGAGGCGTGGACAGATATTGCGCCACCCATGCCTTGTCAACTAGGGATGAGCCCGGCGGGCGGCTTTCGCCCGTGCTGAGGCGATCTGTCTGGGATGTTACCAAGTCATGCCCCCTGCCCGTTTCTCCCGCCATGGCGATCCGCGCCGCCGGCGTTCCTCGCGCTCCGGCCAGAGCGGTGGCGGACGCGGGTTGTGGCTTTATGGCCGTCACGCCGTGCTGGCCGCGCTCGCCAATCCGAGACGAGATGTCGAGCGCCTGCTGGGAACCGCCGAGTTTCAGCAGCGCTTCGGCAGTTCGTTGCCCAAACGGAATCAAGTCGAGACGGTTGACCGGTCCATGCTCGACGAACTGCTGGGGCCGTCTGCCGTACACCAGGGGATCGCGGCGAAGGTGCGCCCCCTGCCCCTGCTCGGGCTAGAGGAGTTGATCGACCTGCTGCCGGCTGAAGCGCCCGCGCAAATCGTCGTGCTCGACGAAGTCACCGACCCGCGCAATGTCGGCGCGGTCATGCGGTCCGCCGCCGGCTTCGGCGCCGCCGGCCTGGTCGTGACCCGGCACAACGCCGCCGACGAGACCGGAGCCCTGGCCAAAGCCGCCTCCGGCGCGCTCGACCTGCTACCCATCGCCGAGGCCGCCAACATGCGCCGCGGCCTGGAGCAGTTGAAGGCGGCCGGGTTCTGGTGCCTGGGCCTCGATCACCCGGCCCCTGCCCTGTTGGGACAGGGCGAGCCGCCGGCCCGCGTCGCCTGGGTGCTGGGCGCCGAGGGCAGAGGGTTGCGGCGCCTGACCGCCGAGACGTGCGACTCTCTGGTCGCCATCCCGATTTCCGACGCGATGGAGAGCCTAAATGTTTCCAACGCCGCGGCAGTTGCGTTATACGAGTGGGTGCGGGCACACGGCTTGCCGTCGGCGGCAACGCCCGCCAAGTAACACACCGCCACCATCGCCGGCTTAGCTCAGTTGGTAGAGCATCTGATTTGTAATCAGGGGGTCAGGGGTTCGAGTCCCTTAGCCGGCACCATCTTTTCAATAAGTTAACGGCGAATTCCAACTGGTGAACAGATGGCCTGTTGGAAATTCCAACTGCGTATTCCAACTGGGGCGAAAGCCGCAAAAAAGGCCCGGCGCAGCAGCGTCCGGGCCTAATCTCTGTACCGCTTCAAATGTGTTAGCCGAGAGGAATGCTGCCTGCGGCCAGTTCCCGATACAGGGCATCGCTAAACGTTGAATAATCGGCTGATATCTTCCTGCCTCTGCGCACACCATTGGCTCCAGTTCGAATCGCACCCCAATAGAGAAGCCAGACCCGTTCGTCTCTGGTCATGTCGGATTGCGTTGCGAGGCTGCCAGGCGTTTGGCAAAAGCGTTCTCGGCCTGCGTTGTTGTGGGTTTGAGGTAGCGCTGCAGGATCGTAGTCAAGCTCTGCAGGGTATGGCCCGATACTGCGCCGATTTCCGGTAGCTCGCAGCCGGCATCGGCCATGGCCGTCACGGTGGTATGGCGCAGCATTTGGAATGTTAGACTGCCGCAGCTCGGCATGGTCAGCGCCGCCGCATCGCGAACCGCGCGGAAGCGGTTGGAGAAATGCCAGGTGTTATCATCGGGGCGGTGGTAGGGCGTCAGCGTCGATTCACTCACCAGCAATGTCAGGTGCTGGACTGACTGGCCAGCCATGATCGTGGCATTGTGCTCAATCTGTTGAGCCAGCCGCTCTGACAATACCGCAACCAGGTGCGACGGCAACACGACGCGCGCGGCCGTCTTTTGCTGCTGGATCGAAATCCGGCCTTCGAGGATCTGACTTGTTTGCAACCGCAGAATGTCATTCAACCGCTGGCCCAGCCAAAAGTTCAGCAGGATCGCGGTGCCGACCGAGAAGAACGAGCGGCCGTTGCCATCGAGCAGCTCATCTGCGGTTGCAACCATGTGATCGATCTCGGCAGGCGTCCACAATTCACGGTCGCCGGTGACGATCTGCAACGGGCTGACCGACCCCGCCGGGTTGGCATCGAGCAGACCGGCTTCAACGCCATGCTCTAACACGATGCGCAGCGCCACCAACAGTCGCACCGCCTTTGTCGGATAGCGCTTCCATGTCACCTCGTGCCATTCACGGATCAACGCCACGTCGAGCGTTCGGACGGCGGCATCGCCGCACCATGCCTCTATTTGCCGGAAGGCGTAGGCATAGCCGCGGCGGGTATTGGGCCGTAACCGCTTATAGTGTGCCGTCTGACCATAGCGGTGGATCAACTCGGCCACGGTGACAGCGCCGCCGGCTTGCGTTGGTGCGACCTGGCTCTCCGCCGCCTGGCGCCAGGCGTCTACATCGTCGTTAAGGGCGTGCGCCTTGGCGCGGGCGATCGTCTCATCCTTGCCCAGCGGCACCGGCTTCCAGCCACAGGCGCGCAAGGCGGCATTCGGCTGCCAGTACCAGCGCTCGCCTTTCGGCACGAGGTAAGGAATTTTCTGGTTTGCCATTTCGGATGATCCCCTCCTAAAGAATGAACCGGCACACCGCCGGCGGTTAGCTGGTTACGCTCATTTCTGCCAATCGCGCTAATGCGGTGGCGATTGGCAAACATGGGCGCGACCTCGTGCGAGCGCAGCTTGCGGCACGACTTGCGGCGCTGGTGCACGACCAGCATCATCATACCGGACAGACAGCCGCCAGCAGTAATGAAGCCCGCATTGGCCGGGCGCGTCTTGCACAATCATCGCCATAAACCAGCGCGAAAATCTCACGTAAATATGTCTAAACATTTTTAGGTAAAAGGCAATGAAGTTGGATAGGAAAATATCGCCGGAAAATTGGGGCAAATGCCACCGCTTTGTGATGTGAAATAGACAGGCGTTTTGAAAGGCAGATTGAGCGTGAAACTAGCGACCGTATTCAAGGGGTGGCGCAGTCGCGAGCAGCGCAAACTGCTGTATCAGAACGCGGCGCTGGGGTTTATGCAGAAGCTGCAGCCATAATTTAGGCCTAGCACAGTATGTACGATTGACCGGGCGGTCGATATCCAAGCTCGCTGCTGGCGGCCAGGTAACACCCTTATGATGGAGGATGACGTGCTGGTGCAGGGGTTTCTAGTGGCCAACAAAGCACTGCGGCGCGTGCATGCCAAACCAGGCAAGACTCTGGCGCCGCGGCCGTCCGATCAAACGTATATTTCTAGTATTGCATGGAATGCATACCCGAACCCGCAGCAAAACAGAAACTAAAGCCGCAATACCCCTCGCACAACACCAACGATTTTAACATGGGCGTCATCTATCAGTATTGGCTTGCGGTCTTCGACTTTCTGCGAATAGGAAATAAGATAGGGCGGGTCATACACCCGCGCCACCATCTTCGCCCGCCGTTGCGCACCATAGATGTGGGCAACAACCAAATCATTGACCGCCGGGCTGGCGGTAGTGTCGATCATCAAATGATCGCCGTCCAATACACCGCGGGCGGCCAGCGCGTCGCCGCTGACCGTCACCATATCCACCGTTTCGATTCCCGGCAGCACGGTGCGGGCGACAGCATCGAGATCGAGCGCCACAAAGCTGTCGCGGCTTGCCACATCCGCCGGCATATCCCGTAGCAATTCCGCCGGCGCGACACCCAACGCGGGCGCAATGACGGCAAGCCACTTTTGCGTCAGTTGCTGGCGCCCCGTCTCAATCCGCCAGATTGTCTGCATCGAACAGCCAACCGCAACAGCCAGAGCCTCCTGGCTGAGCCCGCGCTGTTTGCGCCATTGTTTTATCGAGTTCGACATTTCCGGTCCATGCCATATCAAGACGATTGCCGCATCTACAATGTTTGTTTAACATTAAAGTTGATATATAGCTTTGTGAGGTCGGAATATATCGGAGCAAGCGCGACGTGGAAATTGCCGCATCTACCTCTAAGCCCAAGCCGAAGCCGCCATCATCCCACTGGTGCACGGCGACAGCGGCGCCATTCGCCGCCATGTGCTGGAGAACCGGCAGCGGTGGCCGGCCCCGCTCGCCTTCTATCGCCGTCAAATGCTGAACGCCGCCCACGATCACCGCGGCGCTGACGTGTACGGGACACTGCTAGCCGCCGCCGACATGCTGCTCAGCGACGAGGCGCCCAGTTCGGCAGCCGTAGAGCCCTGGCTGGAAATGCTGAACGCTGCCCAGATCGCGGCGCAGAGTGACGATGAGGCGGACGAAATAGCCTGCCTGAATCACCTGTTGTCCAGCACTATGGAGACCAGCAAGGGCACGGTGCGCACGGTCTCCGAGATCATCCGCTACGCCCTGGCCGACCTGCTGAACGACGGCGCCAAGCCGGCCGAGAGCCACAATTGCCAGGTGCTGGAGCGGCACGGCCTGCGCCTGGAGACCGAAGCCAAGCCCTACACCCTGCGCGTCGCCAACCGCAACGCCAACCTGGCCAAGCACTTCAAGGGCATGCGCTGGGGCAACGCCGCCGGCACCGAGGGCGCCTGGCCACAGGCTCTGCGCCGCCTGGACGGTGCCGAGCCGCTAGGTGCAACTCGCTTTGCTGGGGTCTCCAGTCGTTGCACTGCCATCCCTCTCGACCCGCACTGCCTTGGCCTCGCCCCTAACCCCAGAATGCTTGCAAATGAAGAACCCGGAGAGCAGGCATGACTTGTTCTCTTATGAGTAGGAATTTTTGGGCTTGTAACAGGCGTAACAGGTTTGTAACAGAACATTGTAACACCGAACTGATTGAAAAGCCGCCCAATTTAGCGCCATGTTCTCATTGTTACGCTGTTACGGTTGAAACGGGGCCCTACACGCGCGCGTGTGCGTGCGAGAAACAGTGTAACAACCGTAACATTGTAACAAAGATATATATATATAAGAGTTTCAGTGATTTAGTCTGTTACGCTTTCTGTTACGCTCTGGCCAGCAAGCGTAACAGCCCGGTTTATGGCTCTTCCTCGCCAATTACCAGCCCTTCCCTGGCGCGCTCCATCGCATCCGCCGCCTTCACGTCGGCAATGCGCCCGTTATCGATGAGCCACATCAGGCGCGCGACCGGCGGCGGCACGGCCCGAGACATCGCCTTGTCGGGCGCCGTCTCATACCGCCGGATGGTGAGCTTGTCAGACAAGCCCAGCAGGCGCGCCAAGTTCGCCTGTGATAGGCCGGCTTTGCGGCGGATCGTGCGGAATACGGTGCGGTGCATGGCTCTATGCCTGGTCAGTAACGAAGCGGGAAAGCCAGTCGGCAGACGGGTTTGCGTCCATCCAATTGCCATTGTGATCGAACCATTCGACCCACTGCACAAAAGGCCATTCAGCCTCCACCGCGGCGACAAGCTCGAACCGTACAGAATTCGCAGGCTCGCCAGCAACGCCCATGCGCCAGGCACTCAGCGCCTTGGTAGCCTCGGCATCTTTGGCGCGAAAGCGGGCGAATGGCGTTCCGTCCATGTCGCGCAGCTTGGCTGTGTATTGGTTACGACCTGCGGTGGTGATGATAATCATCGTTTTAAACCCCTTGTGGTGGGTGGCTCGTCAGTGCCGGATACCCCCTACCCGGCAGACGCGAGAGCCACAGCCCTCGCGTTTCGCCTTGGCGCTAGAGGGCAAATGCGGCCTGACGTTCGTCGGCCATGGCAACCGCACGCGGCGTGGGTTGCATCGCGACGGCGCGGTCCGGGTTTATCTGGTCGGCCAGGTCGGTCGATGCGGCGCGATCTTTCATGAATTCCACAGCCTTCTGCGCGGCGCTGGCAGCCTGGAACAGATAGCGCTTGTCATCGCGCAGCGCTTTCAGCCAGCCCGCGAGGTAGGCCGCATGATCGTCGCGCGGCTCGTCGTCGATGTGCAGGAATGCGCAGAGGAACGCCGCGCCCATCTCGGCAATCAATTCCTCTTTGGCGCGCTGCGCTTTCGTCGGCTGGAAATTCAGACGATCAAGCCGCTTGCTGAAGCCGGTCCAGTGCGTGAATTCGTGCGAGAGCACGGAATAATAATGCGCTGGCGTTTTGAAGGCCGCCATAAATGGCATGCTGATACGATCAACGCTTCCTGCCAGGTTGTGCTGATACATAGGCTGATTGCCGTCGTGCACGATTTCGGCGCGCTGGCCTTCGAAGAATGCCGCAGCCATGGTGTAGGGATCGACCGGCGGTGCCAGGTCGCCAGCGTCGTCTGCCTCGTAATACTGTGCCGGCAGATTGTCGATTTGATCCGTGTTGAACACGATGTAACCGTTGAAGAAGCCGATGACCTTGTCGCGGGTTTCGCCGCTGGCTGTCTCTTCCTCCTTCACGATCTTGCCGGCATAGACGACAGGCGAACCTTTCTCGCCCCTGCGCACGGCGCCGCCAAGGTCAAGCGCTTGCTTGAATGTCATCCAGCGCGCGCCGCTGAAGCCTTTCGTTGCCGCCTCGCTCCAGAGCACGATAACGTTGACGCCGCTATAGGGCTCGCCATTGAAACGCAACGGCAGTTGCAGACCTGGCGTGACCGAGCCGGCCTTTGCGGTCCAGGATTTTTGCCACGGACGCACGCCACGCTCCAGCGCTGCGACGACCTTGTCGGTAACCTCCTGGTAGAAGTCGCGTTTCGGTGTATCTTTCTTGTATTTGCGAGCCATCGTCTTGTTCCTTCTGTGAGTGTGCAAGTTGCACTAGGTATAGAGCTTCACATAGGGGTGCCATTGACACCCATCAACAGTTATTTTCACAGACCCGCAATTTTCTTCGGGGTGTTTAGGCATGGCTGAGAAAACCGGGATAGAGCGCGAGGGCGCTGCAGCGGTGGAGCGGGAGAAAGAAAGGCTGGAGCGGCTGGAGATCGAGCGCGCCGAGGCGGAAGCGGCGGCGCAGACCGATCTATTCGGCGCGCCAGCCGTGCCGCGCCTGGCTGGCAGGCCGGCAGGCTCGCGGAACAGGACGACAAAGCTATTCCGCGAGCTGATGATAAGCCGGCTCGGCCCGGACATGGGCTTGATCGAGGAAATCCTGGCCGATCCGGTGGAGAAGGCGCGCAAGCTGCAGTGCGATCCCTATGACGTCTGGGCCGTGCAGATGAAAGCCCGGCAGCACGCGCTCAGCAGCGTGCAGCCAAAGCCAGCTATTCAGGTCGAGACCAAGGCCGCGCATGCGTTCGTCGCGATTGAGGAAGCGGTGCCCGATCCGAACCTAGGCCGCGTCGGCCTCGGCCAGACCGCGCCGCGCATCGCGATCAGAACCGTGGAAAATCAATCACTTAGCCTCGCCATTTCGGACGAGTTGGAAGAGGATGAGTTGGAAGAATGATACAAACCGTTGATCTAATTTATGAAATTGCCTTGCAAACATCTGATCAATTATCAGACGACAGGGCCGACGATCATCGCCTAGCGCGCGCGTCTCAGAGACTGCGCCCGCGCACCGCGCCGGCGCGAGGCGACGCCCCCCCGAGGCCACCCCTCTTCTCCTTGTGGGGGGTAGGTCTCAAAAACGGACCGATTTTTGACGCCTTTCCAAGGCCGCTAAAATTTCCTCGATCTTTCAGGGGTAGGGGGGAAGGCTCTTGAGCGTTTCCGGCACCCTGGAGCCGGACAGCGGCGAGTTCGACGCGGACCTGCCGCAGGAGAGCATCGGCGACCTGCTGGAGCTGCGCGCGCCCGGCCCGGTGGCCGCCGCCTTCGCCTATACCGCCACCCGCGGCCTGGATCATGGCCAGGGCGGCGATGCCGACCTGTACGTGCTGCAGGGGCCGGTGGGCAGCGGCAAGACGACCATCTGCATCCGCAACATGATCACCTTGGCGATGCGCGAGCACAAAAGCCCGGTCGACGGCGTGCGCCGCTGCAAATGGGCGGTGGTCGCCAACACCTATGTCAACCTTGAGCGCAACTTCCTGGCCTCCTGGTTCCGGTATTTCCCGAAAGAAGATGGCTATAGTGATCCTGCCCAGTTTGAGTGGACCCCCGCGATAGGCTTTCGAGCCAGCAGAGTAGCACCTGATGGAAGGCAAGAAGCGCCGGCATTTTCTGGAAACGTCAAACGGTAGGCCATAGAATGCCTGATAGATCGCTCCGTGACTAATCCGCATCCCCTGATTCTCGGTTCCGTCTCCAGGATAGTCGATCTGAGGGCGGTGTGCGATCTGTCAGGGCTCCAAGCCCTGGTTGGGTCCATACATATAGCCGGTGGGTGTGCCGTGGCCCATGCCTATGGCCGTTGCTGGCGACGCGCGGGCCCTCTATCACTCTTCCATCTGATGCTGAGATCGGACCCGCAAGCCTATCCCGAACATAGCGCCGGAACGCCTCATTCGTTGCCAGCTTGGTTGACTTCGGCTTCTTGGCGGATCGGTATCTCGTCATAGCCCAGTAGTCCAGCCCACCGGTATGGTCGCTGCATTGCGCCGCGCCTCGCGGGATATTGTCGATTGTGCCCGGCCCAGCCGACAGACAATATGACGTATGCCGCTTCCGTGGGCGCCCATAAGAGCAATCTCCTCGCGTTCCTTGAAAGACAGATAACGCCCTGCGGTAGCCATCGGCGCAGTCGCCCGTTGGTGTTCTCGACGGCACCCTTCTGCCATGAGGCGTAGGCGTCACAGAAGTAGGTGCCGCAGGCCAGCAAGGAACGCAGCATGCTGTGCCGAGCGAACTCGTCCCCGTTGCCGAAGGTCATCGAGCCGCTCATCGGCGCTGACAAGCGCTTGAGTATGGCCATCAGGACGGACACGGTTTCGGCCGCCGATTTGGCGGTCAGGCGAGCCAGCAGACCTGCTCGGCAGCGTTTCTACTAAGGCAACGACACTATCTTCGGCAACACTTCAGGCGAGGCAATGCAACGGACAACTTGGTTGTCGCTCATTAGCGGCCGGCGATCTGTTCCGGCGTCCAGCCTTCGGCCAGGCGAGCGACAACGAAAGCTTGCAGCCGTTCGTCTTTGTCCAATTTGCCGGCTCGCTGGCGGCGCAAAAGGTAGGTGCCCTCGGCAATGACTGGCCGGTAGGCAGCGCTGTCCGTTGCGTTGCGCTTCAACTCGCGGCTGACGGTCGAGGGCGAGCGCCGAATGGCACGCGCAATGGCGCGAACGCCGAGCCCGCTGGCCTTGAACTCGGCGATCCGGTCTCTTTCGACGGGTTGAAGATGAGAGTAGCTTGACATGGCGACACCGTTTTCTGTTGGACGACAGACGGATACCAAATCCGTCAACGGTGTTGCACCTCACCCTGGAATCCACCGAAGCGCATGGTGGTCTGACCTAATCCACCTTTTCAATGCAGGATCAGGCGATAGGTGCCCACAACGTCGAAGTGACACCGCTTTGAGGGTTCTTGGAGGCGACGTTCACTGGACACGTTGAGCCGCCGGCGCTTTCCGCGCGCGAAGGGCGTGGGATGGCTGGCGGCCCGCCGTGGCTTGAACTCGCAGCCACTGCGCTTCCGGCTGGCGCGCCGCAAGGCCATCGTCGATCTCCACCTCGTCGAAGCCACAGGCCCGCGCAAGCGGATATTGGTCTGCGATAACATGGCCTTTAGCGCGCAACCGGCCGCCGTAACCCAAGCGTCGGATAAGTTTTGCAAGCGAGAACCCGCGGCCATCGGCGAAGCTCGGGAAAACTATAACGATAAGGTCGACCGCGTTGAAATGGACGACAAGCGTCCGTGGGTCAAAGTCGTTGGCAACTTCCAATGCCGCCTGCCTGCCTCCGCCGGCGTCGATCGTCTCGGGCGTCAAGAATTGGTCGGAGGGGAAGTCATCTGTCGTAAAGCCCTGATCGGTAACGATAGGCATCGTCGTTTCTCCTGGCGGTATGCGGCGTCGCCGAAGGAATTCTCAATGTGGGTTCGACTGGTCTCGGCTCAGTAATGATGGAATTCATACAGAACCGGCGTCGCGGACGCTTTGGGAGGCGCCGCGTCATCCGGCGCCACTGGCAGGACCGCTGACTGATTTGGCGGGTGCGAGACGGTAGTCTCCGGATAGAGCGCCGCCTTGAATGGCACAGGGCCGAGCCGGCGATAAGTCTCAAGAAAGGTCTCGTCCGGCCTCAAGCGCATGGTGAGATAAGCGTTCACCAAGCGCTCGATCGCCGGGACAACCTCATCGTATGCAAAGCCCGGACCCGCACGTTGGCCAATGGCGGCAGTTGCAGTGGCATCGCCGCCAAGCGTGATCTGGTAGCTTTCGACGCCCGCCTTTTCCAATCCGAGTATGCCTATATGTCCCACATGGTGGTGGCCGCAGGCGTTAATGCAGCCCGAAATCTTGATCTGTATCTTACCGATTTCGGCGGCCAACGCCGGGCTTGCAAAGCGTCGGGCGATATCCTGCGCAACAGGGATTGAACGGGCCGTTGCTAGAGCGCAATAGTCCATGCCGGGGCAAGCGATGATGTCGGAGACTAACCCGACATTAGCAGTATCCAGGTCGACCAATTGCAAACATGCAAAGACCTCCGGCAACTCCGCTGCACGAACATGCGGCAGCACGATGTTCTGTTCATGACTGACACGCAACTCGTCCATGCTATATTTCCTGGCAATCTCCGCCAGCGCCCGCATTTGCGATGCGCTGGCGTCACCGGGAGCCTGACCGATTGTCTTGAGCGAAACCGTGACGATGCGGTAGCCCGGAACCCGATGGGCCGCGGTGTTGTTGTTCACCCATGCGCGGAAATCCGGGTCCGCCTCCAACACGTCGTCGAGGTGCGGGTCGGTTTCCGGCAACTCATCAAATGCCGGGGGCGCGAAGTATTCCTCGATCCGCCTGACCTCGCCCGGGTCAACGGCGCACGTCGGCCCGCTCCCATTCTCCAAGAGCTTGGCGAACTCTTCTTCAACCTGAGCGCGAAAGATGTCCAGACCGGTCTCGTGGACCAGGATCTTGATGCGGGCCTTGTATTTGTTGTCGCGGCGACCGTGCAAATTATACACGCGTAGAATGGCCTCAAGGTATTGCAGCAGACTTGCCTTCGGCAGGAATTCCCGCACCACTTTGCCGATCATCGGCGTTCGGCCCAGCCCGCCGCCAACGATGACTTCATAGCCCGGCTCACCCGCCGCGTTGCGCAGCATGCGCAACCCGATGTCATGGGCCTTGGTTACGGCACGATCATTTGGCGAACCGGTAACCGCGATCTTGAACTTTCGCGGCAGAAAGGCGAATTCCGGATGGCCGCTTGACCATTGCCGGAGCAGTTCCGCAGTGGGTCTGGGATCTTCGATCTCATCAGCGGCGGCGCCGGCAAAATGGTCAGCGGTGACATTCCGGATGCAATTGCCGGAGGTCTGGATTGCATGCATCCCAACATCGGCCAGAGCCTCCAGAATTGCCGGAATGTCGCTCAGCTTCGGCCAATTGAATTGGATATTCTGGCGGGTGGTGAAGTGGCCGTAGCCCTTGTCCCACCGTTCCGCGATCATCGCGAGCTGATCCATCTGGCGCGCACTTAACGTGCCATAGGGTATCGCCACCCGCAGCATGTAAGCGTGCAATTGCAGGTACACGCCATTTTGCAGCCGCAACGGCTTAAACTCGTCTTCGGTTAAAGCGCCGGAAATACGGCGGTCGACCTGGCTGCGAAACTGACTGACACGATTGCGAACGTATAGATCGTCGAATTCATCGTAGCGGTACATGACGAACCTCCCTCGGACCCCAGGCCTGGCGGCCCAAGTCGGTACGATTTGTGGGACCGAGAAGTCGGATCCGCTCTCGGTAGTGTGTGGGCATCGGATGGCCATCGGCATCAACTGAGACGCTGACCGCATAAGGGCCCACGATGGCGTTTTGCTGTCGTTCGGCCACGGCGAGCAATCGGTCGGCCTCATCCGGAATCGTGGCGACAGCGGCCTGATCGATGGAAGGATTCCAGGTGGCGGCCTTCGTCAAAAACACAACATCGCCATCGAGCAGGCGGTTGGCAGTGACGACCTGGTATTCGGTGGTGGTTGCCATACTAGAGCCCTCCCGTAGCCAGGGGTTTGGCAAGATCATGCAGCGACGCCTTCGGTTCGGCATCGCGCGGCGACAGGCCCAGAAAGATGATGCTGGGGCCTTTCAGGCCGGCCTCCGCCATGCAGATTGTCAGGTCTCCCAAATGGGCGCTCAGAACAACCTGGTTCGGTAACGAGGCGTTCTCGACAACACTCATCGGCGTCATTGGATCGGCGCCATGCATAAGAAGGCGGCCCTGCAAGAATTTGGCGGCGGCGACCCCCATATAGATCGCGGCCGCTATCCCTGGTTGCGCCAAAGCCCGCCAGTCCTGTTCTGCGAAGCCTCGCGTGTCTTGGCCGGTGAGCAGGCGCAGCGCCGAATTGCGGCCGCGCCGGGTCAACGAAACCTTGGCCGCCGCCGCCGCGGCGGTGGCCGCGGTAATGCCGGGGATAATGGAAAAGGCGATGCCGGCCTCGTCCAGCGCGTCCATCTCTTCATCCAGCCGGCCATAAATGCCAGGGTCGCCGGATTTCAGTCGGACAACCTGGGCTCCAGCCCGTGCCTTCGCTACGAGCAGTGCATTGATATCGTTCTGGTTCCAGCTTGGGCCGCCCGGCGTCTTGCCCACCAAGACGAACGTGGCTTCTCGGCGGGCAAGTTCCAGAACCTGGTCGTTGACGAGACGATCGTAGATGACCACGTCGGCCGCAGACAGCAAGCGGCGAGCCTTCATCGTCAACAATTCCGGATCACCCGGACCCGCGCCGATCAGATAGACGTAGCCGGGGTGCGGTGCGTCCTGTCCGGTCTTTTTGAACAGCGTTGCTGCCAGCATCACGAGTGCCGCCTCAGCCGCGGCCTCACCGCCACGCTCCAGCGCCTGCGGACCGGCGGTGCGGAAGAATGCTTGCCAAAGGCGGCGGCGCGGGGCATTGCGCGGCAGATGAGCGGCACGCGGCCGGAATCGGGCAGCCACCCGCGCGAGCGCGCCAAGCTGCGGACTGAGCATCGCCTCCACCTCCGCTTTGATCTCGCGGGCCAATACGGGCGCGGTGCCTTCCGTGCCAATGGCGACGGTAACCGGATCGCGGTCTACCAGCGCCGGGGTGAGGAAGTCACTTTCGTCTAATTGATCGACCCAGTTGCAGAGCACCCGGGCCGAGCGCGCCAGACCGGTTACCCGCGCATTCTCCGTCGGGTCGGCGTCGGCGGCATAGACCAGGCGCACGCCCTCCAAATCGCACGCCGCGAGCGGCCGTTCGATCAGGCGCACGCTACCCGCGTCAGCCAATTGGCGAAGTGCCTCTTGCGGTTCGGCCGCAAAAACCGAAAGACTTGCCTCTGTCTTGCGTAGCAGACGAAGTTTCGCGAGCGCGATTTCCCCACCGCCAGCAATGACGACCGCTTCGCCCCGCAAATCGAGGGATATGGGCAGATGCCTCACGATGCTTGCTCCTACACGCACGGTGCTGATGCGATATTGGTTAGTGGACTTGAGTTTCAAACCGTATCAGGAATGGGGATAATTTTCTATATTGCACTCGGTAATGGCCAAAATTAGGGAAAATTTCATGGAATTTACGACTCCAACAGGACCAACTGTTAAAAAGTAGCAATGATTTGCACCGATAATCGGTGCTGATGACTTCGACCAGAAAATAACGGGCCGAGTTTGCGCCAAGGCACGTAACCTGACAGGACATTAACCCAGCCGTGGGCGCCAAACCGGAGTTGTATCCTATGGAGCGGTGTAAGAAACCGCACAGTTAAATCGGGTCTCGCTGGATCGACTGACGGGCGATGATGATGCGTTGTCGTTGGATGAGGCAGAACGAGTTGTGCTTTGATTAGAAGCGAAATTAGCGGTTTATCCGTAAGGGTGTTTCAGCGTCGAGAGCGGCGGCGTGCTGACCTAACCGTCATATCTCTGCAACCACAAAAGATTTTCGTTCACTCTTGACTAAACGAAATAAATGTATAAATCAGTGGGCATGGAAACAGAAGCATCAGACACGGTTGACAACTTCGCCGAGAGGTTCGGCCTGATTGCGCAGGCTCAGGGCCTGTCGCGGATTGCTGGCCGTATCATGGGGCTGATCATCATCGAAGGTGGGCCTATTAGTTTCGGCGAGCTTTCCAAACGTCTCAAGGTCAGCCGGGGCAGCATCAGCATCAATACCAGGTTGCTGGAAAGTTTCGGCGTAATCGAGCGCGTAAGCCGCTCCGGCGAGCGTCAAGACTATTTCCAGATTGCGCCTACCCCCTACAAACGCTTGTTGCGGGTTCAGTCAGAGCAGTTGGCAAAGGCCCAGTCCGTCATCCGGCAAACCTTAGGGGAACTGCCTAGCAATAACGGTGAAAGCCGTGCCCGACTGAATGATCTGGATGCATTCTACGAAGCGCTGCGTCTCAGCTACGATAATCTGATCGAGCAGTTTTCAAACCCCGGGAACTGATCCATTGACGAGGCTGCCTGCGTACAGGTTTGCGCTATTCGTTCAAAATGTTTTGAATGGTACGAATAATATGACTGATGAACTGCGATCGATGCAAAAAGAAGAGGCTGCGGGCCGAGACGGGCAGCAAAAGCGCCAGTGGGCTCCCTGGATTGCGGTTGGCGCCGCTATTGCCGTTGTGGGGTGGATGGCCAGCGGACTGCTGGACGATGCGCCTGTCGAACAGAGGGCATCGCCTAAGGCGGCGGCACAGCATGCGGTCGCGGTTCAGGTAACCGATTCTGAGGTCCGCCAAGTCACACGCTTCATTGTCAGCCAAGCTGAAGTCGGGCCAAACCGTACGGCAATTTTGCGGGCTGAAACATCGGGACAGGTCGTGGCGTTGCCGCAGAACCGCGGCGCTCATCTCGCAGCCGGGGATTTGGTTGTCCAACTCGACCTGGGCGACCGTTTAGCCCGGCTTGCTCAGGCAGAGGCGGTGTTGGTCCAGCGCCAGCGCGACTATTCGGCAGCGCGGAAGCTGATGAAGAACAACAACGTCACCGAAGCACGGCTTGCCGAAAACTTCGCCCAGGTGCAGGCAGCAGAGGCGGCTGTTCAGCAGATCCGGGAGGAGATAGCCGACACCAAAATCGTTGCGCCGTTCGAAGGGGCTCTGAACCAGCTCTCGGTCGAATTGGGAGAGGCGGTGGCAATTGGCGGCGAGCTGGCGCGGGTCGTCGATAACGATCCCCTGAAGGTCCGTGTGCAGATTCCTCAGCAAAAAATCAGTGATATCCGGTTGGGGCAGCAAGCGACGATCCGGTTCATTTCGGGCGCAAACCGAAGCGGAATCGTTTCATTCGTCTCGACGATCGCCGATCGCGAAACCCGCACCTTCCCGGTCGAGATAGAGGTACCCAATTCCGACCATTCCTTACCCTCTGGAACGAGTGCGGAAGTGCGGCTGCCGACCGGCAAAGTTCCCGCGCATTTTGTGTCGCCGGCCATCATGGCCCTCAACACGGCCGGTGTCCTTGGTGTCAAGGCAGTTGATAGCGAGGACCGCGTGGAATTCTTTTCGGTGGATGTGGTGCGGGCCGAGACGGATGGTGTTTGGGTGTCCGGCCTGCCTGACCGGGTCCGGCTGATCACCCTCGGCCAAGGGTTCGTAAACGAAGGGGCGAAGGTCCGACCGGTGGAGGACACCGCGGGCACGCCTGACGCGCCGCCCGCCCCAACCATTTCCGAAACGCAACAGCCGGACGAAGCCAATCCCTTTGAAAAACCAGCCGATAACAGCCGTACTTCAAAGGACGGCAGCCAGACGACACCTTCCGCGCCAATGAAAGTGCCGGCGACGCTGGCTCATGTGGAACAGCGCGACCAAGCGGAACCGGCCACTCCGTTGCCAAAGACGATCGCGGAGGCGCAACGCCAACTCAACCGGCTCGGTTATGACGTCGGCGAGGTTGACGGCATTTTGGGCGAACGGACACGCTCCGCGCTCGAGGAATTTCGGCGGCATATCAATACCGCGAGCACACCGGCTGCCCCGGACGATCTGCTTCAGCGACTCGCATCCACTATTCTCGACCGGGAGTAAGTCATGCATAGCCTCATTGACGCTGCTTTCGGACGGACACGCACAGTCGTCCTCGCCTTCTTGGTCATCCTCGTTTTTGGCGCTGTGTCCTATATGACGATCCCCAAGGAATCGTCGCCCGATATCCCAATTCCGACGGTGTACGTGTTCGTGACGCTTGAGGGCATCTCGCCGGAAGACTCGGAACGGCTGCTCGTGCGGCCGCTCGAGACCGAGCTTCAATCGGTCGAAGGCATCAAAGAGATGAGCGCGACGGCTTCCGAAGGCCACGCGTCCGTTATCCTGGAGTTTGCTGCCGGGTTCGACGCCGACGCTGCGCTCGACGATGTGCGGGAAGCCGTTGACCGGGCGAAAGTGAAACTGCCGCAGGAAGCCGAGGAACCGGTTGTCCAGGAGGTCAACACCGCGCTGTTTCCGATCCTGACCACTGTTCTTTCCGGACCGGTTCCCGAACGAACCCTGGTCAACCTGGGCAACAGTCTTCAGGACAGGCTCGAGGCCGTTGCGGGCGTGCTGGAAGTCGATATCGGCGGCGAGCGCGAAGCCATGCTCGAAGTGCTGGTCGATCCCACCATGCTGGAGACCTATGGCATCTCATTCGAGACGCTGCTGAGCCAAGTGGGGCGCAACAACCGGCTGGTGGCCGCCGGCGCGATCGACACCGGTGCAGGCCGGCTGGTTCTCAAGGTTCCGGGCACCATCGAGGACATCAAGGACGTTCTCGACCTGCCAATCAAAGTCGATGGCAGCACCGTCGTGACATTTAAGGATGTCGCTATGGTCCGCCGCACTTTCCGCGACCCGCAAGGCTTTGCCCGCATCAACGGCCAGCCGTCAATCGCCCTGGAAATCAAAAAGCGGTCCGGCGCCAATATTATTGACACGGTGGCCGCCGTGCGGGCGGTCATCGACAGCGCGCGCGAAACCTGGCCGGAATCCGTGACGGTCGATTTTTTGCAGGATTCATCGGAGCAGGTGCGCACCATGCTGGGCGACCTGGAAAATAATGTCATGACCGCGGTTCTGCTGGTGATGATTGTCATCGTAGGCGCATTGGGCGCGCGCACCTCACTGCTGGTCGGACTGGCAATCCCTGGCTCCTTCCTGGCGGGCATCGCCGTCATCAGCTTCATGGGCCTGACGCTGAACATCGTCGTGCTGTTCAGCCTGATCCTGGTCGTAGGCATGCTGGTCGACGGCGCAATCGTCACGACGGAACTGGCGGACCGCCGCCTTGCGGAGGGTGCTTCGCCCAAAGCCGCCTATGCGGAGGCCGCCAAGCGGATGGCCTGGCCGATCATCACATCGACAGCGACAACGCTGTCCGTGTTCCTGCCCTTGCTGTTCTGGGGCGGTGTTGTCGGCGAGTTCATGAAGTTCCTGCCGATTACCGTGCTGATTACGCTTACCGCATCGCTGTTCATGGCGCTGGTGTTCATTCCGGTTCTGGGCGGTATGATCGGCAAGCGCCGGACTGGCATGGAGAAACAGGACAGCGCCGTCGCCATCGCTGAAAGCGGCGATCTGGATCAGCTTCCGGGCCTGACGGGTGTCTATGTCCGCATTCTGCGCCCGCTCGCGCGGCGTCCGGTTCTGACCTTGCTGGCCGCCGTCGGCATGTTGCTGGGCGCCTACGGGGCTTACGGCGCGTTCGGCCGCGGCATTGAATTCTTCCCGTCGATCGAGCCGGAGTTCCTCCAGATTCAGGTCAAGGCGCGGGACAATCTGTCGATCTGGGAAAAAGACGCACTGGTTGCCGCCGTCGAACAGCGGGTGCTGGAGATGGATGAATTGGAAAGCGTTTACGCGCGCACTCTGGGCGAGCAACAGCGGCAGAACATGGCGGAAGACGTGATCGGCGTCATTCAGCTCGAACTCATCGATTGGGAGATCCGGCGGCCTGCGACGGAGATCATTCAGGAACTCCGCGAGCGTACTGCCGACATCGCCGGCGTTATCATTCAGGTACGCGAGCAGGAACAGGGGCCAACCAGCGGCAAGCCGGTCCAGTTGCATCTTTCATCCAAAAACCCGGCTTTGCTCGAAGGCGCCATCGAACGGGTGCGTTCAATCATGTCCGGTCTGGGCGGCTTTACCGACGTCGAGGACAGCCGGCCCTTGCCGGGTGTGGAATGGCAACTCGCCGTCGACCGCAGCGAGGCGGCGCGCTATGGCGCAGACATTACGCTGCTGGGCCAGGCCGTGCAGTTGCTGACGGTCGGTATTCCGATTGCCGAGTACCGTCCTGACGACACGGACGAAGAGGTCGATATCCGGGTCCGCTTCCCGCGGGACGGCAGGACGCTGGAACAATTGACGGAGCTACGCATCCCCACGGCAAACGGCATGGTGCCGATCCAGAACTTCGTCACCTTCAAGCCGGTACCCAAGACCGGCACGATCAAGCGGATCGACGCCCGCCGCGTCATGACGATCGAGGCCGATGTCGCTGAGGGCGAGCAGGTTGCGGCCCAGGTCAAACGCCTGTCGGAAGCGCTGGCCGCGGCTGACCTGCCGGAAGAGATTTCATTCGACTTTGCCGGCGAAAGCGAAGACCAGCAGGAATCGATGATCTTTCTCGCAGGCGCCTTCGTCAGCGCGATCTTCCTGATGCTGGCTGTCCTCGTGACCCAGTTCAACAGCTTTTATCAGGCGGGTCTGGTGCTGTCGGCGATCGTCTTTTCGACGGCCGGAGTCTTCCTCGGTCTTCTGATCACCGGCCGCCCGTTTGGCATCGTCATGGGCGGTATCGGCGTCATCGCGCTGGCCGGGATCGTCGTCAACAACAACATCGTGCTGATCGACACCTACAACGACCTCCGCCGCCGCGGCGAGGGGCCGATGGATGCGGTCTTGCGGACAGGGGCGCAACGTCTCCGTCCGGTTTTACTGACATCGGTCACCACGGTGCTGGGCCTGCTGCCGATGGTCATCGGCGTCAATATCGACCTGATCGGACGCAATATGGCGTTCGGCGCACCCTCGACCCAGTGGTGGACCGAGCTGTCCAGCGCAATCGCAGGCGGCCTGACGGTCGCCACCGTCCTGACCCTCATTCTTACGCCGTCGCTGCTCATCTTAGGTGAGCGCCTCGCCGTCCGAATGGGCCGGCATCCACCCACCGACGGTGTGGCGCCGCCGGCTCGACCCAACCGTGAAGAAGGAACTTCCTATGTTTGAGCAATTTTCAGCCCCGGATCATGTCATCGCGATCCACTTCAGCGACAAGGTGACGGGCGATGACGTTGGCAAATACAAGGCGATCTTCGACGAGAAGCTGGCCAAGCACGACCGTCTATCGGCGGTGATCGATATGACCGGCCTTTCGGACATGAGCGCCAACGCCCTTGTCGAAGGCGCGAAAGCGGATATGGCGTTCCTCGGCCATATCAACCAATTCGCAAAATGCGCGATCATCTCCGACAAGGAGATTTGGCAGGTCGCGGTCCAGGTCGCGGACCCATTTCTGCCGACCCTGGAGATGCGGGCATTCACTCCCGCCCAGCGGGACGAGGCCATCAAATGGGCCGCTGACGTCTCCGCAGCGCCACCGGCGGCGCAGCCAGCCTTCCGGTTCATGCCGACTTCAAAGGACAACGTGCTGGCCTTTGAACTCAACGGCATGGTTTCGGCCGAAGAAATGCCGTCCGTGATCGAAAAGGTCGATGCCTTTCTCGAAAAGCATGAAAAGGTCCGGCTGCTGAACCGGATAAAGCATTTCGGTGGACTCGATCCGTCCATCTTCATGCAGGGCGGGCTGATTTCCATGAAACTGGCGGCCCTGCAAAAGGTCGAACGCTATGCGGTGGTCGGCGCCCCTACATGGATGGCCAAGATCGTCGAAGCCATGAATCCTGCGTTCCCCGACATGGACGTGCGCACCTTCCCTGCCGACCATGAAGACGAAGCCTGGGCCTGGCTCGGGGCAAAACCAGCGAAACAAGCAGCGTAGATCACAATTTGATGGATACGCCTGGCAGCGCTCCGCAAGGCCAAGGCGCTGCCAGGTGACCTGTCAGCACGAAACCACACTCCCCATCGCGAACCCTCAACCGCCAATTGGCTACCGCCTCCCGCAAGCTTGGAACCAAGCATATGTTCAGATTCCTGATACGATCCGCCCTGATTGTGCCGTTGGCAGCGGGCACATTTGCTGCATCGGCAGCGGAGGAAAAAAAGCAGACCTCCGGCCGCTGGACGATGGGAGTCGCCGGCGGAACGGCGCATCAGTTCTCTACTGGATTGGACAAGGGTGGCGATTTCAATGTCAGCAGCTGGTTCGTCCGTCCCAGCATCGGCTATTCCTGGGACCGGAAAACCGGCGTGGCGCTGGCTCTGAGTGGCGGTGAAACATACTATGGATTTTCCGGATCCTCTGGCCTGGCAGGCGGTGAACCCTGGGGTCGAATCCGGGATCTGCGCGTCAGCCTGCCAATCCGGTTCACGCCAATGGAGGATGTAGATGTGTTTATAATCCCCTCCATCCGCACCAATGCCGAGGCCGGCGCGTCACTTGATGACGGCCGCACAGAAGGCATGATTGCCGGCGCCATGTGGCAGATCACAGACAAGTTCGCGATCGGTCCGGGAGCCGGCTGGTTTTCCCAACTCGGCGACGATTCAAAGATTTTCCCGGTTTTGCTGATCGACTGGCAGATTACCGACCAGTTAAGCCTATCCACCGGGCGGGGGCTGGGCGCGTCTCAAGGCGGAGGCCTGACCCTCGGTTGGAAAGCAAACGAACGCCTCAGTTTCGGTCTAAGCGGCCGGTACGAGTGGGTGCGCTTCCGTCTGGATAACAGAGGCCCGGCGCCTGGTGGGATTGGCCAGGACGTGGGCTTTCCGCTGGTTGCCTCAGTCGAATATTCATTCGGCCCGATGGCGTCGATATCCGGCTTTGCCGGCGTAAAGTTCGCCGGAGAACTGGAAATCGAGGACCGCAATGGCAAGACACTCGATTCATCCGACTATGACTTGGCACCAATGGCCGGTTTTGCGTTCCGCATGCGATTTTAACGGAGTCTTGGATGGTAAAGCAGAACCAAAGCTGCTGGTTCACCATCGGGTACGGCCACAATTACAATGATGATGCAAGCTACCGATCTACCTACCTTTCTGGGAAGTCAGATGCTATCTGCTATAATATGTTGGAAGTTTTGCCAGCATGCCTTCAACCTTCCGATGATCGCTTTGCATCGTGTTGTTCTAACGCTCTGCGTATTAATAGCTGTGGCTGTTTTTGGCGCTGGCACCCCTCATGCGCAACTGCCGGTGCCGGGGCAGCAGGAGGGAAAGGCTGCCGTTGAACCATCGCCGTCGACTTCGGACGATCCTCTGGGCAGGCATACGCCCGAAGGATTAGTTACCGGTCTACTCAAAGCCATGGCTGACGAGGACTATTCGAGAGCGGCACAATTTCTCGACCTCCGATCGATTCCTGCGCCCTGGCGCCAGCAACGGGGCATATGGCTTGCACGGCAACTGCAAGAGCTTCTGGACAAGGGAGGTTGGGTCGCTGCGGGATGGCAACTTAGCGACAATCCAGCAGGGCAGCAGGATGACAGGTTGCCGCCAAATCAGGAGCGATTCGCAACGGTTCGAACGCCGGATGGCATGGTGAGTTTGATTGCCGAACGAACCGAAACAGAATTGGCAGGACGGATCTGGCTTGTCTCTACCGCAACCATAGAACAAGTGCCCATCCTGCTTGAGCGTAGCGAGCACGGGTTGCTTGACGAGCTTCTGCCGAGCTCCCTGACAGGGAATTATCGGATTGGCAATGTCCCACTAGCTCACTGGGTCGCTCTTCTGGCCCTTGCTGCGGTAGCTTACTTGGTTGCCTGGGTCTTTACCTTCCTGATTGCGCGCGCGATCCATCGCATTTGGCGGCGAAGCAGGAGCGTCCGCATGGTTCATTTCATTGATGCAGCCATTTTGCCTTTTCGTATCTACTTGGCAGTGTGGGTATTCGCGATCAGCGCGCTCTTTCTCGGCGCCTCGATTGTTGCTCGGCAGCAATTTGGCTACCTAGCAGAACTCGTCGCCTGGTTGGCGCTCGGTTGGTTCCTTTGGCGGATTGTCGATGCTGCCAGCGAGATTGGCGGCGAACGTATGTCGCTGCGCAGCCAGTTCGGCGCTCTATCGGCCATACGTTTTTTCCGGCGGGCTACAAAGTTTGTGATCGCTGCTATAGCGGGGATCGCGGTATTTGACACCATCGGCTTTGATGTCACAGCAGGGCTCGCAGCCCTCGGCATCGGCGGCCTGGCAATCGCGTTAGGCGCACAGAAAACAGTCGAAAACTTGGTTGGTAGTCTGACTTTGATAGCCGACCAGCCGGTTCGTGTTGGCGATTTTTGCCGTATTGGCGACACCCGAGGAACGATTGAAGATATCGGCATGCGTTCAACTCGCATCCGCACTCTCGATCGCACGGTCGTGACCGTGCCTAACGGCGAGCTTTCCTCGCTCCAGATCGAAAATTACAGCAAGCGTGACCGCTTTTGGTTTCATCCGGTTTTGGGATTGCGATACGAAACGACGCCAGACCAAATCCGGTATTTGCTCGTGGAACTGCGTTCCTTGCTCTACGCTCATCAGAGGGTCGATCCTGATCCCGCTCGGGTTCGATTTCTGGGAATGGGGGAGAGTTGTCTAAGTCTGGAGATTTTCGCCTACGTTCAGGCGGCAAATTATGGGGAGTTCCTCGAGGTCCAGGAAGACCTTACGCTCCGCATCATGGATATCGTGGCGGAGAGCGGAGCTTCATTCGCATTCCCATCGCAAACACTTTACATGACGCGCGACGTCGCGCCCGCCCAGGAAAAGCGTCAGGCCGCCGAGGCTCAAGTTAGGGCCTGGAGCGATAAGGGCGAGTTACAACTTCCACGTTTCCAGCCTGAGCGCATAGAGGCTTTACGCAACTCACTCGCTTATCCCCCGAACAGTTCAACAAGTCGAAATGCTGAAACAAGCAATCAAGCTACAACAGCTACTGGGACGGCGAGTACGCAAAAAGCGCCTCAGCCGGGTCGGAAATGGTGGCGACGATGATCGACAGATTATTTGCTTTGGAGAGAAGCAAAACTGAAACTGCTGCTTCACCATCGGATACGGCCACAAGTACAACTACGAACGCTGAATGATCCAAGGAGTATCCCCGTGGCTGCCAATCCAGAAGATGCCAACCGCCCCACCGCTGTCCGCCGGAATGAGTACGAACTCGCCATTGTCCGGCAGATCGCGGACAGTGGTGCGGACCGACCGCTTCTGATGATGAACCTCAATCGCTACAAGTCTGATGCCGGATATCCCGATGGCGCGCTCTACAGAGCTTACCGCGGCGCCCTAAGCAAAGTGCTGCCCAATGTCGGCGCCAAAATCCTCTGGGAGTCGTCTGTCCAAGGCCAAATGGTGGGCGAGCAGCCGCTGCACGAGATCTTGGCGGTCTGGTACCCCTCGCACCAAGCTTTCCTGGATATGCCAACGGCCAAGGATGCCGAGGTTAATTACCGGCTGCGTGGCGAAGCAGTCGAGTATGCGGTGATCCATCGTTGCGACGGGCAGACCATGCCCCTCTGCGGATAGATCATGGCCGCCAACGCGACGATGAACAAAGACCTTCCCGAAAGCCTGCCAGCCTTCACGACCAAAGGCCTGACCAAGGTCTACGGCGAAGGGCCGGCTGCCGTGCACGCGCTACGCGGTGTCGATCTTGTCATTCCGGCGGGCGAGATCATCGTGCTGCTGGGGCCCTCGGGTAGCGGCAAGTCAACTCTGCTCAATATTCTTGGCGGATTGGACCGGCCGAGCGACGGCAAGGCGTTTTTTCGCGATCAGGACCTAACCGCTATGACCGACGCGCAACTCACGCGCTACCGTCGCGAATATGTCGGGTTCGTATTCCAGTTCTATAACCTGATGCCGAGCTTGACCGCTCACGAAAACGTCGAACTGGTGACGGAAATCGCCCGCGACCCCATGGACCCCGACGAAGCGCTAGCCCTGGTCGGACTGCGCGAGCGTACCCACCACTTCCCGGCACAGCTTTCCGGTGGCGAGCAGCAACGGGTGGCGATCGCACGCGCCGTCGCGAAGCAGCCGACCGTCCTTTTCTGCGACGAACCGACCGGTGCGCTCGACAGCAAGACGGGGCGGGCGGTACTCAAGGTGCTGAAGAACGTCAACGAGACACTGGGCGCTACGATCCTGATCGTCACGCACGCTGCGGCGACGGCCGGCATGGCCGACCGGGTCATCCACTTTGCCGACGGCGCGATCCGCGAAGTGGTCGAGAACAAGACCAAACTAACGCCTGACGAGATCGAGTGGTGAGCCCGCCATGAGCCCGCTCAATCGAAAGCTGCTACGCGACCTCTGGCGCATCAAGGGCCAGGCCATCGCCATCGGCCTGGTGATTGCGGTCGGTGTCCTGATGCTGGTGATGATGACGGGCCTCGTCAGTTCGCTGGACGAAACCCGGCGCGCCTATTACGAGCGCTACCGCTTGGCGGACATATTCGCGCCAGTGGTCCGGGCGCCGGACCGGCTGATCCGTGATCTTGCAGCCATTCCCGGCGTCGGCGCGGTCGAGGGACGGGTGACAGGCAGCGCGCTGATCGATATTCCGGGCCTGGATCTGCCCATGCAGGCGCAGGCAGTGTCGCTGCCTGACTTTGGCTCCCCCCGGTTGAATGATGTCTACTTGACGGATGGACGTCTGATCGACCGCGACCGCTCGGATGAAATCCTGCTGCTGAAGAGCTTCGCCCAGGCCCACGGCTTGCAGCCAGGGGACACGCTGTCGGCGACGATGCACGGCGCACGGCGCAGCTTCCGCATTGTCGGCCTCGCCCAAGCACCTGAATTTCTCTACACAACCGCGGCGGGCGAGCTTGCGCCCGACGACAGCCGCTTTGGCGTGATCTGGATGAGCCGCACCGCGCTCGCTGCTGCCTATGACATGAAGGGCGCGTTCAACGAGGCGCTGCTGTCGCTCAGCCGAGGCAGCAACGAAGCAGCCGTGCTCGATACCATCGACCGTGTTCTCAATCCTTATGGCAGCCTCGGCGCGTATGGATTGGCGGACCATGCCTCGAACCGTTTCATCAGCGAGGAGATCGATGGCCTGCGCGCCATGAGCACCGGCGTCCCGCCGATCTTCCTCGCCGTGGCGGCGTTCCTGCTCTACATCGTGATCTCGCGAATGGTGCAGTCGGAACGCGAAGAGATCGGGCTGATCAAGGCGTTCGGCTATTCGAACCTGGAAGTCGGCGCTCACTACTTGAAGCTGATCATTGCGATCGCTGCCGGCGGCGCGCTCGCCGGCTGCCTGCTGGGCATTCTGTCGGGCCGCGCGCTGATCGACCTCTATCTGGAATATTTCAAGTTTCCTTTCCTGATTTTCCAGGTTGAGCCGGCAGCGTTTGTCACGGGATTTCTGGTCAGCGTGCTCGCTGCCTCCGCCGGTGGCCTTGTCGTGTTGCGTGGCGTCTTCAGCCTGACCCCGGCCACCGCCATGCGGCCGCCTGCGCCGGCTGACTACAGCCGCACGGGACGGATCGGACGATCGCTGAACAGCGTGCTGGATCAACCGAGCCGCATGGTGCTGCGCCGCCTGACCCGGCAGCCGGGTCGCATGGTGGGTGTAGTGATCGGCATCGCCGCCGGCATGGCGCTATCGGTGGGCATGATCTCGATCCTGGCCGGCTTTGACCGGACCCTGGACCTCACCTTCAACGTGGTCGATCGCAGCGACGTGACAGTCACCTTTACCGAAGCCCTTTCCGACAAGACGGTTTTGGAACTGCAACGGATGCCCGGGGTCATCGACGTAGAGCCGGTCCGTATCGTTCCAGCCACGCTACGCAATGGGCGCAAGACCTATCGCGGTTCGGTGAACGGTCTGGTGACGGAAGCGCGCCTCAACCGCGCCGTCGACTCCAAGACTCGCACGATCCTCATGCGTAAGGAAGGCGTGATCCTCGCAACGGCGCTCGCAGAGATCCTCGATATCGATGTGGGAAAAACGCTGACAGTCGAAGTGCGCGAAGGGCGGCAGCCCGTGCTCCAGATCCCTGTTGTCGACATCGCCGAAACCTTGCTTGGCTCGCCTGCCTATATGCAGATCAATGCCCTGAACCGCGCCCTCCGCGAGCCGAACCGGGTTTCTGGCGCCTATTTGCGGATCGACACAGCGTGGAACGACGCAATCTACCGCAAGCTCAAGGACATGCCCTCGGTGGCCGGCGTCAGCGTCAAGGAGGACGCCCGCATCGCCTTTCAGACGCTGATGGATTCGGGCGCCGGGGCCATGCGCTATGTCATGATGGCCATCGCCGCGGTCATTACCTTCGGTATTGTCTATAACAGCCTGTTGAAAAAGGCGCACATGCCCGGGTGTCATCCGACGGCGAGCCA
>CAXBDI010000046.1:0-26641 GCA_963974445.1 uncultured Alphaproteobacteria bacterium
CCGGTTGGTATTCGTCAGCCCTAGGCGCGAGCGGTCAGCGCGCCTAGACTTTCGGGAAATACCATCTCGGAGGATAGCTCATGACCCGCGTCTACGAGCCTTTTAACGGCCCCACCCAGCCCGACCTGCGCACCAAACGCTATATGCGCACCACCGTCACCGCCCCGGCGGAGCCGCTGATCGAGTTGCCGCGCACCGCGACTGAGATCACCGGGCCGGTGTTTGGCACTGACGACGTCGGCGATATCGGCGTCGATCTGACCAACGGCAATACGGCGCTGGGCTCGCTGTCGATTATTTCCGGCCAGGTGATGGATGAGGACGGGCGGCCCGTCGCCAATGCTCTGGTCGAATTCTGGCAGGCGAACGCGTCGGGCAAGTATCCGCACGAGATCGATACCCGACCGGCCCCCGACGACCCGCACTTCACTGGCGCCGGCCGCATGCTGACCGATGCCGAGGGGCGCTATCGCTTCACCACGATCAAGCCCGGCGCCTACCCGGTGCCGAGTTCGAACAACTGGTGGCGGCCGCCGCACATTCATTTCTCGCTCTATGGCGACGCTTTTGCCAGCCGGCTGGTGACGCAGATGTACTTCCCCGGCGACCCGCTGAACGCCATCGACGGCATTCTGCAAGCGGTGCCGGACGCCGGTGCACGCACCCGCCTGATCGCCCGGCCGGACCAGAGCCTGGGCATTCACGAACACGCGCTCGGCTATCGCTTCGATATCGTGCTGCGTGGCCGCGCCGAAACGCCGATGGCCGGCTGAGGGGGAGATTTCAGAACCATGACCAGACCCAGCGCTGCCCAAACCCTCGGGCCGTTTTACAACTATGCCCTGATGGGGGCGAACGAGTTTGACCTGACCCGCGGCGGCCAGCATGGCCCGGCGATCACCGTCAGCGGCAAGCTCTACGACGGCGAGGGCTCGGCCCGCCGCGACTTCCTGCTGGAATGGTGGCAGGCAGACGCCGCCGGCCAGTACGCGACCAATGCCGACGCGCCGTTCCGCGGCTTCGGGCGGTGCATCACCAAGCCGGATGGCTCGTTCACCTTCAAGACGATCAAGCCGGGCGCCGTTCCGTTCGATGCGGACCAGGGCGGCAACCGCTGGCAGGCGCCGCACGCGGCATTAGCGATTTTCGGCCCCGGCCTGATGCGCCGCATCGTGACCCGCGTCTATTTCAGCGACGAGGACAACGGCAACTGCCCGGTACTCTCCGCCGTGCCGGAGGCCCGCCGTGCCAAGCTGATCGCCGCGGGCGACGGCTCCGGCACCTACACCCTCGACATCCGCATGAGCGGCGAGGGCGAGACGCCGTTCTTCGCGGAGTAGAGTTCCGCGCCTAAGCCAGATCGAACAGCAGCACTTCTGCGCCGACCGCCGTAGTCAGGCGGATGCCCGGTTCGTTGCTGATGGCCGCACCGTCGCCGGCCCGCAATTCGTCGCCTTCAAGCTCAACGACGCCACGCACGACTTGCAGCCAGGCATGGCGGCCCGGCGCGATGTCATATGATGCGTTTTGCCCGGCCTCCAGGTTAGCAACGTAGAGCCGCATGTCCTGGTGGATCGTAACGGCGCCGTCGGCGCCGTGCCGGTCGCCGATCAGCGTAAACCCACCGCTTGCGTCGGGCTTCGGCAATGGTTTCTGCTCGTAGCTGGGCGACAGGCCCTGGCTCTCCGGCACGATCCAGATTTGCAGGAAATGGACGGGATCGGACTGGCTCTGGTTGTACTCGCTGTGCGTGATGCCGGTGCCGGCGGACATGCGCTGCACCTCACCCGGCCGGATGATCGAGCCGGTACCGAGGCTGTCCTTGTGCTCCAGCGCGCCGGACAAGACATAGGAGATGATCTCCATATCGCGATGGCCGTGCTTGCCGAAACCGGCGCCCGGGATCACCTTGTCCTCGTTGATGACGCGCAAGGCGCGGAATCCCATATTATTCGGGTCATGATAGTGTCCGAATGAGAACGTATGCTGGCTATCCAACCATCCCATCTGGCTATGGCCGCGCGTGCCACGGTCGCGAACGACGATCATTGTGCTTATCTCCTTGAGTATACCCGCGGCTGTCACAAACGGTTTGCAGCGTGGAATTCTTGATGCCTCAAAGCTCGGTATGGCAGGATGGAATGTAAAGTAGGTACCGAATGGTAAGTGAGGAGCCAATGGCGGCTGAAAGCCCATCCGCCGAGGCGGCGATCCCAAAAGGTTGCCCGCTCGACCGCGTCTTCCGCCTACTTTCCGGCGAGTGGACCACGCATATTCTTTGGGTGTTGAGCCACAATGGCCCGACCCGCCACGGCGAATTGCGCCGCCGGGTTGAAGGCATCTCGTCGAAGGTGCTGACGGATCGGTTGCGGATGCTGGAGGCGGAAGGCGCGATCTTCCGCGACTATGAACCGACCGTCCCGCCAAAGGTGACCTATGGGCTGACAGCCAAGGGGCAAGAACTCGACCAGGCGCTGCAAGGGCTGCAGGGCGTCGCGGATCGGTGGAGTTGAGCGCTGTTACGCTAAGGAGCCACCTCCCCTGCCCCCGTCAGCACCTGCGCCTCCAGATGACTGGCCCGCTCGCGGCCCAGCGCCAGGGTGTCGCGGGCGATTTGCGAGTTTTAGGTGCGCACCGGGTCCTCGCCGGTCTGCGGGTTCACGTCGAACAGTGGGAAGTTCGAGGGTTGCACGTCCGGACGGATGCGGTGGCCCTTGGCAAAGCGTTTTGCGGTCGGGAAGCAGCGCAGCACGCCGTGGGTCAGATTCATGGCGAAGCCTTGCGGGTAGTCGGCGCTGGCCGGAATCGTGGTGTCGCGGTCGATAGGCATAGGCAGAGATGCTCCGGCAGGAGGGACAATCGCGCGGGCGAGTATGCCGCCCCTTCCCTCCCGCGCCTAGCCAGCCTAGGCTCGGGCTCGTCTCATTAACGCCTTATCCAATGAAGGAGCCCTCAGAATGGCAATCGAACGCATCGACGTCACCACCGGCCCCGGCCCGCGCATGAGCCGCTGCGTCGTCAACGGCGATATGGTCTATGTCTGCGGCCTGACCTCCAGCGACATGAAACTGGATATCAAGGGCCAGACTCAGAATATCCTCGACAAGATCGACGACTATCTGAAGCGCGCCGGCACCAGCAAATCTAAGCTGCTGCATGCCCAGCTTTGGATCAGCGACATGGGCAAGTTCAGCCAGATGAACGAGGTCTGGAATGCCTGGGTCGATCCGGAGAACCCGCCGGTGCGCGCCTGCGTCCGCGCCGACCTGGCCCGTCCGGAAATCCTGGTGGAAATCATGGTGACGGCAACCAAGTAGGGACTAGAGCGCCTCGCTCGACTGCCTTCCCTCCCTTCTCCACCGCGAAAGCGGGGCCATGCCGGGGAAAGGGTTTTCGAGCGGGTTCAGCTTGAAAAAATCCGCTCTAGCTCGGCAGCCAGCGCTCGCTTTGCAGCCGCTTGAGCCACCAGACCAGGCTGTCTTCCGTGTCGATACAGTCATGGAAGCCCGCCTGGTGCAACTTCACCGGGCTGAGGACGGAGGGCGCCGGATGCTCGACGCCGGTCGCCAGCGAGCGGTCGGTGAATTCCCAACTGGAGCCGATCCAGCCGGCCAGAGTGTGGCGGCGCAGATCGTATTTCTCGACCATATGCGCCCAGATCGCCTCCTCGCCCGGCATCGATTGCTGCAAGTACTCCTCCTGAGGGTCGGCGAGCGGCATGTTGAAGACCTCGGCGATGGCGCCGAAGATGTGCGGCCACAGCAACACGTCGCCATTGTTCATGTTGAATGTCTGGTTCCGCGCCGCGTCCGCCACACCGCCCCAGCAGATCGCCCGGGCCAGCAACCGCGTATCGGTTGCAGCCGTCACCAGCTCGCCACCACCCGGAAACCGCAGCGGCAGCCCCTGCTCGCGCCGGATCACGGCATAGGCCCCGAGCGCACCGACAATGTTCATCGGGCTACCGAGCGCATTGCCGAACAGCGCCTGCGGCCGCCAGATCGAGAAACCCCAGCCATCGCCCATCGACTGGCGTTCGCGCACCAGGTCTTCCTGAAGCCAGTAGAAGTTTTCATGGTTGTGCCGCGGCCAGCGTTCCTTTGCAGGCACGCGGATCGGCTCGACGTGAACGCCATAAGCCTTGGTGCCCTGAAGCAGAGCGACATGGCGCAGGTCCGGCGCATTCGGCTCCACCGCATCCAGCAGGTTCGCCAGCATGGCCCGGTTGACCGCCATCTGCTGCGGATCGCGCCAGCCGGCGACCAGTTCCGGCTTTTCATAGAGCGCGGCGAAGACCACGTGGGTGATGCCGCTGAGCCCGGCCAGCCGCTCCCGGCAGGCGGCAGCGTCCGTCAGGTCCAGCGCCAGGTGCAGCGCGCCCGGCAGATGCGGATCACGGCGCGAGACGGCGATCACGTCGGCCTCGCCTTCCGTCAGCAGATGCTCGATCACGGCCTTGCCGACTAGACCCGTAGCACCCGCCACCAATACCCGGCGTTTCGTCATGGATTTTCAGTCTCCTGCGGATGCTTTTGCGTCTTGCTCTCTGGCGTGGCAGTCTGGCCGATGCCGCACCGATGAGCAATGCCACCCGGCGGGGACCCAACTGTATGTTCGACCTAAAAGACGTCAAAAACGCTCCGTTCTGGTGGGATGAGGCCCCGCGCCCGACCGGCGAGCCGCCGGCGCTGCCAAAGGAAACCGACATCGCCGTCATCGGCTCCGGCTTCACCGGCCTCTCCGCCGCACTGAGCGCCGCGCGTGCCGGGCGGCAGGTTACGGTGTTCGAGGCGGAGGAGCCCGGCCACGGCGCGTCCAGCCGCAATGGCGGAGGAGTTGGGGCGACCCCGTTCAAGCTGAAGTACTCCGAGGCCGAATCCATGCTGGGACGCGACGGCGCGGTGCGGCTCTATCGTGAAGGGCCGGCCAGCGTCACCCATCTGGAGCAGTTGATCGAGACCGAGCAGATTCGCTGCCATTACAAGCGCTCCGGCCGCTATGTCGGCATTCACCGAGCCAGCGCCGAGGCGGGGCTGCGCAAGGAGGTTGGGCTGCTGCAAGACCGACTGGGGCTGGAAGTGGAGATGATCGACCGCCGCGACCAGCGCGACCACATCGGCAGCGACTTCTATCTGGGCGGCCGTTTCAATCATCGCGACGGCGTCGTCCACCCCGGCCTGCTGCATCAGGGCCTGCTAGAGCGGGCGTTAGCGGCGGGCGTCCAGGTGCTCGGCCATACGCCCGTGCAAAGCGTGAAGCGCGAGGGCGCGACCCTCACCCTGGGGACGACGCGCGGCAGTGTGAGAGCCAACAAGCTGGTGGTCGGCACCAACGGTTACACCGGCGGCGCCATCCCGTGGCTGGAGCGGCGGTTTATCCCGGTCACGTCCAACATCATCGCAACCGAAGAGCTCGACCCGACGCTGGTCCGGCGGTTGGTGCCGAAGGACAACATGATCGTCGATACCAAGCGCACGGTGCACTACTACCGCGCCTCGCCGGACGGCAAGCGCATCCTGATGGGCGGCCGGCCAGCGATGCGCGATGCGCATTGGAGCGTCTCCGCCCGCATGCTCTACGATTTCATGCTGAAGGTCTGGCCGGAACTGGCCGGCGCCAAAATCAGCCATGCCTGGGGCGGACGCTTGGGCTTCACTTTCGACAAGCTGCCGCATATCGGCGAGCATGACGGCATCCACTATGCCGGCGGCTATCTGGGTTCCGGCGTCGCCATGAGCAACTATCTGGGCCACAAGATGGCATTGCAGGCAATGGGCGATCCGGCGGGCGAAACCGCGCTCGACAACCGCACCTTCCCGACCATGCCGCTCTATAGCGGCAATCCCTGGTTCCTCACCGCGGTCGCGGCGTACTACCGCTTCCGCGACACCTACGGCTGACGCTCCGCGCTTCGCCCACGGTGACCACCGCCTGTCGCCCGCCACGGCTTAACCATTTCGGTTTGCGACGAATTAAGACATTTGCGCGTTTATCCTGTCTAGACGGACCGATTGTGCGGGGCCGTCGTTTGGAAGGCGGAGACGATGTCGATCAGACAGGAGGCGCTGGACCTCGGGACAATCGACCCCGCGGTGTTGAAGCGCGCGGAGGCAGTGGTCGAGCGCCTGCGCTGGGTTTATATCCGCGAGTGGGCGCCCGAGGTGTTGAGCGAGATGGAGGCGGCGGTGCTGGGCATAAACCAATATGCAAAACGCGGCCCTGTGATGGAAGGCAAACGCCGCGACGCACTGCTGCGGCTGTGCCATGACATGCAGGGCCAGGCCGGGACCTTCGGCCTGGAGTTGCTGGCCGACTTCGCCACGTCGATGCACAAGATCGGCGAAGCCTCGCCGGTGATTCGGGATCGGCAGGCGGATGTGCTCGTGGCGCACATCATGGCGATGCGGACGGCGCTGCGTGCCGTCGCGGCCGACCCTGACGGCGCGCTCAGCGAGGGATTGCACAAAGAGTTGCGCCGCGACCTTCGCAAACTGAGACAAAAGCCGTTTAACTGACATCTCGATAACGCAA
The DNA here is from genome assembly GCA_963974445.1 of uncultured Alphaproteobacteria bacterium. Classification (GTDB taxonomy): domain Bacteria; phylum Pseudomonadota; class Alphaproteobacteria; order Bin95; family Bin95; genus JACKII01. The sequence continues at coordinate 6,532 of CAXBDI010000046.1, forward strand.
TCGTTCCAAGCCAACCTCCCATATTCCGAATTCGTGCTGGCGCACGATGCCGCTCTTGCCTAGGTAAGGCAGACGGGCCTGCAGATGCGGGCCGGCAGCGTGTGTGTTGCGGCCGCGCGAATCGGCTATACTAGTAATATTCCAGAGAAGGAGGCTGGTCCCCATGTTCAAACTTTGGGTGATCGCGCTTGGCGGAGTGCTCGCGGCTGTGGTGGCGGTCGCGTTGTACCTGAACATGAGTAGCGAAGAGCCGGCCCTGAAACACGCTATGGCCAGCGATCCCGACAGCTTGCAGGTGGAGATTGCGCCTGGTGAGCATATCATCGGCGACGCCGCGGCGCCCGTAACCATTGTCGAATACGCCTCTCTGACCTGCCCGCATTGCGCCAATTTCCATCTGAATGTGCTGCCGACGGTGAAGAAGGAGTTGCTGGATACCGGCAAGGCCAAGCTGGTGTATCGCGACTTCCCGCTGGACCAGCTGGCGTTGCGCGCGGCAACCCTGGTGCGCTGCGCCCAGCCGATGCAGCGCGATGCCATGCTCAGCCTGTTGTTCCAGACCCAGGCGACATGGGCGCGCTCGTCCGACCCGGTTGCAGCGCTCGACCAGATCGGTCGGTCCGTTGGCATGTCGTCAGCCGCGACGCAGGCCTGCTTCGAGGATCAGGCGATCCTCGACGCGGTGATCGCCCAACGGCTGGAGGCGGAGCAGAGGTACAAAGTGAACGCGACCCCCAGCTTCATCATCGGCGGCAAACTCTACGGTGGCGTTCTGTCAGCCGAACAGATCGCGGAGTTGGTTGCCAGTCTGACCCCGTAACCCGGTTTCCGGTCCTTCGCCGGAGGGGTGAAGCCGCAAGGAGCGATATTGCAACTCAACCGCCTGCGCCTTGCCGGCTTTAAATCCTTCGTCGAACCGACCGAACTGCGGATCGAGCCCGGCCTGACCGGAGTTGTCGGCCCGAACGGCTGCGGCAAATCGAATTTGGTCGAGGCGCTGCGCTGGGTTATGGGCGAAAGCGCGGCCCGGCAGATTCGGGCGGCGGAACTGGACGACGTCATCTTTGCCGGGACAGCGGCCAGGCCGGCCCGTAACTTTGCCGAGGTGGCGCTGGCGCTTGACAATCATCAAGGGCTGGCGCCGGCGCCTTACCGCGATCAGCCGGTAATCGAAGTGGTCCGCCGCCTGCCGCGCGGCGGCGCCAGCGGCTACCGCATCAACGGGCGCGGCGCGCGGGCCCGCGACGTCAAGCAATTGCTGGCCGACGCCGCCACCGGCGCGCGGTCGACCGCCATCGTCGCCCAGGGCCAGATCGGCGCGTTCGTTGCCGCCAAACCGACCGAACGGCGCGGCGTGTTGGAGGAGGCCGCCGGCGTCGCCGGCCTCTATTCCCGCCGGCAGGAGGCGGAAACGCGGCTGCGCGCCGCCGACACCAATCTGGAACGGTTGGAAGATGTGCTCACCACCATCGCCGGCCAACGCCAGAACCTGGAAAAACAGGCCCGCCAGGCCCGCCGCTACCGCACCCTGCAATCGCAAGCGCGAGAGACCGAGCAGGCGCTGTTCGCCCTCCGCTGGCAGGCGGTCGCCGCTGCAGAAACCGACGCGGAGCAGGCAGCGGCCGAAGCTGCGGAGGCAGCCGAGGCAGCCGCGCGGCAGGCGGCGCACGCAGCGAAACTGCAAGCGGAGGCCGCCGCTCTGCTGCCGGACCTGCGCAAGGCGGAAACCGACGCCGCGGCTGCCTGGCAGAGGCTGGCAGTCGAACGGGACAGCAAGTCTCTGGAAGCCAAAACCGTTGCTGCCGAGCACGCGCAGGTGTCGGCGCGGATCGTGTCCCTGGAAAGTGATCTGGCGCGCGAAGCCGAACTGGCCGAGGAAGCTGCGGCGGCGCTGGCCGCTCTGGCAGACGAAGCGGAAGCCTTGCAAAAAGACGATAAGGCCGCCGCCGTCGATGGCGCCGCATTGATCGCCGCGGCCGAGCAATGCCAGACCGCGCTGAGTACGGCAGAAGATGTGGCGGAGGCTGCGGGCCGGGACCTGGCCGCGGCGACTGCCGAACGCAAGGCCGCCGAACGCCTGCTCGCAGAGGCCGAAGCGCGATTGCCGAAGCTGGTGCAGCAATTGGCGCAAGCAGAACGGGAATACGAGGCCGCGGCTCACTCACTGCCCTCCGAGGCGGCGATTGCCGCTGCCAACACCGCCGCAACCGGCGAACGCCAGACCCGCAACGCCCTGCAAGACGCCCTCGCCAAGGCCCGCGAGACGGAAGCGGAGGCCGACCGCGCTGCGGCGCGGGCCAACGAAGCCCGCCAGGCCGCGGACCGCACCCGCCTGCAATGCCAGACAGAGGCGGATACGCTGCGCAAGGTGCTCGCCGGCGTCAAGGCGCCGCTGCTGGACCTGCTGAAGGTGGCGCCGGGCTACGAGCAGGCGCTGGCGGCGGCGCTCGGCGACGATATCGCTGCCGATCTCGACACCAGCAAGCCACTGCATTGGCGCGATGGCCTGGATCGTCCGGCGCAATCCCTGCCACCGCAGTGCGAGCGCCTCAGCCAACATGTGGAAGCGCCGGGTGCGCTGGCGCCGCGGCTCAGCCAGATCGGCGTTGCGCCCGACCCGCTAACGGCGGCCTCTCTCGCCAGCAGTCTGAAGCCCGGCCAGCGCTTGGTGACGCGCTATGGCGGGCTGTGGCGGTGGGATGGCTACACCGCCCTTCCCGGTGCACCCACCGCCGCGGCGCAGCGCCTGGAGCAGCGCAATCGCCTGACGGCTTTGACACGCGAACTGGCGACAGCGAACGCCGCCGTCGCCGCAGCCGCCGAAGCAACGAAAACGGCGGCGGCCGCCCGATCTTCTGCGACGGAGGCTCGCAACCGCGCCAGGGACCGTTTGCGCGCTGCCGAAGGCGCGTCGGCCAAGGCGGAGCAGCGCGCGGCGCATCTCTCGCAGACCCGCGCCATCGGCGCGTCCAAGGCGCAGGCCCTCGCCGATACGGTGCAGCGCCTGATGGCGGAACTTGGGGAATGGCGGCAGCGCCGCACGCAATCGCAAGAGGCACTGGCCGCTCTGCCCGACCCGGCGGCGGCGGAAGCCGCGACGACTTCGGCAAAGACCGCTGTCGTCGCCGCCCGCGAGCGCTGGCTGACCGCCCGCGCCGCTCACGACCGCCATGCCCAAGCCGCCGCCGCCCGGTCCGAACGCTTAACGGCTATCGCCCGTGAACAGGCGTCCTGGCAGCGCCGGTCCGGCGACGATCATAGCGCGGCATTGCGCCAACGCCTGGCAGCCGAGCAAGAGCGGGCAGCGGAACTGGCGGCGCGGCCAGCGGTTTTGCAGGCAGAGTTGGAGCGTCTGGCCGAGATCCTGATCGACGCCCAGGCCGCACGCCGTGTCGCCGCCGACCGGCTCTCCGCCGGCGAATCGTCGATGGCCGAGCGTGACGCGGCGCTGAAAACGTCGGAGGCCGCGGCAGTATCCGGGCGCGAGGCGCACATCCGCACCGACGCGGCGCTGCAGCAGGCCCGGCAGGCGGCCGGCAATCTCGCCGAACGAATCGCCGAGCGGCTGTCGCTGCGGCCCGAACAACTGGCAGCACCACCTGAAGGCGCACGCGCCGAGGACCTGGAGCAGCGCCTCGCCCGGTTGCAGCGCGAACGGGAGAACCTCGGCACCGTCAACCTGCTGGCCGACGAGGAAATCGCCGAGTTGGAGGCGCAACTTGCGACACTGACCGCCGAACGCGACGACCTGGTGGCGGCGATTGCCAAGCTGCGCCGCGGCATCGGCGACCTGAACCGCAACGCACGGCAGAAGTTGCTGGTGGCGTTCGAAAGCGTCAACGGCCATTTCGGCCGTCTGTTCACCCGCCTGTTCGGCGGCGGCGAGGCGCAGTTGCGGCTGGTCGGCCACGACGACCCGCTGGAGGCAGGGCTGGAAGTCTTCGCCTGCCCGCCCGGCAAGAAGCCTCAAGCCCTGACCGCGCTCTCCGGCGGCGAGCGGGCCCTGACCGCTGTGGCGCTGCTGTTCGCGGCCTTCCTGACCAATCCTGCCCCGATTTGTGTGCTGGACGAGGTCGACGCGCCGCTGGACGACGCCAACGTCGACCGCCTCTGCCGCCTGATCGAAGAAATCGCCGACGAGACCGGCACCCGGTTCCTGTGCATCACCCATCATCGCCTGACCATGGCGCGGATGGATCGCCTCTACGGCGTCACGATGGAGGAGCGCGGCGTCTCCCGCTTGGTCTCGGTCGATTTGCGGCAAGCCGATTCGTTGCGCGAAGCCTCAGTGCCGATGCGGGCTGCGGAATAGGCCGGCATCGCGCTCAACGAGGCTATTACAGGGTTTTGAGCAACCGGTCGCACTCCGTGATCGCCGATGCGACCCCGGCTGGCTTATATCGACGCCGTCGATTGACGTACCACTGATTGAAGGACCGCCATTTGAAGGACCGCCATTATGACCGCTGTTGTCAGAACGATTTTCGCTCTGCTCGCAATCGCCTGGGCCGGGGCGGCTGGCTCCAGGATATTCCGGGGAATCTGGAGAAGGCCAACTCCAATCGGCCGCCAATCGCCGACAAGGCGCCTGCCGACCTGAAATAGCTATCGACATCAAGGTTCAACCGCTTTTGGGAGGGTCGCTGCGGCTCTCCCTTTTCCGTGGACACAACGCGACTTGTCCCAGTGGTTTTCAAAACTGTGGCAAGTAAGCGCAACGGGGCGTTGGGCGCATTGACCCCCTATGTGCCGCCGCCTATGTTCCGCCCGCCTTACATCGGCCTCCGCTTCGTGGGGTGGGGATTTGCAGGCGGACTGCCTCTGGCGCTTTCTGAGCGAAACCGGCTAAACAACTGCAATGACCGACCCTAAGCCCTCGAACGATTTCGACAAACGTCTCGCCAGCGCGCGCGAACGGCGGCAGTCGGAGACCCGGCCTAGGGGGGGTGCGGCATCGATGTCGGGGGCGGCCGTTGGCCTTCGCATCGCGGTGGAGATACTGGCGGCTGTTGCCATCGGTATCGCGATCGGGCTGGTGTTGGACGAATGGCTGGGCACTAAACCCTGGATGCTGATTTTGTTCAGCATGCTGGGGTTCGGCGCCGCGTTGGTGAATGTGATGCGAACGGCGCGCGAGTTGGATCGCAAGAGCCGCGAAGCAAAGCAGGCGGCCACGCGGCTGAAGACGACGCAAAACGATTTGTAACCGAGACGAGCGGGTAGACGACCGTGGCATCGACCGGACATGCAGAGATAGCTCAGAGCCAGGCGGCAGAACACGCCACCAACGTCGTGCAACAAGCGGAAAAGGCAATCCATCCGCTGGAACAGTTTGAGATCTGGCCGATCCTGGACATCCAGATCGGCGGGTTCGACCTATCGTTCACGAATTCGGCACTGGCGATGGTGATCGCCGCCGGCGTCGCATTCCTGGTCATGCGCCTTGGCATGCGCGAGGCGGAACTTGTGCCGGGCCGGATGCAGAATGTGGCGGAGATGCTGTACGACATCGTCGCCAACATGATCCGCGACAATGTCGGCGGCGAGGGCAAGAAGTACTTCCCCATCATCTTCACGTTGTTCCTGTTCCTGCTGTTCGGCAACGTGCTGGGGTTGATCCCTTTTGTCTTTACGTTCACCAGCCATCTGGCTGTGACATTCTTCATGGCGGCGGTGATTTTCATCGTCGTGACCATTATCGGCATCGCCCGCCACGGCACGGGCTTCTTGCGGCTGTTCTTTCCGGAGGGCGCGCCGCTCTGGACCGCGGTCATCCTGGTGCCGATTGAGCTGGTCTCCTACCTCTCCCGTCCGGTCAGCCTGTCGGTGCGTCTGTTTGCCAACATGATGGTCGGCCACACCCTGCTAGAGGTGCTGGCCGCTTTTGCCGTATTGATGGGCGTTGCCGGCATCTTGCCATTGACGCTGTTGGTCGGTATTACCGCACTGGAATTCCTGGTTGCAGTGCTGCAGGCGTACGTCTTTACGATCCTCACCTGCATCTATCTGCACGATGCCCTCCATCTACACTGATCGGCTCTTTGCCGATCGATCCCTGGTTCCCCCTTGTTGAAACCGCTCGAACGAGCACGCTTAAAGGAGTTTGCGATATGGAAGCGGATGCCGCGAAACTGATTGGCGCTGGCCTGGCTGCAATTGGCATGATTGGTGCCGGTATCGGTGTGGGCAACGTCTGGTCGTCCTATATCACGGCCATTGCCCGCAACCCGGCCTCGAAAGAGGAAATCGGTGCGAACATTTGGATTGGCTTCGCGGTGACGGAGGCGATCGCCCTGTTCGCCCTGATCGTTTCGCTGATCGCCCTGTTCGCCTAAGCGACAGGGCGCCTCGCCGTGGCGCGCCGGGCGGAACTTCCACACCGCTGGCCCGCGATGGTAGGCCGCATGAGTTCGAGTGAAGGCCCGTTCGGCGCCGGCGGTAACCGCCGATGCCGAACGGGCCGGTTCCCCGGTTGGCGGGACGCCTAGCTCCCTTGGAGCCGCACAATGCCTCAGTTTGAGCCGACATGGTTTGCAAGCCAGATTTTCTGGCTGGTGATCATATTTTATGTGTTTTACCGCCTCCTAAAATCTTCGGTGATTCCGCACGTTTCGGGCGTTCTGGCGGAACGCGACGCGCGGATCCAAGGCGATCTCGATCTGGCGCAGCGGCGCCGGGACGAGTTGGAGGATATGCGTACGGCCTATGAGGCCGATCTCTCCAAGGCGCGGTCGGACGCGCAGGCGGAACTGAATGCCGCTCAGGCCCGGATGGCGAAAAAGCAAGCCGTCGCTCTGGACGAGGTTTCGGCCGAAATCGGCCGCCAGGCGTCGGAAGCGGAAGACCGCATTGCGCAGGAGAAAAGCGCGGCCCTCGCCGACCTCCGCACGGTGGCGATTGATGTTGCCACTGCCGCGGCCAGCCGCTTGAGTGCCGGCAGTGTCGAACGGGCGCGGATCGAAGCCGCCGTTGACGAAAGCATGGAGACACGCTGATGGATCCGATCGATGTAGTCGCACTTTCCCTGCTGATCTTTCTCGCCCTGGTGTGGTGGAAGGGCCGGGGCGCGATCCTCGGCATGCTGGACAAGCGCACCGAGGCCATCCGCAATCAATTGGATGAAGCCCGCCGCCTGCGGCAAGAGGCGGAGGAAATGTACGCGGACATCGCCAAAAAACAGCAGGAAGCCGCCTCTACGGCCGCGTCGATGATTGAGGAGGCCAAGGCGCAGGCCACCCGCATCGAGCGCGACTCCGAGGAAGCCCTGAAGGCGATCATCGCCCGCCGCCGCGAGCAGGCGCTGGAGAAAATCGCCCAGGCGGAAGCGGAAGCCATCCGCGAAGTACGCGCAGAGGCAGTGGACGTCGCGATCGAAGCGGCCCGCCGGGTTCTGGCGGAGGAGATGTCCGGCGATCAGGGCAAAGCCGCTATCGACCAGGCTATAGAGGAACTGCCGAACCGGCTGAACTAACCGGGCGGCATTGAGAGCGCCCAGCAGACTCTTGGTGAGTGTGCGCGGGCCAAGAAACCGCGCTGGCTCCACTGGGGCGAGCGCCTTTTTTGTTGTCGCCGGGATGCGCCATCGCGCGCGACGCCCACGAAAACCTCTGCAACCGCTTGACGCTTATCGCACGGCACCGCACCATCCTGGCTAGAGAGATCAAGAATAGCCCTGCCGGGAAGGATGCCTCCGCCGATGCCGACCATTGCCCACGACCGCCTGCAAACCATCGCCGAAGAACTGCTGAAAGGCGCCGGATGCTCTACCGAGGAGGCCACCGTTGTCGCCAGGGGCTGTATCGGCGCCAATTTGGCCGGCCATGACAGCCACGGCATCATCGCCATCCCCACCTATATCGACCGGGTCAAGCGCGGCCATATCGTGCCCGGCGCACCGTATGAAGTGGAGCGCGAATCGGCGACGCATATGGTGGTGAACGGCAATTGGGGCTTCGGCTTCGCGGTGACCGAGCGCACCATGCGCACCTTGATCGAGAAGGCCAAGACCTCGAACGTCGCCGCCGCCACGGTCTATCGCCAGAGCCATATCGGCCGCCTGGCCAACTATCCCTTGATCGCCGCGCAAAACGATATGATTGGCCTGATCACCGCGGATTCGGGCCGCTCGCCCAAGGCCGTAGCACCCTTCGGCGGACGCGAGGCGCGGCTCGGCACGAACCCGATTTCGATGGCCATTCCCTCCGACCTGGACTCGCCGCTATTCCTCGACATGGCGACCAGTGCGGCCGCAGCCGGCAAGGTCAACGTGGCCGTCGCCCGCGGCGAGCAGGTGCCGGATGGCTGGGTCATCGGCTCCGACGGCAAACCGACCAACGACCCGACGCAGCTCAAAAAGGGCGGCGCGCTGCTGCCGCTCGGCGGGCCCGATGGCGGCTACAAGGGCACCGGCCTGGCGGTTATGGTGGAGATCCTCTGCGGCCTGCTGACCGGCCTCGGCTTCGGCGTCGATCCGACCGGCAAGCACAATGACGGCTGCTTCATGGCGGTGTTCAACGTCGCTTCGTTCCGTGACCTGAAGGAATTCAAGGCGGAAGTGGCGGAGTTCGCGCGCTATCTGAAAGCCACGCCGCCATCCGCCGGCAGCCAGGGCGTGCTCTATCCCGGTGAGATCGAGAGCATGAAGGAAGCGGCCCGCCGCCGCGACGGTATCGAGATCGAGGATTCCACCTGGGCCTCGCTCACCAAGCTGGCGAACGAATATGGCGTCGCCTCGAAGCTGGGCATGTGGGCGAGTAACCGGGGAGCTAGCCATGACCAACGATAAAGCCGCCGTCTGCCTGGCCGAGCCGCGGATCGGCCAGACAGACGGCGACGCCTACGCCGAACGTATGCGGGAGGCGATGGCCGCCGGCACAGGCTGGCGCGTGACGATGACGCCGGAGCGCTGGTCCGACTATGGGCTTTCCGGATAGCGCACCCGCGGCGAATCGGAGTGAGGCAACGATGCTAGGCTTGGTGCAAGACGCGCAACTGCTGACCAGCGCGACGCTGGCGCATGCTGCGCGCGTCTATCCGAAAGTGCAGATCGCCACCGCCAACGATGGCCGCGTTGTCCACCGCACTACCTATGCGGAGGCCGACCGCCGCGCCCGCCGGCTCGCCTCAAGTCTGTTGCGTCTAGGCCTGGCGGGGGAAGGCACGTTTGTCGGCGCGCTCGCCTTCAATACCTGGCGGCTGCTTGAGGTCATGCACGCGGTGCCGGGCGCCGGCGGCGTGTTGCACACCGCCAATCCGCGGCTACACGAGCGGCATCTGGCCTACACTGTGAGCCATTGCGGCGACCGGGCGGTGTTCGTCGATCTGGATTGCCTGCCGCTCGCGGAGGCCATAGCGCCGGAGTGTCCGGGCGTCGAGCACTGGGTCATCCAGGCGGACCGCGCCGACATGCCAGCCACCAATCTGCCCGGTGTGCTCTGCTCGGAGGACTTGATCGAGGACGGCCACGAGGGCTGGGCTTGGCCTGAGTTCGACGAGCGCCGCGCCTCCACCCTCTGTTTTACGTCCGCCACCACCGGCGAGCCAAAGGGCGTGCTCTACAGCCACCGCGGCACGGTGCTGAACCTGATGACCATCTGCGGCAAGAACGGCTGGGATTTGGGCAAGGGCGATTGCGTGCTGTGCGCCGCTCCGTTCTTTCATTGCAACGGCTGGGGCATGCCGTACATGGCGCCGATGGTCGGCGCGCGAATGGTACTGCCAGGCCGCGTTGTCAGCCCCGCCGCCATGCTTGATCTGATCCGCGCCGAGGATGTCACCCATTCCGGCGGCGTGCCCACTGTGTTGATGGACTTATTGGCGAAGGTGCAGGCCGACGGCGGCGATTTCGGGGCGCTGCGCCACCTCTGGACCGGCGCCACCGCGCCGCCGGAATCGCTGCTGCGCCGGCTGGAGGCCCTCGGCCCTCGCGTCACCCACGCCTTCGGCATGACCGAGACGACGCAGGCGCTAACCGTCTCCGTCCCCGACCCGAACGCGCCGGAGGCCGAACGCCGGGCCGAGCAAATGAGCCAGGGCCAGCCGGTCTTCCTCTCGGACCTGCGCGTGGTAGGCGAAGATAGCGCGGTGTTGCCGAGCGACGGGGCCAGCGTCGGCCACCTGCAGGTGCGCGGCCCCGCGGTAGCGGCCGGCTATTTCCGCCGCCCGGACCTGTCGCCGCTGACCACCGACGGCTGGCTCGACACCGGCGACATCGGCAGCGTCGGGCCGGAGGGGCACATGCGGATCAGCGACCGCGCCAAGGACGCGATCAAGTCCGGCGGCGAATGGATCAGTTCGGTCGAGTTGGAGAACATCGCCGCCGGCTGCCCCGGCGTCGCCGAGGCCTGCTGCATCGGCATCGCACATCCCCGCTGGCAGGAGCGGCCATTGCTGCTGATCGTGCGCGATGCGGGCTCCAGTGTGGACGAGGCATCGGTGCGCGCCCATCTCGACGGCCAGATCGCCAAATGGTGGACGCCGGAAGCTGTCGTCTTTGTCGATGGCCTGCCGCGCAACGGCGTCGGCAAAGTGATGAAGGCGGAGTTGCGCGCGCAATATCACGATATCCTGACCGCTCAATCACAATCGTTATAAAAAAGGAACCGCCCCATGGCCGCCCCCAGCATGCCGACCACGCCCGCCAACCAGCCCCACTACCTGCCCGTCCGCGAGGATTGGCTGGCGCTTTACGACGAGCCGGCGCTGGAGCCGGACCTGCCGATCATCGACCCGCACCACCATTTGTGGGAGCGGGCGGACTGGACCTACCTGCTGCCGGACCTGCTGGAAGACACCAATTCCGGCCACAACATCGTCGGCACCGTGTTCGTGCAGTGCCGGGCGATGCATCGCGCCTCCGGCCCCGAAGAGATGAAGGCCATCGGCGAAACCGAGTTCGCGAACGGTGTCGCCGCCATGAGCGCGTCCGGCGGCTATGGCAAGACGGTCGCCTGCGCCGGCATTGTCAGCTTTGCCGATATGTTCCTGGGCGCAAACGTGAAACCGGTGCTGGAGGCACACATCGCCGCCGGCAACGGCCGCTTCCGCGGCATCCGCCATATCGTCGCCTGGGACGAAGACCCGGAGGCGCGCAATCCCGCCTATCAGCCCGGCCGGCACGCCCTGCTGAACGAGACCTTTCAGGCCGGCCTGAAGCAGCTCGCGCCGCTGAACCTGACCTTCGAGGCCTGGCTCTACCACCCGCAAATCCCGGACGTGACCAAGATGGCGCGGGCGATCCCGGAGTTGAACATCGTGCTCAACCACATCGGCGGCCCGATGGGATTCAACGCCTATGCCGGCAAGCGCGACGAGGTATTCCGCGACTGGGACGCCTCGATCCGCGAGTTGGCGGCGTACCCGAACGTCTATGTGAAGGTCGGCGGCATCGGCATGCGGCTGAACGGTTTCGACTTCCACACCCACGCCAAACCGCCGGCGGCGCAAGTGCTGGCCGACGCCTGGAAGCCCTATGTCGATACCTGTATCGAAGCCTTCGGCGCCGACCGCTGCATGTTCGAGAGCAACTTCCCCGTCGACAAGGGCAGCTATCCCTACAGCGCCTATTGGAACGCTTGCAAAATCCTGACCAAGGGCGCCAGCAAGGCTGAGAAGCGGGAGTTGTTCGCCGGTACGGCAGACCGATTCTATCGGCTTGGCTTAATGGACTGATAGCGAGGGCGCGATGGCCGCAGACAACGACGACCCGCAGACCCCGACCAAGGCGCAACGCTACCTGCTGATCGGTTGGATGGCGGGCGTTTTGGCGGCCTTACTGGTGGCGATCCTCATCGCCGCCAGCATCGAGGAAGGCGAGACCCGAAAGGCCCTGCTGGACAAGATTCTGGATTGGCCGGTGCTGGCGTTCGCCATCCTGATGATGCTGTTTGGCGCGCTCGGCCGCGAGGTCCTGGAGCTTGTCCGCACCCGCAACATCAAGGTCGGCAGCTTTCTGGAGATCGGCGAACGCATCCGGGAAGTGAAGGACGAGGTTGGCGCAGTCGAGGCGGTTACCGACGACATCACCGGCGGGCTGGAAGCCCGGGTGACCGCACTGGAAACGGCGATATTCCGGTCGGGCGAGACGGTCTCCCTGCGCGGCCTCGGGCTGCTGGAGGGATTGCACACGATTGCCCCTTCAGCCCCCGATGATCCTGGCGCAAGCGAACCCAAAGACCGGGTTCAGGCGGATCCTATAACGGACCCCGCAGGTGATATTGCCCTGTTCGACCGCCTTGTTGCCGCGATCCGCGACTCTCGCTTCGAATGGCGCTCGCTGGAGCGGCTGGCGGTCGAAACCGGCCTCTCGGAAGAGGAGGTGCGGCGGCTGTTCCGCGACTATGGTGAGGGGAAGGTGCGCATGAGCCTTGGCAAAGCTAGGCCCGGCCAGCCCCGGCCGCGCATCGCGACACTGGTGCGGTAACCGACAACGACTGGCTGTCGTTCACCACAACATGGGCGTCATAGCGGCACGATGGCCCCAGGGTATTGGACCACATGCGCCGCCATCGCCTGACCCTTTGCGGCCGCGACGGTCGCCCGGTCGCCGGCCATGCGGGCCGCCAAATAGGCGCCGTTGAAGGCGTCGCCTGCCGCCGTCGTATCCACCACCTTGGCAACCGGCTCCGCCGGAATGTGGCCGCCGCCGGAGAGGGTGACACCGCGTGCGCCGTCCTTCAGTGCGACCTCCCCCACGCCGAAGCTCTGCAACTGCCGCAAGGCCGCCGCTGGTGTTGCCGCGCCGAACACCGTGCGCATATCTTCCAGCCCCGGCAGGGCGATAGTGCTCCAGGAGAGGGCGATTTGCAGGGTGGAGGCGGCCTCGGCCACATCTTCCCACAATTGCGGGCGGTAGTTGATATCGAAGGCGACCTGACCGCCGGCCTCTACCACGGCACGCACCGCTTCGAACACGCCCAGCCGGCTTTCCAAGTCCAGCACCGCCAACGAGATGCCGGTGAGATAGAGCCAGTCGGCCTTGCGCATTTCGGAGAACGCCGCGCCGCCGTCCCGGCCCAGAAACAGGTCGCGGTAAGGCGCTTTGTCCCGCCAGTACGAGAAAGTGCGCTCGCCATCAGCGTCCGTCTTGATCCAATAGAGACCGGGCACCCGGCCCTTGGAACGGCGGACCGACCCCGTATCGACGCCTTCCGCGCGCCACGCCGTAAGCATCTCCGCGCTGAACGGATCATCGCCGAGGGCGGTGAGGTAGGCGACATCCGCGCCGGCGCGGGCGGCATAGACCGCGGTGTTCAGCGTGTCGCCGCCGAACGCCTTCGCGATGCTACCGTCGGCACGCTCCGACAGTTCCAGCATGCACTCGCCGACACAGAGCAGGCGTGGCATTGATCAGAAAGGGCTGGTGGCGACGAAAGATGGGCGGGCCGTCATCCGGCCATGCCATTCGGTCAGCCTTGGCCGGCCCGGACGCCAATCCTCGCCTGCAATCCGCAGCAGAAAGAAGTCGAGCGCGACCGCCACCAGAATGCGCGAGAGGCTGACCTCGACCTGCGCCAACTCATCCGCCCGCCGCTCCAGGTCGTCGAAGCAGCGCACCTGCCGCTCCGCCTCCAAGGCGACAAATCCCGGCGACCGCTCGCCCTCCGGCCGGCGATTGTCGCGGCCACGCCAGGCGATGGAATCGAGCAGGGCGTGGGCGAAACCGTCCAGCGCCTTCTCCTGCCAATAGGCCGGGCCGCCCGCCGGCTGCAAGGCGGGTGTGTCGCCGAACTGCTCCAGATATTCGCAGATCGTGGTCGACTCAACCAATACCAAACCCTTGTCCGGCCCGCCCTGCACCACCAATGCCGGCACCTTGCCGGTCGGGCTGACCGCCAGCACCTGGTTTTCCGGTGTGCGCAGTTGGGCATGTATTTCGTTGATGTGGTCCGTCAGTCCGCGCTCGTGCGCCACCACCCGCACCTTGCGGGCAAAGGGGGAGGTCGGGGTGTGATAGAGGGTCATGGGGTGCATGTCTGGGGGCCTTGAAAACGGGAGAGGAACCGCCGCGACGGCGGAATTAGAATGCGGTTGCAGCGAAACTCGGGTTGGACCATGCCGTCATGGCGCGTTGCCCCGGTCGTCGCGCCAAAGGTCGAGCTTCTCCTGCACCACCCGGTCGGAGAAGCTGAACAGCACGGCGTCGCCATCCGCGCGATGCCGTCGCCAAGCCCAGGATGGGGCGACGAACACATCGCCTTGGGCCCAGCGGAAGGTCTCGCCACCGATCTCGCTCTCGCCCTCGCCTTCCGCGACGCAGAACACGGTTGCGTCGGTGGCGCGGTAGGCCGCGCTTTCGAAGCCAGCCGGCAGCACTTGCAGGTAGGCCGCCATCGACGGCATGGCGTGGCCGCCGGTCACCGGGTTGGAATAGCGCAGGCGCTGGCCGTGGCAGGCATCCAGTGCCGCCGCCTTGACGGCAGCCTTCGACCGCGTATAGGGATAGTGGAAGATCGGCGAAGTCTGCCCGGCCGGTGCCTGATCTGGCAGCATGGCATTGCCGAACCGCGCCAGCGCCCCGCCGAGAACCTCTGTCGGCGCCTGCGCCGCTTCCGCCGAGCGCTCGGCGAAGCTGGCGTCGAGCAACTGCACCATCGGAATGTCGAGCCCGTCGAGCCAGACCACCGGCCCATCTCCGGCATTGCCATGATCGTGCCAGCCCCAGGTCGGCGTGATGACGAAATCGCCCGGCGCCATGGTCACGCGCTCGCCGGCGACGGTGGTGTAGCCGCCCTGCCCCTCGATCAGGAACCGCAAGGCTGTTTGCGCGTGCCGGTGCGCCGGCGCGATCTCTCCCGGCAGCACCAATTGCAGGCCAGCATAGAGCGAGGTCGTCGCCCGGCTCTGGCCGGCAAGGCCCGGGTTTTCCAGCACCAGCACCCGCCGCTCCGCCTCCTCCGCCGAGATGATGTCGCCCGACGCCAGCACGTGCGGGCGCACCGCGCTGTAGGACCAATGCACCGGCTGGCAGGCGGAGGCAGGCTCGGGCGTGACCAGGCCAGCCATCACCTCCCACAACGGCGTCAGCGATTGCGGGGCGATGGTCTCGTAGAACGCGGCCCGTTCGGCGGAGGTTTCGGCGGATTCGGGCATGATGGCGCAACTCCCAAGCGGCAAGGACGAGATGCAGAAGTCTATCAGAGCGCCTGAACATGGGGTAGCTCTCTCGGGTGCGCCGGAAACCGCCAGCGCCTTTCCCAGGGCGTCGAGCCTGATAGGCTCCGACGCCTCGCCCGCCTGCCGAGGTCTGCCTGCCGATGCGGCCCATCCTGCTTGTGCTGCTCGCCTGCGCCTTCTTTGCCGGCACCAATCTGGTCGCCCGGTGGGTGTCGGAGACGCAGGCGGCGAACCCGATCCATCCGCTGCAGATCACCTTTGGCCGCTATGTGGCGGGGTTCCTGCTGATGGCGCCCCTGCTGGCGACGCGCTTCGCCGACGTTCGCTCGCGCGTGCCGCATCTCTATCTGCTGCGCAGCGGCGGTGGCGTTGCGTCGGCGACCTGTATCTTTATCGGGGTGGCGTATCTGCCACTCGTCGACGTCACGGCGATTTCGTACGCGAGCCCGTTTTTCGCGCTGGTTCTGGCGGCAGTCTTCTTGCGCGAACGGGTACGCGGCAGCCGCTGGGCGGCGGTGGGGTTGGGTTTCGCCGGCGCATTGCTGATCACTCGGCCGACGCCGGAAACATTCCAGGCGATGGCGCTGGTACCGTTCGCCGCCGCGTTCTTCATGGGCATCGAGGTCACGGCGCTGCGTTACATCGCGCAGCGCGATTCGACCGGCACAGCCATGGTCTGGACCAACGCCGTCGGCCTGCTGATCTCCGCCTGCTTCATGCCATTCGTCTGGAGCGACCCGACATGGGAGCAGGCCGGTCTGATCTTTCTGATCGGCCTGATCACGGTCAGCGGCCAAGTTTTGATGGTCGCCGCCATGGCGGAGGGCGAAGCGAGCCTGCTGGCGCCGCTGTTCTACTCCACCCTGGTCTACGCCTCGCTTTACGGTTGGCTGGCATTCGCAGAAGTGCCGGCGCCCTGGAGCTGGGCCGGTATCGGCCTGATCATGGTGAGCGGCATCTGGCTGGCACGCAGCAACAGGGCCGTGGCGGCGTGAGGTATTGGCTGCCGCTCCACATCGTCGCGATGATGAAGGCTTAGGCAATTCGCGCGGTGCCCAATTTGAGCGCAGACCGACAGCACCGCTAGACTAATCCCCTGACCAATCAGCGAAAGGGATCGAGCGGCGATGATGTTCATCCCCTCCATCGGCGGCATCAGCCATCATTTCACCGAGAACTCCTCGGACGAGGACATCGCACTGGGCGCAAAGGTCTATGTCGACGCCGCCCGGCGGATGCTGGACGCCTAGCATACGCACCGCGAGATCAAGGGCCGGCCGGAAACGGCTCGGCTTGGCGGCGGCATGCGGCTATGCTGAGCGTATCCGACATCGGAGGACAGGCCCGCCATGAACGACCTTCTTGCCGCCCTCGCACACTTCCCGCAGGCGCCGCTCGGCCATGTCGCGCCGACGCCACTGGAGCGGGCGAACCGCCTGTCGGATGCGCTCGGTATCGATCTGTGGCTGAAGCGGGACGACGTCACCGGCCTTGGCATGGGCGGCAATAAAGTGCGCCAGCTCGCCTTCTATTTCGGCGACGCCATGGCGAAGGGCGCGGACGCCGTGCTGATCACCGGTGCGGTGCAGTCCAACTTCATGCGAACCGCAGCGGCGGCCGGCGCGAAGCTGGGCCTCAGCGTGCACTTGCAGTTGGAGGAGCGGGTGCCATCCAACGACCCGCTCTACAAGACCGGCGGCAATGTCTTTCTCGATGACCTGTTCGGGGCGGAACGGCGCTCTTATCCCGTGGGCGAGGACGAAGCCGGCGCCGACCGGGCGCTGGCGGCCTGGGCCGATGAATTGCGCGCGAACGGCAAGCGGCCCTACATCATCCCGCTCGGCCCCGGCCATCCGCCGCTCGGCGCTTTGGGCTATTGCCAGGCTGCGGCCGAGTATCTGGAGCAATATGCGCAACACACCGTCCACGTGATCGCATCCGGCAGCGGCGCGTCGCACGGCGGCCTGCTATTCGGCCTGCGCGCGCTCGGTTGCCAGGATCCGGTGCTCGGCATCTGCGTGCGCCGCTCGGCCGGCGAGCAAATTCCGCGGATGTTCGACCGCTGCCGCGAGATCGGCGAATTGCTGGGTATCGAAAACCCTGTGTACGAAGACGATATCTCGCTGTTCGACGACGTGCTCGCCCCGGGCTACGGTCAGCTTAGCCAGCATGTAGCTGAGGCGATCCTGATGATGGCGCGGCTGGAGGGGGCGGTGCTCGACCCGGTCTACACCGGCAAGGTCTTCGCCGGGCTCATCGATCTTTGTCGCCGGCATATCATTCCGAGTGGCGAGCGTGTCGTCTTCTGGCACACTGGCGGCGCACCGGGACTGTTCGCCTACCAGAATATTTGGGAGGATTTGTTGTCGAAATGAACCGAATAGACCCAAGAGACGACGTGCAGATCGCCTATCCGGCGGATTGGCGCGCCTGCCTCGGACACTTTACGCCGGAGCGGCTGTATGTGCTGGATGCCGACCATCGCGTCTATTGGAAAACCGCCGCTGGCTCACCCGGCTTCGACCCGGAGGCGTGGGCCGCCGCAATCGGCAACCTCTTGAACGGAAAGGACTGCGCATG
This sequence comes from uncultured Alphaproteobacteria bacterium, assembly GCA_963974445.1. Classification (GTDB taxonomy): domain Bacteria; phylum Pseudomonadota; class Alphaproteobacteria; order Bin95; family Bin95; genus JACKII01. The sequence goes on from CAXBDI010000046.1 coordinate 24,226, forward strand.
AGTCCCCTCGATAACGACGATGTCCAGGTCAGCTACGAGCTGGACGGCAACAAAATCCCGCCGGAGCGGCTGGCGCTGTTGCGCATGACCGCGGCGGAATACACCGCCATGGTCGCCGAACGGGTGGAGAAAGAGCGGCGCGTGCCGAAAATCGGCGATCCGGCACCGGACTTCACGGTCGAGCGGCTGTCGCCGGACGGCACCCGTACCGGCGAGATGTTCACGCTGTCGGCCCTGAAAGGAACCCCGGTCGGCCTGATCTTCGGCTCGTACACCTGACCGCCATTTCGGGCTCAGGCCGTGCGCCTGAACGAAATTGCAGCGGAGTTTGCCGGGAAAGTTGCGATCTACTGCGTCTATATCAACGAGGCGCACCCTGACGACGGCTGGCAGGTGGAGATGAATGTCGACGCCGACGTCATCCACGACGCGCCGACCACTCTGGACGAGCGCGCCGACCTCGCTGAAATGTGCGTGCTGCGCCTGAACCTCAAAGTGCCGATGCTGCTCGACGACATGAGCGACACGGTCGACGGCCTCTATCATGCCCTACCGGAGCGGCTCTACCTGCTGGATGCCGGCCATCGCATTGTCTGGCGCACAGTCACCGGCCCCCGCGGCTTCGACCCGGACGCCTGGGCCAACGAGATACGGAAGCTGGTGGGGTAGAACCGGACGCAACCTTGGTGTCGTCACGAAAAACGGCCGCCCAGACTTTGGGCGGCCGTGATCTCGCCAGATGGCACGGTTCTTATTTGACGTCGATGCCGATCAGCTTCGGCAGTTCCTTATTGCCCTCGTACTCCTCCTCGTAGAACGCCGTGAACATCTCACGGTCCCGGTAGCGGATGACGAAGTTCAGGCGGCCCAGCTTCTCGATCAGATCCGGATCGGCCGCGGCTTTGGCAAGCTGCGGCGCCAATATTACCAGGACAACCAACGAAAATACGCCACCAATAAACGACGCAATCGTGGCGTAGCCGACTGCCAGCGCGCCGTCGCCCCGCCGCGCCGGGCTCCAGCAAATAGGTGAACGGCAAGGCCAGTGCATCCGGGGCGAATTCAAACATCGCGGCGCCCTGGAGCAGCTTCCCCTGCGCAACTGATTCTGTTTGAGCGGGCACCGCTCCAGGCATGATGCGGTCTTCTGTTCGCAAAGCGAAGCCGGCTTTTGAAGGAGGTCAGGCCCGCGATGCCAAGGCTTGCCTGATCGCCTCGAGCGCGGCTTCGGCCTGGCTGCCGTCGGGGCCGCCGGCCTGGGCCATGTCCGGCCGGCCGCCGCCGCCCTTGCCGCCCATGGCGACCGCGCCGACGCGCACCAGATCGACGGCGCTGATGCTGTCCTTCAGATCGTCGGTCACGCCGACGACCAGAGAGCCTTTACCGTCAGCCACCGTAACGATGGCGACGACGCCGGAGCCGACCTGGCCCTTGATCTCGTCCGCCATGCTGCGCAAATCCTTGGCCGGCACATCGGCCAACTGCCGGGCAGCGTATTTAACGCCGGCGACGTCCTCCGCCTGGCCGGCGGTACCGCTGCCGCCGGTCGCGAGTTGCCGGCGCAGGTCGGTCACGTCACGCTCCAGCTTGCGGCGTTCGTCCAGCAACGCGCCGATGCGCTCCGACACCTGATCCGGCGTGGTGCGCAGTTGCTGGGCCACCTGCTCCAACGTGCGCAGCCTCTCCGCCGTATAGACCTGCGCCGCTTCGCCGGTCAGCGCCTCGACCCGGCGGATGCCGGCACCGACGGCGCTCTCGCCGATGACCAGAAAGCCGCCGATATCGCCGGTCTGCGCCACATGCGTGCCGCCGCAAAGCTCCAGCGAATAGGGGTGTTCCGGCTCGTCCGGATCGTCGCCACCCATGGTCACGACGCGCACCTCGTCGCCGTATTTCTCTCCGAACAGCGCCATGGCGCCGGCCTCGATGGCCTGGTCGGTCGGCATCAGGCGGGTGGAGACCGGGGCGTTCAGGCGGACCCGTTCGTTCACCTCCGCCTCGATGCGCGCGAGTTCCGCGGCGTCCATCGCCTTGGGATGGGAGATGTCGAAACGGAGGCGATCCGGGCTGACCAGAGATCCGCGCTGTGCCACATGCTCGCCAAGCGCCCGGCGCAGGGCCGCATGCAACAGGTGAGTCGCGGAGTGATTGCGCCGGATCGAGTCGCGGCGAGCGCTATCGACATCGAGCGCGACGGCATCGCCGAGCGCCAAAGCGCCGGTCTCGACCGTCGCCAGATGGATGAACAGATTGCCAAGTTTCTTCTGCGTGTCGCGCACCGTAGCCTCGCCGCCCTCGGCCTTGATCCAGCCGCTATCGCCGACCTGGCCGCCGCTTTCGCCATAGAAGGGCGTCTGGTTGACCAGGATCGCCACGTCCTGACCGGCTTCGGCGCGGTCGACTGGCTGGCCGTCGA
>CAXBDI010000047.1:0-26337 GCA_963974445.1 uncultured Alphaproteobacteria bacterium
CTTGGCTGCCGGCCTGGGCGCGGAATATGGTCGGCACGCGGCCGCCGTCGAGTCCGCGTACGGGCCCCCATGAATTTGACCTGACGATCGCCGAAACGCCCATCACCATCGATAACCGGCAAGGATCGGCCATCACGCTCAATGGTGGGATTCCAGGCCCGCTCATGCACTTCCAGGAGGGAGAGACAGTCACTATCCGGGTTCATAACACGCTGGAAGAGGACACCTCCATCCACTGGCACGGCATCCTGCTGCCGTTCGAGATGGATGGAGTCCCCGGGGTGACTTTCCCGGGCATCCGCGCGGGCGAAACCTTCACCTACCGCTATCCCCTTAAACAGAGCGGCACATATTGGTACCACAGCCACAGCGAACTTCAGGAGCAATTGGGTCATTACGGGCCGCTGATCGTCGATCCCGCGGAACCGGATCCGTTCGCCTACGAGCGCGAGCATCTGGTGGTGCTGTCGGACTGGATGTTCGAAAATCCTTACAGCGTTTTGGCCAAGCTGAAAAAGAAGAGCGATTACGCCAATTTTCAGAGGCGCACCGTCGGCGACTTCTTCAAGGACGTATCCACCGCCGGACTGGGGGCGACGCTGCGGGACCGGCTGGCGTGGAGCAAAATGCGCATGGACCCAACCGACATCGCCGACATAACAGGGTACCTCTACATCTATCTCATGAACGGAACCGGCCCAGAAAGCAACTGGACCGGCCTCTTCACACCGGGGGAACGGGTGCGACTGCGTTTCGTCAACGCCTCCGCCATGAGCTATTTCAACGTCCGCATTCCGGGCTTGCCGATGACCGTGGTGCAGGCGGACGGACAAAATGTCGAGCCAGTGCCAACGGACGAGTTTCAAATCGCCGTAGCCGAGACATTTGACGTCATCGTGTCTCCTCCCGACGATCGCGCCTATACGATTATGGCGGAATCGCTTGACCGCAGCGGCTATGCCCGCGGCACGCTTGCGCCCCGAGCCGGCATGACGGCGCCCGTCCCGCCGCTGCGCGAGCGACCCCTACGCACGATGGTCGATATGGGGATGAATATGGACGGCATGGCCATGTCCGAAGGCCGAGGCGCGGGCCTGCCGCCCGAACCTGGAAAAATGCGACACGGCAAGATGGACCCGGGGAAAGAGGGCCATGGCGGCAGCATGATGGAGGCGGCTGGCCCGATCGTCGCGCGCCATGGACCGGACCAGCACGGGCCCGGCAATACGTCGGTGGCGCAAGTCCAGCGCAACCGCCTAGGCGAACCCGGTATCGGTCTGGAGGGTGTCGGTCACCGGGTACTTGTGTACAGCGATCTCAAATCGGTTGTCCCTTACAACCAGCGTCCGCCCGAGCGCGAAGTAGAGCTTCATCTGACCGGCAATATGGAGCGGTATATGTGGTCATTCGACGGCAATAAATTCTCGGAGGTCGATGGCCCAATTCCTTTCCGGTATGGCGAACGACTGCGGCTTATCATGGTCAACGATACCATGATGGAGCATCCGATTCATCTGCACGGGATGTGGATGGAGCTGGAAAACGGACACGGCGCGTATATCCCGCGCAAGCATACGGTCAGCGTAAAGGGGGGCGAGCGTCTCTCCGTTCTCATTACCGCCGACGCAGGGGGTCGCTGGGCGTTTCACTGCCACCTTCTCTACCATATGGAGTTGGGTATGTTCCGCGTCGTCGAGGTAACGCCTTACGAAGGAGAGCCCTCATGACAGTGAAGGCGCAATGCATCCTCGCACTGACAGGACTGCTGGCGGCGGGCGCGGCGATGGCGCAGGAAACTCAGCCTGACGGCGCGCCGGCAGACTGGTCGGAGCCGGTGGCGGATTCCCAGATATACACTTTTTTCCAGGGCGACCGCCTGGAATACAACAGCAACGAGGGCAAGGATTTGCTTATCTGGGACGCCCAGGGCTGGATCGGCGGCGATTACAACAAGCTGTGGATCAAGTCGGAGGGCGAATATCAGGTGGAGGACGAAATAACCGAGGCGGCGGAGCTGCAGGTGCTTTACAGCCACACGATTTCGCCCTTCTTTTACGCGCAGGTCGGCGTGCGGCACGATTTTAAACCCGACCCGACCCGGTCGTTCGGCGTAATCGGTATTCAAGGGCTGGCCCCAGGCTGGTTCGAGGTCAATGCGGCCGCTTTCGTGAGCAACGATGGCGACGTCTCATTGCGGACAGAAGCAGAGTATGACGTTTATATTACGCAGAGGCTGGTGCTCCAGCCTCGGGCCGAGTTGAATTTTGCGGTCCAGGACGTAAAGAGACTCGGCATCGGCTCTGGCTTGAGCGCAGCAGAGTTGGGACTGCGCCTTCGCTATGAAATTCGGCGCGAGTTCGCGCCGTATATCGGCGTTTCATGGGAACGGCTAATCGGTAAAACCGCCGATTTCGCACGAGAAGAAGGGGGAAACATCAGCAGCGTCTCCGCCGTTGCCGGCATCCGATTGTGGTTTTAAGGCAACTGGACCATGTAGCGAACTGAACCAGGTGCGCGGGGTAAGTTGCTCTCAATTCAAAGACATAGAGCGGTGCCCGGACGATGCACCGACAATAGCGCGTCGGGCAATTGAGGCGGAGGACAAGATCCGCGCCATGTTGCCTCGTTAAGGTTATCATCCAGGCAACCGAGAACGGCGGTGTCGTGGTTGCCGCCGATCCGGCGGCTTCGTGCAAGCGGTTGATAATCCCGCGTTGGCACCATAGCTGAATCCGTAAGCGACAAGCTCGAACAGGTGATCGACACGCTGTGGCAGCCTAAAAAGTGGTGAAATGGTTTTGCGGCAGCAGGAAGACCCAAGCAGAGAAGCCCCCCAAACGGGCCTTTCACGGGTGCGGGTTTTGGCGGGAATCGCCGTGCTTTGCGTACTTGTCGCGACTTATATCGTATTGCAGCAGACCGGGGCGCTCGGTCGCCTTCTTGATGGCGAGGCCCTTGAACAGGTTGTCATGCAACTTGGCCCGGCGGGTCCGGCCCTCATTGTCGGCCTGATGACGATCGCCATCGTGATTAGCCCGATCCCCAGCGCGCCGATCGCGCTCGCCGCCGGCGCAGCCTACGGCCATGTGTGGGGCACGCTTTATGTTGCTCTCGGGGCCGAAGCCGGCGCGTTGATCGCTTTCGGGCTCGCCCGGTTCGTTGGCTACGAAGCCGTGCGGGCCTGGCTGGGCGCACGCCCCTCCGCCACATTCCTCAATCGGTTCATGCACTCTCAGAACGGGTTGATGGCCGTGGTATTTGCGTCACGGCTGATGCCTTTCCTGTCGTTTGATATCGTCAGCTATGCGGCGGGCCTGACACCGCTCAAGGTCTGGCGTTTTGCCCTGGCGACGCTGCTGGGCATCCTCCCTGCAAGCTTTCTGCTGGCGCATTTCGGCTGCGAAATGGTTTCCGGGGAATTGGGCCGAGCCGGTCTGGCGGTGCTCGCGTTGGGAAGCATTACCTTGCTGCCCCTCGCATGGAAATTTTTACCGGCACGGTACAAATCCGCGTTGAAGCGCTGGTTCGCTCTCAAATCGGCGAGGCGGCACCCGAAGGTGGAAAAGAACATCAAACGCGACGGGACAATGGAAAAACTAATAACCTTCGAAGCAGAAAAATAACCATGGATGGGACTGACGGAATGATGTGGGGCATGGGCGCGATGGGCCTCGTTTGGCTTTTGGTGCTCGTCCTGGTGGTGTTCGGCATTGCCGCCCTCGTCAAATATCTCAGGTTGGGGAAATAGACCCTGCTTTGAGGTTTGCATGAGCGGCTAGAGCACTCGCCGCCTCTCCGGGCAGGGCAAGAAAATCAACGGCTGCAAGCGCCATATCCCGACCGACACGCAAGGCTTTCCGGTCGGCGGCGTCGTCCATGCCGCCAGCGCGGAGGATCGTGACGCCGCGTCGTCAAGGACTTCGAGAAAACCATACTAAGCGCTACCGCATGGATCTACATGACATCCGTCCAGGTGCTCACGCGCACGATCGCAAGTCCTAAGCTGTGTCCCAGCAGGTGGTGTAATCTCCGTCGGTAGAGAAATTCGCGTCGCCTAGCGTCCGTGGCGCCAGAATTAATCAGCGAGCTAGCCGCTCATGCAGTCGTTGCTGGTTAGCGTCTTTCCTGGTTTAATGGTTCCCTGACACGGTAGGCGCTCAAGCGATCCCTTCAGCTTTCGCATGTTGACTGCCGATCTCGTGGTGAAGGGGGGGAATCGTGTCTGCGCCGATCTCTGTGACGGCATGGGCCGACGCACTGTAACGCTACGGACCTTCCTCCGTCTTATATAGTAATTTCCCGTTTATGCGGGACTGCGAATCCAGCGTAAACGTCTATCAGTCAAGGAAGTGTGCAATGGACAAGACCATGGCGCCGATCAGCGATGTGAAGCGCGACCGACATAACAGTGATAGTTCTTTGCCAATCTTCCATTGTCTGGAAGCGGTCGCATTTCACAATGGCTCAAATCAGGAGGCCGGATAGGACCATGCACAAACACGATCATCATGATCACAGCCACCATCAGCACGGCGATACGACTGAAGCGCCCGATGCCATGACCGCCAAAGATCCGGTTTGCGGAATGACGGTGCAGTTGGATCAGGGCAAGCCGAGCCGAAAGTACGAGGGTGAGACCTACCACTTTTGTTCTCAGAAGTGCCATGACAAGTTCGCGGCCGATCCTGAGGCCTATCTCGGCGACAAGCCGGCGCAGGTCGCGATGCCCGCGGGCACGATTTACACCTGCCCGATGCATCCCGAGATCGAACAGGTCGGTCCCGGCGACTGCCCGATCTGCGGCATGGCGCTGGAGCCCAAGGGTGTGCCGACGGGCGACGAGGGCCCCAATCCGGAACTGGTCGATTTCACCAGGCGATTTTGGGTCGGGGTGGTGCTGACCGTGCCGCTGTTGATCCTGACTATGCCGCCCTATATCGGCTACCCGCAGATGCGCGAATATCTGGGCGAGCAGACATCGCTCTGGATCGAAGTGATCATCGGCTCGCCGGTGATCTTATGGTCCGGCTGGCCGTTCTTCGTACGCGGCTACAAGTCGTTCCGCACCATGAACCTCAATATGTTCAGCCTGATCGGCATGGGCGTCGGCGCGGCCTATCTGTTCAGCATCGTGGCGGTGCTGGTGCCGGGGATATTCCCCGACGGATTCCGCGATCCCGAGACCGGTGCGGTCGGGGTTTATTTCGAGGCGGCGGCGGTGATCGTCACCCTGGTCCTGCTGGGCCAGGTGATGGAGTTGCGGGCGCGTGAGCGGACTGGTTCGGCCATCAGAGCTCTGCTCGACATGGCGGCCAAAACCGCGCGGGTGATCCGGCCTGATGGCTCGGAAGAGGAGATTCCGCTCGAGGATGTCCAGGTCGGCGACCGGCTGCGGGTGCGTCCCGGCGACAAGGTGCCGGTGGATGGTGAGGTCGTCGATGGCCGCTCCTCGGTCGACGAATCGATGATTTCCGGTGAACCGGTGCCGGTGGAAAAGGTCGCGGGCGACAAGATAACCGGCGCCACCATCAACGGCACCGGCAGCCTGATCATGAAGGCCACTCGCGTCGGTTCCGACACCATGCTCAGCCAGATCGTCGAGATGGTCGCCAATGCCCAGCGCTCTCGTGCGCCGATCCAGAAATTCGCAGACATGGTGGCCGGCAAGTTCGTGCCGGTGGTGATCGGCATCGCCATCATCTCCTTCATCTCCTGGGCGGTCTGGGGGCCGGCGCCGGCCTATGCCTATGCGCTGGTGAGCGCCGTGGCGGTTCTGATTATTGCCTGCCCCTGCGCGCTGGGTCTGGCCACGCCGATGTCGATCATGACGGCAACCGGGCGCGGCGCGCAGGCGGGTGTGCTGATCAAGAACGCCGAGGCGCTGGAGCGGTTCGACAAGGTCGATACGCTGATCGTCGACAAGACAGGGACGCTGACCGTCGGCAAACCGAAGCTTGTCGCTGTCCTGCCCGAACCCGGGCACAAGGAGGAAGAGGTGCTGCGTCTGGCCGCGAGCTTGGAGCGAGGTTCGGAGCATCCGCTTGCCGAAGCCATCGTCACCGGCGCCGAAGAACGCAATGTCGCGTTGGCGAATGCTGATGACTTCGAGGCAATCACCGGAAAGGGTGTGAAAGGCGTCGTCGACGGCAAGGCCGTGGCGCTCGGCAACGCCAAGCTGATGGCCGACTTCGGCCTCGACGGCGGTGCGCTCTCCGAAGCCGCGAACGAGCGCCGCGATCGGGGCGAGACGGTGATGTTCGTGGTGCTCGAGGGCCAGATCGCCGGTCTAGTCAGTGTCGCCGACCCGGTGAAGGAGACGACTCCCGCCGCACTCAAAGCTTTGCACGCGCTCGGGTTTCGAATCATCATGGCCACCGGCGACAACGAGCGCACCGCGAAAGCGGTGGCCGGCCCGCTGGGCATCGACGAGATCCGCGCCGACGTCCTGCCGGAGGATAAGGCGCGCATTATCAAGGAGTTGCAGGCGGAAGGCCGAAAGGTCGCCATGGCGGGCGACGGGGTAAACGATGCGCCCGCGCTGGCTCAGGCCGATGTCGGCATTGCTATGGGCACCGGCGCCGATGTCGCGATTGAGAGCGCGGGCATTACGCTGGTGAAGGGCAACCTCGACGGCATCGTCCGTGCCCGCAAGCTCAGCCGGGCGACCATGAGTAACATCCGGCAAAACCTGTTCTTCGCGCTGATTTACAATGCCGCCGGCGTGCCAATTGCTGCCGGAATCCTCTTCCCGTTCTTCGGCATCCTGATCGGGCCGATCTTCGCGGCCTTCGCCATGAGCGCATCGTCGGTCTCGGTCGTCACTAATGCCCTCCGACTGCGTTCGGTCAAGATTTAGAACGGGCGCAACCATGCTGTCGTAAGTGGCGACCGCGGTGAAGGGAAGATCCGAGCCGTGAAAGGCATGCTCGTTCACCGGAACGCCCCAACGGCCAGATCGATTGTCTGGCCGTTGGGACAGCAATATGGCTAGACCTAGTCACAACAATTTCGGGAGTTCTCTGTTGTCCCGTTCGGGTATCGTATTGCTCGGGTTCCTGGCGGTGGCCGGTTTCTTCTTATGGGAAGAGCACCAGGCGCATCTCCTCGGTTATTGGCCCCTGATCCTTATTCTGGGTGTGTGCCTGGGCATGCACTTCTTCATGCACGGCAAACATGGTGGACATGGCGACGGCGATCGAAACGACGACCCGCCGGCAGAAGGAAGAGACTAACCATGGAGACATCTTCCTACGGCCTGTGGCTCTTGGTCGTCATCAATTCGGCAATCTTCATCCTGTTCGCCTTCAGCTTCTTCAAGCCGAAGACAGCGCGGGACTGGCGCTCGTTCAGCGCCTTCAGCGCATTCCTCGTCGCGCTCTTCACCGAGATGTACGGCTTTCCGCTGACGATCTATTTCCTATCTGGGTGGTTGCAGAGCAACTATCCGGAAATTGACTGGCTTTCGCATGACGCCGGCCACCTGCCCGAGATGCTGTTCGGCTGGCGGGGGAACCCGCATTTCGGCCCGTTTCATCTCCTGAGTTTCGTCTTCATCGGTGGCGGCTTCATCCTGCTTTCGGCCGCGTGGCGCGTCCTTTATCGGGCGCAGCGGACCGACACTCTGGCCGAGACCGGCCCCTATGCCCGCATTCGCCATCCGCAATATGTCGGCTTCGTCCTGATCATGATCGGCTTCCTGTTCCAATGGCCGACGATCCTGACGCTCGCCATGTTCCCCGTTCTGGTCTTCATGTATTGGCGACTTGCGCTGCGCGAAGAACGGGTGATCGAGGCCGAAATGGGTGATGCATACCGGCGCTATGCTGCCCGGGTACCCCGCTTCGCGCCTAAGCTTCAAGGCGTCTTGGGTGGCTCGACCGTCGAACAGGACCGAAAATGAACTATGCCCACGGACTCCACGGGCCGGTCGGGCACACCGGTTGTCGATGGCGTTCGTGCTCCTCTCGGCTGGACGCCAAGGCAGCGAAGGAAATTTGATATGAGCGAAAAGAAGCATAAGCGCCCTGCAACGCACCGACAGGGTCGTCCAAGTGTGGCCGCCGTTTTGGTCATAGCCGTTGTCGTAGCCGGTGCGGTCGTCGTCGGATGGAAAGTTTTCGCACCATTCTCAAGCGACACGATGATTGATGTCACCGTGCCGAAACTTTCGCCCATCGCACGGGCAGGCAAAGAGGCGTTCGACATCAACTGCGGACAGTGCCACGGGCGGAACGCCGCCGGAACGAACCAGGGGCCGCCCCTGGTCTATGACATCTACAACCCCGGCCATCATGGCGATGCCGCTTTCTTTTCCGCCGCAAGACGGGGTGTGCAGCAGCATCACTGGCCCTTCGGCAACATGCCGGCACAGCCACAGGTGAGCGAGAAGGAAATTGCTGCGATCGTCCGGTATGTTCGCGAACTACAATCCGCCAACGGCATCACCTATCGACCGCATCGAATGTGAGCAGCGCGCGGCAGGCTGTTAGAACTCGACGCAGACAGACGCATATCCGCCAATGACCAAGGAGCCAAAGTTCAACGCAAGGTCGTGTCGCGACCCCGATTTTCCGAAAAGTGATCTTGCCGGCCCGGCGCAGTTTCTGAAGCGTGGTCTTTTCTATACCAAGCCACTCGGCCGCGACTGCCATCAAAGACCCGTTGGATATCGGCCTTGTCCAAGACATCGCGCCTGGCCCAATCGGGGTCGCATTCAACAGCCGCCCGCACATAATAGGTTAATGGTGTGATCGGCAGCGCCCTGCAAATCGGCCCGACACCAAAAACCGCCCGGTGCTCTTCAAGGAACGCCGAACCTGTCAGTCCGGCTCCTTCGTCCGCATGGTGACGAATTCTTCCGCCGCGGTGGGGTGGATGCCGATGGTGGCGTCGAACTGCGCCTTGGTCGCGCCGCACCTCAGCGCGATGCCCAGGCCCTGGGCGATTTCCGCCGAGTCGTCGCCGATCATGTGGCAGCCGACAACCTTGTCGCTGGCCGGGTCGACGATCATCTTCATGAAGGTGAAATGCTCGCGCTTGGTGAGCGTGTGCTTCAGCGGGCGGAAGCGGCTCTTGTAGATGTCGACCTTGCCGTACGTTGCCCGCGCCTGCTCCTCGGTCAGGCCGACCGTACCAATTGGCGGCGAGGAGAAGACGGCGGTCGCCACGTTGTCGTAATCCGGCGCGGTCGGGTCGTCCTTGAACATGCTGCGCAACACGCACATGGCCTCGTAGAGCGCCACCGGGGTCAGGTTCATGCGGTCTGTGATATCGCCGATGGCCCAGATGCTGGGCACGTTGGTTTGCGAATATTTGTTAACCTTGACCTCCCCGCCTACGCCAACATCGACGCCGACATCCTCCAGTCCCATCTTGCGAGAATTCGGATGGCGGCCGGTGGCGTATATGATCGCGTCAGCCTGCAATAGAGAGCCGTCGTCCATTGTCGCGACCAGCCCGCCCGGTGTCTTCTCGATGGCGGCGATGTTGACGCCATAGGCGAGGGTTACGCCCTCGCGCTGCAACGCCTCGTCCAATTCCTTGCCCAGGTCGTCGTCGAAGCCGCGCAGCAGTTTGGAGCGCACGACCATGGTCACCTTGCTGCCGAGGCTGGCAAAGATGCCGGCGAATTCCACCGCGATATAGCCGCCGCCGACAATAATGAGCCGCTCCGGCCGTTCGGCCAAGTCGAGCGCCTCGTTGGAGGTGATGGCGTACTCCTTGCCCGGAATGTCCGGCACGAACGGCCAGCCGCCGGTGGCGATCAGGATATGCTCTGCCGAGACCGTCTCCTCGCCGATCTGCACCGTGTGCGGGCTGGTGATGACGCCGCGGCCCTCGTGGATTTTCACGCCCGGCCCGTTCAGCAGGTTGATATAGACGCCGTTCAGCCGGTCGGTCTCTTTGTTCTTATGTGCAACCAGCTTCGCCCAATCGTGGCCGGGGCTCACCGGGTCCCAGCCATAGGCGACGGCGTCCGCAAAATCGTGGGCATAGTGGGCGGCGTAGACCAGCAGCTTCTTCGGAATGCAACCGCGCAGTACGCAGGTGCCGCCGATGCGCAGATCCTCGCAGATGCCGACGCGCTTGCCGTCCTGCGCTGCGAACCGCGCTGCCCGCACGCCGCCGGAGCCGGCGCCGATGACGAACAGGTCATAGTCGTATTGCGGGGTCATAGGCGAGTGTCTCCGGTCGATAGATATTGATTGAGCTCTCCCATATCTAAGCGAGAACGGCGCAACTTCGAACCCTGTTTCTGCAACGGTGCCTTGCAGGCGAGGTCACAGACCTGTCGAAAGCTTACATTCAGCGCGGGATCGCTGCTGCATCGCGCAGGATGGCGTCGGCGGCGTCGGTGAAAGCGCCGTCGCTCCGATGCAGGACAAGCCCCGAGAGCAAGCGCATTGGGCTACGGTCGGCCTTGCGCAGGCATAGGATGACGCGATGCGCCGGCTGGCTGGCTTTTGGCCATATCGGCCAGACGGTGAGGCCGCCCGCCTGAACGCTACGGCAGTGAAAGAGGATTTCATCCAGCCGGTCAGCACGATGGATCAACGTGATCGTGCCGCCGGGTTTTACCAGGTCGAAGGCGCTGGCGATCCATCGTTGTAGCTTCGCCGCGCCCTCCACCGCCGCCACGTGCCGCAGCCGCCCGGTGGGTGCTGTGCCGTTATCCGCCGCCATATAGGGTGGGTTCATCGCCACATGGTCCAGGCTGGCAGGGGATAACGGCGGGTTGGCGATGTCCGCCTGCACCGCGAGCAATCGTCCGCCGAAGGAGTTGGCGCGCGCGTTGGCTTGAGCCAAAGCTGCCAAATCACCCTCCCGCTCGATGGACACAATGCAACAGGTGGGTACCCGCACCGCCAGGCACAGGCCGACCGCGCCAGTGCCAGCACCGAAATCGACAACGATCTGGCCTCGCTCTGCGGGGACTGCCGCGGCCAGCAACACCGGGTCAACGGCCACCCTATAGCCGTCCACCGGCTGCGCGATCCGCACCCGGCCGCCGAGCAAACGGTCGTCGGTCAGGCCGTCCGGGAAGTATCCCTCAGGCATCGTCATCGGGTTGGTCTAAAGCGGCACGGGCGGCAGCCAGCGACTGTTCGGCCGCGGCAAAGTCCGCATCGCCGACCATCAGACGGCGCGGGATAGCGCCGATGCTGCCTTCGACAATGCTCGAATGGCGGTCGAATATCTCGGCCCAGATGCCGGCCTCGCTCAGCACCAACTGCGCCCAGCCAAGTTCGACCTGATTGTTGGTTTTCAGCACAATTTTCATCACGATCCTCTGATTTGGGCCCGCGCGCCCCAGTATCCAACGTCGGGGGCGCTTGCGTGGCCGGTGCGACGGTCCATATGTTGACCGACCTGACATCAAGCCTATGGTATGGCAACCCCTAATGGAGCGAGGCGCCGTGCCGCCACCGGATTCTGCCCAAACTGCCCAGGCGACCGACGCGCTTGGCGTGTTGCGAGAGTTGCTGGCAGCCGATCTGACGGAGGTCAACCGTCTGATCCTGGACTACATGCATAGCCCTGTCGCGCTGATTCCGGAATTGGCGAAGTATATCGTTGCCGCCGGCGGCAAACGGTTACGGCCGCTGCTGACGCTCGGTGCGGCGCGCATGTGCGGCTACCGGGGCGAGGCGCATTGGGGCCTGGCCGCCTGCGTCGAGTTCATCCACACCGCTACCCTTCTGCACGACGACGTGGTCGACGAAAGTGCGGTGCGGCGCGGCAACGCCACCGCCAACGAGGTATGGGGCAATCAGGCTAGTGTGCTGGTCGGCGACTTCCTGTTCAGCCGGTCGTTTCAGTTAATGGTGCAGTCCGGCTCGTTCGACGTGCTGCGTATCCTCGCCGACGCCTCTGCAACGATTGCCGAGGGCGAGGTGCTGCAACTCACCACCGCCGGCGATCCTGCGACCGAGGTCGAGGCCTATATGCAGGTGATCGAGGGCAAGACCGCGGCCCTCTTCGCCGCCGCGGCGGAGGTCGGCGGCGTGATTGCCGGACGCCCGGCAGCCGAGACCGATGCGCTGCGCGCCTACGGTCAATCGCTCGGCATAGCGTTCCAACTGGTGGACGATCAACTGGATTACGCCGCCAACGCCGCGGCGCTCGGCAAGTCCATCGGCGACGACTTCCGCGAGCGCAAGGTGACGCTGCCGGTTATCCTGGCGTACCGGCACGGATCGGCGGCGGAGCAGGCGTTCTGGCAGCGGACGATCGGCGAAGGCGACCAGCTGCCAGACGACTTGGCCGAGGCGCAACGGCTGCTGCTCGCCCACGATGCGCTGGCCGAAACCGGACGCGTCGCCCGCACGCATGCATCTGCCGCGGCGGCGGCGCTTGCGCCCTTTCCAGCCGGCCGGTACCGCGACGCGCTGCAAGACGTCGCCGCCTTCTGTGTCGCACGGGCCTATTAGGCGGCAGGACGCAGAGAGAATCCCTTGCAAAGCCCCCGGGCTGACTGTAAGAAAGCGGCCTTGCGTGCGACGCGGAGTGTAGCTCAGCCTGGTAGAGCACTGTCTTCGGGAGGCAGGGGCCGGAGGTTCGAATCCTCTCACTCCGACCAATTAAATCAGAGACTTAATTCGTTTCCGCTTGAAGTTTTGTCTCGGATTTGTCTCAGGATTGGTCTGGTTCCGAGCGACGCCTATCCTGCGGGGCGAGTGTGCTGTGCTGGCGCGAGTTGGGTTGCTTCGGTTTTGTAATCAGTGGGTCACGGGTTCGAATCCTGTAGCCGGCACCAATTAAAACAGTGTCTTAAACCACACCGCTCATTCTCTTAGGCTCGTTTTAGGCTCGCCATTCAGCGTTGAGTGCGCGTCGGACCTAGGCGACAGGCTTGGGTATCTGCACACGCCAGCGGGGTTAAATATTTTACCGCGGCCTTGGATGCGTTGGGTTCAAGGTTCAGGACGTTATGTGTCAGTCAATCAACACATAGAGTGCCACCAAAGCCCTCTTCCCGTAACGCTTTCGTTTTGTTGACCCAGCGTTGGTGAAAATTAGCGGATACACGCGTTACAAATTGCCGTGTTTGGCGACACGCGGATTTTCAGTTCGCGTGGTTATGTTTTCAGGGTTGAACATAGAATCCCATAACTTTATGATTTTTATCGAAATATGGTGTTTTAGGTGAACATAGGTGAACCTCCAATACCCCTCTTATGCACGTGATTTATGTGACTAAAAAGAGACTAAAACGATGAAGCTGCGGCTCACGGACATCGCCATCAAGCGTCTTTCCTCTCCGGATAGTGGCCAGGTCACCTATTGGGATGACGCTACTCCGGGCTTTGGGCTGCGGTGTTCCACGAAGAGCAAATCGTTCGTGGTAATGTATGGTGAGAAGCGCCGATTGAAGACGTTGGGGCGGTATCCTGACTTCACCCTGTCTGATGCCAGAAAGGAAGCAAGGCGGTTCCTGGCAGAAGCTGACGATCTGCCAGAAGCCAGCGGGCCAGCGCCAATACCCTTCGAGGAAGCAAAACGTCGTTTCCTGGCGCATTGTGTGGGGCGGAACAAAGAACGGACCGTCAAAGACTACACTCGCCTGCTCAACCGCCATTTTGAACTTTCTAACGATCTGCATGAGGTCACCCGCGCCCAGATTATGAAGGTCATCTCAAGCCTGTCTCGTACGCCCTCAGAGCAAAGTCATGCTTATGTGGCCATCCGCACCATGATGAACTGGTGTGTGGAGGCTGGGCTGATCGAGATGTCACCGGTCCCAAGGATTAGGCAGAAGACCACCTCGAGGGACCGAGTGCTGAGTGACGAAGAACTCGCAGTGGTTTACCTGTCCTCTTAAGCTTCTTCCCGTGCTATATGGTACAAAATGGAGGAAGCCATGTCCGTATCAGCGAAGCCATCGAAATCGTCCAGGCGGGATGCCGCCAGCAAGCTTGCCGAGCAGCGTTTGAGCGTTCTTGAGCTTGCCAAAGAGCTCGGCAATGCGGCGGAAGCCTGCCGCCGCCGGGGAATGGACCGCACCAGCTTCTACGAGTGGAAGCGCCGCTTCCAGACCCACGGCTTCGAAGGCCTGAAGGACCTGCCGCCGGTCCACCAATCGCACCCCATGACCACGCCGCCGGAGACGGTGGCCCGCATCCACGCCCTGGCGCTGGAGCATCCGGCCTATGGCTGCAACCGCCTGGAGGCGATACTGGCGCTCGAGGGCGTGCGCGTCTCGGCGATCACCATCCAGAAGATCCTGAACGAGGCCGGTCTCGGCACCAAATACGACCGCTGGCTGAAGCTGGAAGAGCAACTGGCAGGCAAGGCCATCGAGATCACTGCCGAGCAGGCCGCCTTTATCGAAAAGCTCAATCCCGCCTTCCGGGAGCGGCATGTGGAAAGCGGCGCGCCAGGCGAACTGCTGTCAGCCGACACCTTCTTCGTCGGCAGCCTGAAGGGGGTGGGCAAGGTCTACCTGCATGCAGTGGTGGACACCTACGGCTCGTGCTGCACAACGACGTGCTGCCGTTCTACCGTGAGCTCGACCTGCTGGTTGGCGCGGTGCTGACCGACAATGGCCGCGAGTTCTGCGGAACCGAGACGCATCCCTACGAGCTCTACCTGGCGCTGAACGGGATCGAGCACCGCCGCACCAAGGTGCGCTCACCGAAGACCAACGGTTTTGTCGAGCGCTTCAACGCCACAGTGCTGGACGAGTTCTTCCGCCTGAAGATGCGCGAGACGTTCTACGAGAGCGTCGAAACGCTACAAGCGGACCTGGACGCCTGGCTCGTGCACTACAATACGGAACGGCCTCATCTCGGATACCGAAACCAGGGCCGACGCCCTATCGAAACCGTCAACCTATTCGTCAGTCAAGAAGCTTAAGAGGACAGTTTACCGACGCGCCCTTGAGACTCCCTATCCCTATGGTCCAATCGTTCAGCTTTTGATTCTGACAGGTCAGCGTCGAGGCGAAATAGCAGCCCTCCGTCGATCATGGATAAAAGATGGTGTGCTGACATTCCCGGCAGGCTTCACCAAGAACAAACGGGAGCACCGACTGCCGCTGTCTCCAATTGCGCTCGGTGTGATCGAAGCGGTCCCCAACACCGGAGACCTGCTATTCCCGGCCCGAGGGCGACCAGAAAAACCCTTCAATGGCTGGGGCAAGTGCAAGGCTCGGTTTGATGAGCAGCTAACCTTTTCAGACTACACGTTGCACGACCTCCGGAGGACGTTCAGTTCGAACCTGGCTCGGATTGGAGTGCCGATCCATGTAACAGAGAAGATCCTCAACCATGCGTCTGGTTCTATTGGCGGCGTGGCGGCGGTGTATAATAGGTATTCGTACCTTGATGAAATCGCGGAAGCACTAAAACTACATGAAAAATATGCCAGAGGGCTTTTCTGAGTGGACCATCGGTATTTTTTTGTAATCCGTGGAGGAGGCATTTCGATTCTCTCATCTTACAATAATAAAATCGTTTCCTTATTAATATCCTCGCTATTTTTGTTAATTTTAGACTAGTCACCAATCGAGAACAATCTGCTTGGTCAAGATGCTCGATGACTGATAGTGCGACGGAGCGACGTTTTCAAAGCGGCAACAACAGGTAAGGCAAAACCCGACCCAATGCGACCGGAGTTCAATGGGTCCGCGTGTAACGAACGAACATACTCCAGCTCTAGCCCTTAGGAGCAAAGGCATTTTGGAACTTATTGCCCAGTCTCATGTATTTGGCCCTCGGCTTATTTCGCCAATAGTTGATCGCGATCGTTATGCGGAGCGAGCACTGACAGTACGGACGCCACATACGACCAATAACCCCATGGTACAAGTAACCAGGAAAAACAGCATATAAATTCCGTTCAGGTCGGATGAATGTCATAGAAGTTGGCTCGTCAGGAACGATAGAACCCTTCAAAAATTTTTGGTCCATTACAACAAGTTCCCCGTAGGGCAAATCATTCAAAAATAGGACACTTGACATCTCAGGTGAGCGGGAATTTTCGGACATTGATTTTGATATGTCGTCTCGATCGAAGTGAGGGCGCAACAACCATTGTGGAGTTTTATTGACATCTTGGACGCTGAGCCACCACTCAATACCGTCGCAGCGTGAAACACTAATATTAGCATATTGAACTAACTCAACCAAGATTGTCTCAACGGAGCTAAGTGTGGGCGAAGAAATATCGGTCCAAAAGGTTGACCCGTAGAAATCGAATCCTTCTTCGTACCGTTTCTCTAAATTAAGATCACTTATTATTCCCCCCAAATTGTTTATAGATATTTCTTTCAGAGCATTCTGGTACCGTTTTACTAATTCTACCATTGCTTATTTCTCCCGGCATTTATAGAAATAGTAAATAAGGTCCACCTTATCAACCATTACGTTTATCATTCGCGCATATCTAACAATAATGCGAGTCAAGAAGGCGTTAAGTTAAAAACTCCAGGCCTGTGGTGTTCTCACACAATATTTTGAATAGATTTTTCTGAAATAAACCAATATTGTCTAATTGAATTAGCACACCTTTCTGATTTCCCGCCACTTCTTCTTGGGGCGCTCAGATTCGCGTAATATCTTGGCATCATATCCACAAAAATTCGTTCCGCCTTGTTCAGCAACGAATTTACAGTGTGCAATGTCATCGGATAAAGTTCGTGCGGCATCCGTCGCACCGTAGACTAGTGAGGAAGTCACAGGAGCTTGCCGATCATGTCTTATGTTCATGGCAGAATCCGATCACGTGAGTATATTCTGATTACCTTATTGAAAACATGAAGGCACTCAAGAAGGCAACCTTTTTCGAACCGGGGAAAAAATTGATAGACTTAGAGCGTGTTTGAGAAGGGGATTCCATCGGGGCAAATCACGTGATTCATGGGACGTCGGCCTTCCCCTCATGAGATCCGACACTGATGCCTCGATCCAAGCGCCGCAAATCTTATCCGACCGATCTGACGGACAACCAATGGGCCATTCTTGAGCCGTTGATCCCCAATGCCAGGCCCGGTGGGCGGCCTCGGAAGGCCGAGAAGCGCCGGATCGTCGAGGCCATTCTCTATCAGCTCCGCGCCGGATCGGCCTGGCGATTGCTGCCGCACTATTTCCCGCCCTGGCAGACAGTCTACTACTATCTGCGCCGCTGGCAGGCCGAGAGTGCCTGGGCAACCGTTCATCATACCCTTCTGATGGCCGACCGGGAGCGCGCCGGGAGGGAAGCCTCTCCCAGCGCCGCTATCATCGACAGCCAATCGATCCGCAGCGCGGATCAAAAAGGGGATTCAAAGGCTTCGACGCTGGCAAGAAAATCCATGGCCGCAAGCGGCACATCCTGACCGATACCGACGGGCGTCTCTTGCGAGTGGAAGTGCACGGAGCCAACGTGCAGGACCGGGGCGGTGCCAAAGGCCTGCTGCTGCGCTCGCGCAGGCTCTACCCCTTAGTCGAGCGTGTCTTTGCCCCCTCTCGGCGAATGCGGGCATTCGCCGAGAGGGCAACGGATGGCGGCTATGCCGGAAAGCTGGTCGACTGGGCCAAGGACAAGACCAATCTGGTGCTGGAAATCGTACGCCGCATGCCATGGGCTGACGGCTTTATTGTCATCAAACGGCGCTGGGTCGTTGAGCGGACCTTCGCCTGGTGATGTTGCCCCCTATAGACCGGACACCTCGGCGGGTTGATGGGAGCGGATGTACTCGCGTGGCGAGCGCATGCGCAACCCGGAATGTGGGTGATTTTCGTTGTAGTCCTCGAACCACCCGGCGATCTGTGACAGAGCCGTTGCTGCATCGGGCAACGGCCTGACGCGGACATAGTCCCGTTTCAGCGTCCGCACGAAGGCTTCCGACATGCCGTTCGACTCGGGGCTGGCGACCGGCGTGAAGCACGGTGTCAGATTCAGCTGACCGGCAAACACCCGGGTTTCATGGGCCGTGTAGGGTGAACCGTTGTCGGACAGCCATTCGACAGCGTGCGGCGCTCGGATCGCGCCGAAGCGCTTTTCAACCGCCTCCAGCATCATGTCCCGGACCTCGGAGCCGCTGATGCCGCTGCCAACAACCGCCCGCCAGGCAATCACCTCACGGTCATGTGCGTCTATGACGAAGGCAGCCCGCACGATCTCACCATTCCAACAGGTGAACTCCAGTGCATCCGAGCACCAGCGCCGGTTCGACGCTATGACCACAACCTTGCCGTCGTGAACTCTGCCAGGCCGCCGGCCGCTGTGACGTTCCAACAGAAGCCCGTGCATCTGCATCAGACGGTAGACCCGCTTGTGATTGATCAAAGGCAACCCCTCCGCCGCCAGTTCCCGACGTAGCAGCGCCGTGATCCGGCGGTATCCATAGGTTGGACGTTCGTCAATGTGGCGGCGAAGCCGCCGCAACAAGGCCGCGTCTTGCGGTATTGGGGGCCGCCGACGCGGCCTTGTTGCATCCGAGGTCTGCTCATAAAGGTTCGAGCGGGAGACGCCGAGCGTGCTTGCGATGGTCTTCATCGGCCATCGTCCTTCCAGGGCGAGAGCGCGTGCAATCCCGGTTTTTTTGACTGCGCCTTGGCCAGAGCCTCTTTCAGGATCTCCGCTTCCATAGTCTTGCGGCCGAGCTGACGCTCCAACTCGCGCACCTGTTGTTGCAGGCGCTTGATCTCGCTTGCCGCTACCACATCGTCATCGGCCTGCACGGCGATCGTCCCTCCCTCGGTCATTAGTCGCCGCCACCGGTAGAGAAGATTGGCGGCGACGCCATTGCGGCGCGCCACAGACGAGATCGTCTCGCCGCTGGTGAACGTTTCCTCGACGATCCGCAACTTCTCCTCTGCCGACCAGCGCCGGCGGCGGGCAGAGCCTGTGATCACTTCAATGCGCTGATAGTCGTCCGACATAAGCCTGTGCTCAAGCATATCCTTGAGCCTCCATAAAGCTATGCCGGGTGTCCGGTCAAAATGGGGGCCAGTTCACCTGGATCATGAAGTGCCGGAGGCTGGTCCGTGACTACGAACAGCTTCCCGCCGTTGCTGAAACTCTGATCGTCATTGCCGCCTCCGCGACACTGCTCAGGCGCTGGAAGTGATGCTTCTCAAACGCGCTCTTAAAGGCGTATGAATATCGTCGATGCATCGTCGTCGGGTAACTCCGATTACCTGACGATAGTACCCAGGAAATTTGGTGTTTTCACCAATCCCACAACAGCAATACTGATCCTAATCCAAAGTATAAACTAGAGTTGGAGGTAGTAGCGGTATCAGATGCTACGAAAAATCGAATAAATCACGATTGGTACATGCAGCTGCCACAGAACTGCCAGCTGCTGTGCCCCCCGAAAACGCCCCCGAAATGGTTTCGAGTTTTCCGCGACTGAAATCCTAGCTGGAAGAAGGAGCGGCGGCGTTGAAGGCATCGCGGTTCACGGACGCACAGAAGGCGTTCATCATCAAGCAGGTTTAGGCAGGAACGCCGGTCGCGGAGGTCTGCCCGAAGGCAGGCATCAGCCAGGCGACCTATTTCAATTGGAAGAAGAAGTACGCCGGCCTGATGCCGTCGGAGATGCGGCGGCTTCGGGAGCTTGAAGAGGAAAGCAACCGGTTGAAGAAGATCGTGGCGGATCTGACGCTCGACAGGGAAATGCTGCAGGACGTCATCAAAAGAAAGCTCTGAGGCCTGGCCGGAAGAGAGCGCTGGTCGATGCGATGCGATCGGAATGGTCTGTCTCGATCCGCCGTGCGTGCGCGGCAATTCGGTTCGATCCCAAGACCTACAGGTACAAGTCCCGTCGATCCAGTCAGGCCGCTCTGGAACAGCGGATCAAGGAGATTTGTGAAACGCGGGTGCGGTTCGGCTACCGGCGCGTGCACGTACTGCTACGGCGCGAAGGCTGGCCGGTCAACACCAAGCGCGTTTACCGCCTTTACAAGGAGTTGGGCATGCAACTCAGGAATAAGACACCAAAGCGGCGGGTGAAAGCGAAGCTGCGCGAGGATCGCTCAGAGGCGGTTGGACCGAACGAAGTCTGGGCGATGGACTTCGTCCACGACCAACTGGCGACCGACCGAAGCTGCGGGTGCTGACCGTCATTGACACCTACTCCCGATACTGTCCGGCGCTGGATGCGCGGTTCAGCTATCGGAGTGAAGATGTCGTGGCGACCCTGGATCGGATTTGCCGTCAAACGGGCTATCCAATGACGATCCGGGTGGACCAGGGGTCCGAGTTCATCTCCCGCGACCTGGATCTCTGGGCCTATCAGAACGACGTCACGCTGGACTTCTCACGGCCCGGAAAACCGACCGACAATGCGTTCATCGAAGCATTCAATGGCCGGTTCCGGGCCGAATGCTTGACCGCCCACTGGTTCATGAGCCTTGCGGATGCGGCCGAAAAGTTGGAGGCTTGGCGTCGAGATTACAATTGGAAGCGGCCACACAGCGCCATCGGGAACAACGTCCCGGCAGCGCTCATGAAATCAGCACACGAACCCAGCCCGTGTGCCTGACTGAAGCCGGAAAACTCAAGCCGCGGCTGAGGGCGCGTCGGCGAGCAGTGGAAATGAGAACAGAACTAACTTTCAAACAGGGGCATTCCAAGGGGCAGGGGCACAGCGTTTCAGGTCGGATGACTAGACCACTAATTGTTGGACGCACCAAGCTTCTGGGCAGTAAGTGAAACCTCTGATCTTCCAAGATGGAGTACCTGTCTATGTCAAGGTCTTTTGAGCGATGCAAAGAAACAGGCATTAAATGGCGCATCGCCCGTTCGACACGCGGAGTTTTTTCCGAAGAAGTTTGTTCTTTTGACATTAGCATGAACAACATGCGATGCACCGGCCAAAACTTAGAATGCTTAATCGTGTGGGCGCAGAATCGATTTCGTGGGTACGAGTTTTCCCTAGCAGATACGTTGTATGCTAGGTCTTTTTCGGAATTTGGCATCGACGGAAACTCAAAGATCTCGCTAGATGCGGCTTACGAGTTGACACGCGGTCTCGGGACGAAATGGATGAAAGACAACGAAGCAGTTATTTCGAAACGACTAGGCCCAAACTTCCGTGTCAGACGATGGGATGAATGGCTCGATAATCCCGATCTACCTGCGGCGATCCAACGTGTTAGAACCTTTTTTGAACAGCCTCCGCTCTCAAAACTTGTTGAAGCTGATGCTACGGGATACCTCCGGAGAAAGTTCGGGAATGCCGTTTTTCCTGTCCATCAAACCGAGGTTTTGATTGACTTCATAATTGAAGAGTGTGCAGTGTATTTCCTCCATTCTAGCAAGGAAAATGTCCGTCACGTGTACCCTGGGAAGTCGCTTGCCGTATTGAGGGCAATGGCGCGTAATGACATAGATGTAGACCCTCGGATAGACCCTGAAATGCTTGCAGTGTTCCGCAATATGAAGCGAACAGACGTGGATCTACGAGGGAAAAATCATGCCGATTAAATATAAGGATGTTGATAATTCAATTCTTGTTGAGGCGAGTTTGACTCGCGCAACAAGCTATCTGACTACAAATGGGATGATTCACGTTACACTTTGTGGGCTCTTTGCGACTACGTCGGCAGTTCTAATAGCACTAGCTGAACAAAAAGACAGCACGTCAAGCAATGCTATTTATACATTTATTCTACCAGCTTTTAGCTTTGTTATTTTGACAGTATCACTAAACATTTCAAATTGGATTAGTGAGCAGATTAGCTATTTAGAACTTTTCGGGAGAGCGAGATCGACAGACTCAGTTTTTTTATATTTCGAGGAGTATCAAGAAACTATCAATCTAAAATGGAGTGAGCGGAAAATGTTCACTCGGTTAATTCATCCAATATTCAAAGCAATAAAGTTTTATTGTACTATGCCATTTAGAATGAATAATATATACTGTTATTACTTCCTTTTGTATACGGTAACTCCGGTTGTTGGGGTTCTTCGTTATCTTGGAATAGACGCGTTAAGGATCGAGGTGCCGACGATCATTATTGTTCAACTCTTTTTGATCGGAATGGGGTTAAGGCGATATCTGATTATTGAGCTAATCCGAGACGACGTAAAGAAACATATCAATGACATATGCGAATTTACCCGTACAACCTACCGGACAGAGGAAGACAATGTCGATGAACTTAAATAACTTCAAAGGACAGGCACAAGGCTTGGCAGAGCCAACCCCGGAGCTTTTGGGGTACCTGCACACTGCGGAGATTGACAACCGGCCATTTATTGACGGTGGTTTTGTCGATCCCATATCGGACGCTGTCATGAAAAATATCTCGCCAATTAACGGCGAGTTGATCATTGAGTTTTCTGCCGGAGATCGAAGAGATATCGATAGAGCAGTTGCATCAGCGCGTAGAGCGTTTGAAGCCGGAAATTGGTCTAGAGCTAGCCTCCAAACACGCCGAAAGATCCTTCTATCTATCGCGGAAGAGATCGAGAGACTGGCCGACCAGTTTGCTGCACTGGACTGTGTGGATGTTGGCAAGCCATTTTCGATGGCAAAAGGTGTTGACGTGGCAGTCGCAGTCGACACATTTCGGTGGTACGCTGAGTTAGTGGATAAGCTCCACTCGAATATGGCTCCAAATGATCATTTCGACCTACTCATTCGTGAACCAATGGGTGTGGTAGGTGCAGTCACGCCTTGGAATTATCCGTTAATGATTGCGGCGTGGAAGACCGCGCCTATGCTGGCTGCTGGGAATAGCGTTGTACTCAAGCCAGCGGAGCAAAGTCCACTTTCAGCACTTCTTCTGGCTCAGGCAGCGGCCAATGCTGGACTACCCCCAGGGGTACTTAATGTAGTTCCCGGTGACGGCCCGGAAGCGGGTCAGTCGCTTGGATTGCACCCAGATGTCGATGCTGTAGGCTTCACTGGCTCATCGGAAATTGGCAAGAAATTTCTCGTATATTCTGGTCAATCAAACATGAAGCGTGTTTCGTTGGAGTGCGGGGGGAAATCCCCTCTCATAGTTTTTGATGACGCAAATCCGAAGAAGGCTGCAGAAGCACTGGCGTCAGCTGTGTTTTATAACGCCGGACAAAGCTGCAATGCGCCAGCAAGGGCATTACTACACGAATCAATTCAAGAAGAATTTTTGGATGAACTAAAGGCACAGATTGACAATTACCAACCGAACAATGCTCTTAATGTAGATGCGTCTGTTGGTTCAATCGTAGATCAAGCGCAGTTAGATAGTATAATGGGATTTATTGAAAGGGCTGTTGCAGATGGTGCAAAATTACATGCGGGGGGCGGGCGAATGTTTGGAGACTCTGCGGGATTCTATATAGAGCCGACAATTATCACGAACACCACCCAAAATATGGAGGTCAATCAAGAAGAAATATTTGGTCCCGTGGTTCCAGTTCAGACTTTCTCTTCTGACGAAGATGCGATCAAATTAGCGAATGATACTAAATATGGTCTGTGGGCTAACATTTGGACGAATGACCTAAGCCGATCGCTGTTGCTGGCGCGAGGGGTTCAAGCTGGCACCGTGGCATTCAACACAGTTTGGGGCGGTGACAATTCTACTCCAATGGGCGGTTATAAACAGTCCGGAATCGGTAGGGACCGTGGGGTAGAGGGCATGAAAAAATACATGGAATTGAAGCATGTAAGTTTATTGCCCCAGGGAAGTTAGTATTGGATGCAGTTTGGTTCGGCGACGCCTCCTCCAAGCGTTTTAGGTGTATGCGAGGCCAAACCCGCGGCTTTTGCTTCACCATTGCGATCGCTTACGTGTCTATTTCCGTGAATGAACGCGTAAGCAACTACAGACCTGGGGGATCAACATCGTTAATTCCAAATAGAGACGGATTTATAGGAACATCGGATGCAAAAGAAGATCAGGCTATCAAGACATGAGAAGAAGATAACATGCCTAATGGTTTTTGGTGGAAATAGTGACGAGCATTTTGTTTCTGTTCACACGGCCATAACATTCATTCGGTACCTCTGGGATAGCCCCGTAATTTCAATCCAACCATTCTATATATCTCGAACTGGAAATTATTACTTGATTGACAGGAGTGAGTTGATTAAGATTAGCGATAGCTTTTTCTTTAACGAGGAAGATTTAGAAAAGCAAATATGTTTTATCTATAGTACTTCTTCGAATAACTTGGAAATATACCGGGAAAGCCAAAACAAAATTACTTTTGACGTGATATTTCCAGTAATACTAGGAAATACCGGGGAAGATGGGACGATCTATAATTTTTTTCGTTTATTGGGACAGAAAGTTGTCGGGCCTCGAGCTGTTATTTCTGCCATTTTGTTTGATAAGATACTTTCGAAGGCTATTTTTGAGTACCTTGGATTTTGCGCATTACCATATTACGTCCCGCGTCCATCGGACACCGCAAGTGAAGTGGCTAAGTATATTAAGGATCGAATAAAGTTCCCTTGTGTGATCAAACCAGCATCGCAAGGATCGTCAATAGGACTATCTGTTTGTAAGATAGAAGAAGAGCTCAGTGAATTGCTTGTAAAAGCCTACCAATTCTCTGACTTTATTATAATAGAACCATTTGAAAAAGTGACAGAGTTATTCTGTTATACCTGGAGACAAAACAACAATATACGAACTTCATCTATAACGAGTGTAAAGCCAGTAGGTGATGTATACGATTTTGATCAAAAGTACATCGCTTATAGTTCTGTTGAGTTTGATAAATACGATGACAGCTCAGATATATCGAAATCATTACGAATTAAATCTGAAAAGTTATATGACAAACTTGATGGAAATGGTATTTGGCGGGTGGATTTTTTCAAAAATACACAAGGTGATGTTTTTATCAACGAGGTCAATACAATGCCAGCATTTGTTAATGTATTCGGACGGGATCACCCGTTAAACATGAATGGAAACAGTATGATGGACATACTAGAAGACTTAATACTATCTTGTTTGCAGCCAATATCTCCAGCGATCCATTAAGGCGGGGCAGTCCGCAGGGTCGATTATTCGGATGAAGGACAAAGAACACCATGGATATTTCTAGAATAGTCAATCAAATCAAAAAAAATGGATATTCGATAGTGGAAGATATAATTGAAGAACGAATTATTAAGAAGGTGACAAATGAAATCGATAAATTATTAAATACTGTAGAATTTAGTGTTGGTGATTTCTATGGATACAAGACAAAGCGTGCGGGGGGATTATTTAAGAAAGCGCCAAGCACTATTGATTTAGCGCTTAACCCTCTATGTTTGAAATTGGCTGCAAAATTCCTAGAATGTGATCCACCTAATGTTAGACTAAGTTTCTCCCAAGCTATAGAAATACATCCGGGAGAAGTCGCGCAAGAACCTCATATTGACCAATCAATGTGGCCGTTGAACCACCAGGAAATAGTGGCGCAGGTTGGATTCATTTGGCCCCTCACCGAATTTACGAGACGCAATGGCGCAACACGGCTCTGGCCTCGGTCTCACCTCCATGCTGATCCAGGGCGCGTAGATGTAGAAATGACTGATTTTGCAGAGATGCTACCTGGTTCGGTCCTATGTTTTCTTGGATCGACTGTGCATTCGGGTGGAGCAAACTTGTCGATGAATCCCCGAAGCTGCGTTATGATTGCTTACTGCCGTGGGTGGCTCAAGCCTTTCGAGAATCAATGGCTGACGTACCCACCGGAAATTGCGCGACAGTTTACCGAACCTCTTGCAAGCCTTATTGGATACAAGATACAACATCCAAACCTCGGTAATGTTGATGGACGATGCCCGTCTTTCTTGCTGAGGGATACATACGTAGATCAGTCGCATTTTGAAGACACAATCGCTGACTAGCATAGTAGTTTAGCCGTCATAGGATGAATATGTTAAATCGCAAACCCACTGTCCAATAAAGGGGTGGTATAAATTCGAGCAGCGCTCTAGTTTCTAATGGTTTCAGATAATGATGTCATTTCCTACTATGGAATGAATTGTGGCTTTCGATTTGAGTTGAACTATCCATAAACTTTTCCACAATGTCAATGCCGACTGAACTTTCCTCAAATGTGCCGAAGTAAAATTCCCCACTTTTGCGGTCCGGTGATCGGCCGGATTAGTGATCGGCTCTCCCGTTTTTCGGCGGCCGGCCACGGCGCTTGGGAGCCGGTGGCGGTGTGATGGGTGCGTTGGCGCGGACGTGTTCTGGAATGAGGTCGGTGTGGCCACGCAGACGATAGCTCGCGCCCTCGATCTGAACGACGATAGCATGGTGCAACAAGCGGTCGAGCAGTGCCGTGGCGACGACCGGATCGCCGAACACTTCGCCCCACTCAGCGAAGCCACGGTTCGAGGTCAGGATCATCGCCACGGTACACGACTCATGCTGATTGGATCAGCGTTATGGGTCTTCGCGGGCA
>CAXBDI010000048.1:0-26004 GCA_963974445.1 uncultured Alphaproteobacteria bacterium
ATAGGGGATGCCGGCTGCCTGCAACCGCTTCACGACGGCGGAGAGATCGTCCACCGTGATGGCGAAATGGCCGCCGATGGTCGGGTTGTGCATGAAGCCGTTCTCGTGGGCGAACAACGGACGCTCGGTCACGATATGCACGCCGCGATTGAAGCGGCCCATGCTGGCGCGGTTGTCGAGCGGGCCGTCGTCGGACTTCTCCGCATCCGGATAGGCCCAGTCGCATTCCCGCATGCCGGCGGCAGCCTCATAGAATTTTACCGATTCCCGGACATTGTGGGTCGGGATATTGACGTGGTGGACGTACCAACCCATCGGGATTGCTCCTTTTAAGCGAACAGGGCGCGCGGCTTGGCCAACACGTCTTTGATGTTTTGGAGTTGCTGCATGAAAACCGTCATGTCGCCGTCGATGCGCATTTGCATGATCTTGGCGAGGCCGAACAGGTCGTGATACGGCGCGGGCGGAACCGGTCGCCAATGCACCAGCCAGACCTCCGGCTCCGCGGCGAATGCGATGGCGGCCGGGCGCAGGACCCGCGTCGCCGGGATCGCATCGCCAGGCTCGCCGCCGTCGAAGGGCAGGAACCAGCGTTCCGTTCCCACCGTCACCGACAACTGCCCGGTGAAATGGCGCAGGCGGTGCAGCAAAGGTGCATCGGCCCGAACCAGGTCGGGGATGGCGATGATGGCTCCGAAGGCAGAGGGCATCGGCGATCCAATTGGGGCATGAGGCCTAGCAGTCACAGCCCGTATAATAGGGCAGAGACGCCAATGACCGCAATCGTAACGGAGACGAAAATACCGATGCGCCTAGCACGTTTGCAGCAGTTGTACTGATCGCCCCCCCCCTGCGGCTCGTGCGGCGGCTTCCGGGCTTTGCCCGTTCAGGATGGAAGGCTTGAGGGTTTCGGCGCGGGTCAAGGGCGAGGCGTTGAAGGCGATATCGCGGCCCTGATTGCCGCCGACGAGCACGTCAGCGAGATCGTTGCAATCGTCACCGCAGTGCTAATCGCACTGATCCCGAACTCGGCCGGGGAAAGGCCCCAGTCAGTCCTGGTGCTTCGGGCGCCAGACGCCTGTGTTGGGGTCCTGCTCCATTTCGACGGCGCCGTCTTCTTCTTTCGCAGGCGCCTCCGGCGGCTGAGCCGGCGGGGCGACTTGATTGGCCGACCGGCGCTCGATCCAGCGGAACAATTGCCAGGCGCCATAGATCGCCAGCCCCAGCACCAGAATTTTCGTCAGGCTCAGCCCGAACATGGCTTATCCTCCAAAGCGTTGGCGGGCGAGGCGCTCGTCCAGGTGAACCGTCAGGGTCTCGACCAGCTCTTCGCTGGAAAAGCCTCCGAAGCCCAGCCGGCGCAGCAGCGGTGGCTTGGCCTTGATCGGCACAATCTTGACCTTGTCGCCAAAGCGCTGCCGCAAGATCGGGCGGAAATGGCCGATGCCGTCGATCAAGCCACGCTCCAGCGCGCCCTGGCCCGTCCAGAAAGCGCCCGAGAAAATTTCGGGATCGTCGCCCGCCAGCTTCTTGCCGCGCCGGCTTTCGATCTGCGCCCGGAAGACTCGGTGCAGGTCGGTCAGAATCGCATCGAGCCGCGCAATATCGTCCGGGTCTTCCGGCTTGAAGGGGTCGAGAATGCTCTTGTTCTCGCCAGCAGTGTAGACCCGCCGCTCGACCCCCAATTTGGCAATCGCCTCCGTGAAGCCGAACCCAGCGGAGATCACGCCGATGGACCCGACGACGCTTGCCTCGTCCGCAAAAATCTCATCCGCGGCGGACGCAAGCCAGTAGCCGCCGGAGGCAGCGACGTCCTCGACGAAGGCCAGCACCGGCAGCGAATTCTCCGCCGCCAGCGCCCGAATTCGCGCCGCAATCAGCGCCGATTGCACCGGAGAGCCGCCGGGCGAGTTGATGGCCAGCGCCACGGCCTTGGCCCGCGGCATCTCGAAGGCTTGTTGCAGCAACGGTGCGGCGCTCTCCAGACTGAGGCCGTGGCGCAACCCGATGCTGCTCGCAGAGATCATGCCGTTCAGGCGCACGAGCGGCACACGGGGCGCGCGATTCCAGAATTTCAAGCGGTGCTCCCAGGGATAAGCACGAAAGGCGACAACCGCATGTAGCGCTCCGCTGCCGCCGCGCCAACCCCGCACGAACCGATGCGGGCGGGTGGGCCGCAGTTGACCCGCATCCCGCGCTGGGCTACGGCCATGCTCTGTTAGCCGCCCGGAGCCCGCAACGCCCTTGCTGCCGCCCTTTTCCATCCTCATCCCCGCCTACAACGAAGCCGACAATGTCGGGCCGTTGGCGCGTGAGATATTGTCGGTGCTGCCGGACGACGCGGTGTTCGAGGTGATCTTCATCGATGACGCCAGCACCGACGCCACCGCCGATGCTGTGCTGGCGGTGCGGGCTGATGATAGCCGGGTGCGCCTGCTGCGCCATCGCCGCAACGCCGGCCAGTCCGCCGCCATCCGCAATGGCGCGAAAATCGCCCGGTACGATTGGGCCGTCACCATGGATGGCGACGGCCAGAACGACCCCGCCGATATTCCGAAGCTGTTCGCCCTGCTGGAAAATGCACCCGCCCAGCCGCCGCTCGGCTTACTCGGAGGGCTGCGGCTGAAGCGGCAGGACGTGTTCGCGCGCCGGCTGGTCTCGCGGGCGGCGAACTCTATCCGTCAGGCGGTGCTGCGCGACAATTGCCGCGACACCGGCTGCTCACTCAAAGCGATCCGCCGCGAACTGCTGATCGATCTGCCGAATTTCCGCGGGCTGCATCGCTATCTGCCGGCGCTGGCGCCGGCCTATGGCTATGCCACCCGCTTCGTCGATGTGAACCACCGGGCGAGGGCGGCGGGCGTTTCGAAATACACCAACTGGGGCCGGGCGCTGGTATCGGTGCGCGACCTGATGGGCGTCGTCTGGCTGCGCGCCCGCGCAACAGCACCGTTCCCCTACGAAGCGAGCGACGACTAGATGCTGGACAGCCTGCTCGCCGGATTCTTCGCCTGGTATGACTCGCTGTCGGGCCGTGAGTTGTTCTGGATTATCCTGGGCTTTTGCGCGCAGTTCCTTTTCATGATGCGCTTCGTCATGCAGTGGATCTATTCGGAGCGGGTGCGCCGCTCGGTCGTGCCGGAGGTATTTTGGTATTTCAGCGTCGCCGGCGGTGTCACGCTGCTGGCCTACGCCATCCACCGTGCCGACCCGGTGTTCATCGCGGGGCAGGCGTTGGGGCTGATCATCTATGCCCGCAATATCTACTTCATTTGGCAGGAGAAGCTGAGTGGACGTGACGCCGGCAAATAGCCCGACAGAGCCGCCGCATCCCTGGCTGCCGCCCTGGGCGGTCTGGGTGGCGGAGCGTCCGCTGATTTTCTACCCGCTGCTGGCGTTGTTGGCGGCGATCCTGTTCCTGCCCGGCCAAGCGGAGGTGCCGCCGCTGGACCGCGACGAGCCGCGCTTCGCCCAGGCCAGCAAGCAGATGGTCGAGAGCGGCGACTACGTCGAAATCGCTTTTCAGGACGAGCCGCGGCTGAAAAAGCCCATCGGCATCTATTGGCTGCAAAGCGCCGCGGTCATCCTCACCGCGCCGGACGATCCGGCGGAGATCTGGGTCTATCGCTTGCCGTCCCTCATCGGTGCGGTGCTGAGCGTATTGCTGGCCGCTGCCATCGGCCGAGTGCTGTTTGCCGGCGCGGTCGGCGCGATTGGCGGCGCCCTGTTCGCAACCGCCATCCTGATCGGGGTCGAGGCGCATCTGGCGAAGACCGATGCGGTGCTGCTCGCCTGCATTCTGACGGCGCAATGGGCGTTGGCCCGCGCCTGGATGGCCGCAAACCCACACACCGCACGCGGCGAGGTGCGGGCCGGCCCTTGGGTGGCCGCCGCATTCTGGCTTGCCATCGGCGCGGGCGTGCTGGTGAAGGGGCCGGTGATCCTGATGGTCGTCGGCCTGACCGCGCTCAGCCTCTCGCTATGGCGGCTGCGGGCGCGCTGGCTGCTGGCGTTGCGGCCGCTCTGGGGTGTGCCGCTGGCGCTGCTGGTGATCGTGCCCTGGTTCGTCGCCATCCACATCGCCACTGACGGCGCGTTCTGGGCAGAAGCGGTGGGCCGCGACTTCCTGGCGAAGATCGGCCAGGGGCAGGAGCGGCATGGCGGGCCACCCGGCTACTACCTGATCGCTGTCTGGGCGACGTTCTGGCCGGCGGCGGCTCTGCTCGGCTTCGGCGCGCTGGCGGCCTGGCGGGGACGAGCCGCGCCAGCGGTACAATTCTGCCTCGCCTGGATCGTGCCGAACTGGCTCGTGTTCGAGGCGGTGGCCACCAAGCTGCCGCACTACGTCCTGCCGACCTACCCGGCGCTCGCGTTGCTCTGCGCCTACATGCTGGTGCGCGCCGGCCAACGGCCAAAGCGGGAGTGGGTGGCGCAGGCGGTGCGCGTGCCGGTGTGGATCGCGGTGTTCGTCGCCGCCGGGTTGGCGTTGGCAATGCTGGTAGGGCCACCTTTCCTGGGTGGGTCCATCGGCGTCGGCGGCATCGCGGCTGGCGCGGCCTTCGCCGCCATGGCCTACGCGCTGTTCCGTTTCGGCCGCAGAGCCTATACCGCGCCGTTTCCGCTCGGCGTCGTCATCCTGGCTGCCGGGCTGGCCTACTGGCCGGCCTATGACAGAGTGATACCCAGCCTCTCGCAGCTATGGGTGTCGCCGCGACTGGCGGAGGCGACTGTGAACTACACGTCGATCATGTGTCCGGCCCCGGCGCGGCTGGTCTCCGTCGGGTATGGCGAGCCGAGCCTGATCTTCCTCGCCGGCACCGACACAAAAGCGGTACGGCCGGAGGAGGCAGTCGAATTGCTGACCGCAGACCCGGCCTGCACGCTGGTAGCGGTCGAAGCCCGCCGCCAGGAAGCCTTCGCGGCGGCGCTCGGCGAACTGGAGGTCGAGCCTCTGACCACCATCGATGGCCTCAATTACTCGAAGGGCCAACGCGTTTCGATCCAATTGATGCGGCTGAAGCGGGAGTAGGGCGGAGAGGCTTAGCCCACCTTCTCTTTCCCCGGACTTGATCCGGGGTCCATTCCAGAGACTATTTACCAGCGCATTTGCGGGCGATTGATGCTCAGGCATGGACCCCGGATCAAGTCCGGGGAGAGGGTAAAGGTGAGTCCGGGCGAAAACTGAGGTCAAGTCCGGCGTGACGGAAGTTACTCCGTCGCCTGCATACGCTTGAACCCGGCCTCAATGTCAGCCATCAGATCGGCCGGGTTCTCCAGGCCGATGTGCAGGCGCAGCAGCGGGCCGGGCGGGTTCCACTCGGTCGCCGTGCGGTTGCTGCCGGGGTCGGCCGGGATCAGCAGGCTTTCGTAGCCGCCCCAACTGGAGCCCATACCGAACAGCTCCAGCCCGTCGAAGAACGCGGCCAGTTGCGTCTCGCTCGCCGGTTGCAGGATCATGCCGAACAGGCCGCTGGCCCCGGTGAAGTCGCGCTTCCAAATGGCATGTCCCGGGTCGTTCCCCAGCGCCGGATAGAGCACCCGCACCACCTCCGGCCGGGATTGCAGCCAGGTGGCGACTTCCAGCGCATTTTTCTGGTGCTGCTCCAGGCGCACCTGCATGGTGCGCACGCCGCGGGTGGCCAGATATACATCGTCGGGCGCCACGGCGAGGCCTAGCAATCCCCACGTCTCGCGGATCGGGCCATAGGTCGCCTCGGTGCAGGTGATCGCGCCCAACATCGCGTCGGAATGGCCGACAATATACTTGGTCGCCGCATGGATCGAGACATCGCAGCCATGCTCAAACGGCTTGAAAAACAGGCCGGTCGCCCAGGTGTTATCAATCATGACGATGCAGCCATGGGCGTGCGCCACCTTGGCGATGGCCGGAACGTCCTGCATCTCGAAGGTTTGGGAGCCGGGCGCCTCCAGATAGACGATCTTGGTATTGTCCTGGATCAGGTCTGCGATACCCGCGCCGATGGCCGGGTCGAAGAATGTGGTCGAGACACCATAGCGGGGCAGAAACCTGGTCGCGAAATTCCGGGCCGGCCCATAGACGCAATCGGCCATCAGCACATGGCCGCCCTGGCCGACGAAGGGCAGGATGGCCGTCGTCACCGCGCTCAACCCTGACGGGCAGAGCACGCAGGCGTCCGCTCCCTCGATCTCCGCCAGCACATCCTCCAGAGTAAAAGTTGTCGGCGTGCCGCGGCGGCCATAGCGCGGCTCGCGCTCGCCCTTCTCGCGTTTGCGGTCGGCGTAGGTGGGCGAAAGGATGGTCGAGGCGCGGAACACCGGCGTGTTGACCGCGCCGAAATAGGCGTGCGGGTCGCGGCCCGCATGGGTGAGTACGGTCTCCGGGCGCTTGCCCTTCAGGTCTTTGCTCAAGCTGTGGTCTCCACGGGGGTATCTTCGCGGCTGCCCCATTCGCTCCAGGAACCGTCATAGACGGCCACATCGGTATTGCCGATCAGATACAGGCCTAACGCCAAGGTGCACGCCGTCACACCGGAGCCGCAGGTGGTGGCCAGAGGCTTGGCGACGTCGACGCCCGCGTCTTGGAAGGCGGCGCGCAAGGCCGCTGCATCCCGATAAGTGCCGTCCTCGTTCAGCAGGGACGGGAAGGGGACATTGCGCGAGCCCGGAATATGGCCGCTGCGCATGCCTTCCCGCGGCTCCGGCTCCTTCGCCAAGAACCGCCCGGCGGAGCGCGCGTCGACCACCTGTTCGCGCCGCTTGTCGATATTGCGCAGCATTTGCTCGCGGTCGCGCACCAGCATATGATTCTTGCGGGCGGTAAAAGTACGCTCGCTCCGCGCTTGAACGTCGGAGGTCACCGGGCGGCCCTCCGCCTGCCACTTGCGGAAGCCGCCGTTCAACACTGCGACCTCCCGATAGCCGAACACCCGGAACGTCCACCAGACACGGGCCGCGCCCGTGGCGCTGACCGTGTCGTAGACCACGATCTTATGCCCGTCGCCGATGCCGAGCGCGGCGACCTGACGGGCGAACTGGTCGGCATCCGGCAGCATGTGCGGCAGGTCGGACGACTGATCGGCAATTGCATCGATATCCCAGAAAATCGCCCCCGGAATATGCAGCTCCCGATACTCCGCCTTGGCGTTGCGCCCGGCGGTCGGCAAATGATGCGAGGCGTCGATGATGCGCACATCCGGCGCGTTCAGGTGCTCGGCGAGCCATTCCGTCGAGACGAGGGCGTCGGGGTTGGTGTAGCCAGGGTCGGGCATGGGGCAGGGACCTTGCGAACGGTTTTAGGTGACGGGGGCGGCGCTATTCGTCGAACACAATGTGGATGCGGCGGTTGCGCTTGCCTTTGTTCTCAATCTTGGAGATGCGGACGCGGCCGATTTCGCCGGTGCTCGCGACGTGGGTCCCGCCGCACGGCTGCAAATCGATCACACCATCGCCGACAGCCATCAGGCGGATGCGGCCCGTACCGCGTGGCGGCTGCACGGAAAGCGTGCGCACCATCTCCGGATTGGCGTCCAACTCGCTCTCATCGATCCAGCGTTGCGTGACCGGATAGTCCTCCAGGATCAATGCGTTGATCTTCTCGGTCAGCTCTTCCTTGTCATAGGCATGGTCGCCAGAATCGAAGTCCAGCCGGCTTTTCTCCGCACCCACCTGACCGCCGGTGACGCCGTGGTGCACCATCGAGCAGAGCAGGTGCATCGACGTGTGCATGCGCATGTGCTTGTGCCGCCTGGCCCAATCGATCCGGGCCGTCACCGGCGCGCCGACCGCCGGCAGCGGTGCGCCGTCCGCCAACCGGTGCAGCACGTCGTCGGGTCCCGGGCCTTTGACCGCTTCGGCGACGGCGATCTGTGTCTCGTCCGCGGCGACCAACACGCCGCTATCGCCCGGTTGGCCGCCGCCGGTCGGGTAGAACACCGTCCGGTCCAGCACCACGCCTTCCGGCCCCACGGCCAATACGGTCGCCTCGCATTCTGCGGCGTAGGCATCTTCGCGGAATACCAACTCCATCACTCGCCCTCGCGGTTAGGTTCAATTCTGATGCAAGTCATACCCTGATCGGCTCAATCCCGCCACATCTGCCGCAGCCGCTCGCGGTTGAGCGCCAGCGATTGGATGGCGATGAGCATGGTCGCATTCGATATCCGGTCGCCGCCGATCCAGCCGATCGCCTCATCCGCCGCGACCGAAAACACGCGGATATCCTCGCCCTCATGATCAAGGCCATGGATACCGTCAGCGTCGCGGGCGTCGACCCGGCCTGCGAACAGCGTAAGCGCCTCGGTCGAGCTGGCGGGGTTGACCATGTAATGGCAGAGGCGTTCCAGCCGGTCCAGCGGCCGGCCGACTTCTTCCAGCGCCTCGCGGTGAGCCACGTCTTCTGGCGTCTCGCCCGAATCGATTCGACCGGCCGGCACTTCGATCAGCCAGGGATGACGGCCGGCCGCAAAGGCGCCGATGCGGAACTGTTCGATCAGAATCAGCCGGTCAGTCCACGGGTCGTACGGCAGAATCGACACCGCCCGACCGCGCTCGATCACCTCCCGCTGGATCTTCGGACCCAGGCCGCCGGCGAACTGCTCATGCTGCAATTCCAGCACATCCAGCCTATTGAAGCCCTGAAAGCCGCGACGGCGCGCCAGAATTTTCACTTGATCGGGCATAGGGCTTGGCTTCCCATGAGCGAGGCCATATCAATGACGCGGTTCACGACAATGATGAGACGGAAGAGGGTTAAACACGATGCGTAGCGTACTCTCGTGGATCGTGCGGCTGTACTTTGGCATAGGATTGGTGCTGGGCGTGATGTTGTTCGCCTCCCACACGATGCAAAGTGCCTTGGCCGCGCCGGAGACCGACGTTCTGGTAAAGGATGCGGCGGTCGGCGCGATCCGCGGCGGACTGCGGGTGTTTTACTGGGCGCCTAGCGCCTACGAACACGTGGTCGTGCGCGAGGCCGACCCGCTGAACTGGGTCATCAACTGACGCGCTAGGCGAACGCATCGTCCCAAGTGCCCTCGGTGGCGCCGCGGGTATATTCGGTGGCGCGGTTTTCGAAGAAGTTCGCATGTTCCACCGCGTTCAGCATTTCATCCATCCAAGGCAATGGGTTACGTTCGATTGCGAAGACCGTCGGTAAGCCCAATTGCACCAGCCTGCGGTCGGCGATGAACCGGATGTAGGTCTTGACCTCTGCGGCGGAGAGCCCCTCGACCTCGCCCAGTTCGAACGCCAAATCGATGAAGGCGTCCTCGTGGCCGATGATGGTTCGGCAGGCCTCGGCGATTTCGCCCGCCAGATCGCCTTTCCAGACTTCAGGATATTCCTCAACAAACGCCCGGAATAGCCTGATAATGCTGAGAGTATGTAGCGTCTCGTCCCGTGCCGACCAGGCCACGATCTGGCCCATGCCCTTCATCTTGTTGTAGCGCGGGAAGTTCAGCAGGATCGCGAAGCTGGCGAACAGTTGAACGCCTTCGGTAAAGCCACCGAAAACGGCCATCGTTAACGCGATAGAGCGTTTAGAATCGACGCTAAACTGCTGCATATAATCATATTTATCGCGCATGGCCCGATAATGCAGAAAGGCTGAGTACTCGACCTCCGGAATGCCGATGGTATCGAGCAGGTGGCTGTAGGCGGCGATGTGGATCGTCTCCGTATTGGAGAACGCCGCCAGCATCATCTGCACCTCCGTCGGCTCGAACACCTGCGCGTAGTGCTTCATGTAGCAGTTGTTCACTTCCACATCCGCTTGCGTAAAAAAGCGGAAGATGTGGGTCAGCAGATTGCGCTCAGAATCGGTCAGATTGCGCTGCCAGTCCTTGACGTCGTCGGCGAGCGGCACCTCATCGGGCAGCCAGTGCAGCCGCTGCTGCAATTGCCACGCCTCGAACGCCCAAGGATAGGCGAACGGTTTGTATGTCGGTTTGGGATCGAGTAATGCCATCAGGTGAATATTGGCCGCGCCGGCTTCACTGGCAAGCCAGGCAGTCGTCATCGTCGCGCAATGGCAGCGGCGGTGGCGCCAGACTGACGACATCGGCGCGCTGCAACGATTTCGAGCGGACGTAGTACAGGCTCTTGCAGCCCTTCTCCCACGCGCGGACGTGCAGGCGGTGCAGGTCGCGCTTGTGCACATTCGCCGGCAGGAACAGGTTCAGCGACTGCGATTGGCAGATATAGGGCTGCCGGTCGGCAGCGTGATCGATCACCCAGCGCTGATCCAGTTCGAAAGCCGTCTTGAACACGTCGCGTTCGTGATCGGTCAGAAAATCCAGGTGCTGGACGGAGCCTTCATGGGTGGTGATCGACGACCAGACCTCGTCGTCGTCGCGGCCATGCGCCTGCAATACCGCCGCCAACGCCCGGTTGCGCACCAGATAGGAGCCGGAGAGCGTCTTGTGATTGAAGGCATTCGCCGCAATCGGCTCGATCCCCGGCGATGCCCCGCCGCAGATGATCGAGATCGAGGCAGTCGGCGCAATGGCCAGCTTGTGGCTGAACCGCTCCTGCACGCCATAGTCGGCCGCATCGGGGCAGGGGCCACGCTCCGCCGCCAACACCTGGCTGGCCGTATCCGCGCCGGTCTTGATGTGCCGGAACATGCGGGTGTTCCAGACTTTCGCCATCACCGATTCGAACGGAATGCTCTGCGCCTGCAAAAAGGAATGAAAACCCATGACGCCGAGGCCGACGCTGCGCTCCCGCATCGCCGCATACTTGGCGCGGGCCATGCTGTCGGGCGCATGATCGATATAGTCCTGCACCACGTTGTCGAGGAACCGCATCACGTCTTCGATGAAGGTCGGATGATCCTCCCACGCCTCATAGTGCTCCAGGTTCAGGGAGGAGAGGCAGCAGACCGCCGTGCGATCCTCGCCCAGATGGTCGATGCCGGTCGGCAGCGTGATTTCGGAACAGAGGTTCGAGGTCTTGACCTCCAGCCCGGCCAGCTTGTGGTGCTCCGGCCGATTTCGGTTCACTTGGTCGATAAAGATCAGATACGGCTCCCCCGTTTCGACCCGCGCCGTCAGCAGTCTTATCCAAAGGGAGCGCGCGGAAACCCGCCGTTGCACCGAGCCGTCGCGCGGGCTGATCAGCGCCCACATCTCGTCCGCCAGCACCGCGCGCATGAAGGCGTCGGTGATGGCGACGCCGTGATGCAGGTTCAGCGCCTTGCGGTTGTAATCGCCGCCGGTCGGGCGGCGCAGTTCGATGAATTCCTCGATCTCCGGATGGTGAATCGGCAGGTAAACTGCCGCACTGCCACGGCGCAGGCTGCCCTGGCTGATCGCCAGCGTCAGCGAATCCATCACCCGGATGAACGGCACGACGCCGGATGTCTTGCCGTTCTGGCCGACCTTTTCGCCGATCGAGCGCAGATTGCCCCAATAGCTGCCGATGCCGCCGCCGCGGGCGGCCAGCCAGACGTTCTCTGTCCAAAGGTCGACGATGCCTTCCAGCGTGTCGTTCGCCTCGTTCAGATAGCAGGAAATTGGCAATCCGCGGCTCGTGCCGCCGTTCGAAAGCACTGGCGTCGACGGCATCATCCACAGCCGCGAAATATAGTCGTAGAGCCGCTGGGCGTGGGCTGAGTCGTCAGCGAAGAAGGCGGCAACCCGTGCAAACCGGTCCTGAAACGATTCGCCCGGCATCAGATAGCGGTCGGCGAGAGTCGCCTTGCCGAACGGTGTCAGCAGCGCGTCGCGCGCGCGGTCGATGTGGACGCGATTCGCATGATCCTGGTAGTCGTCGCGCAAAAACAGCGACGGCTCCGGGGGTGTTTCAAGGGCTGCGACGGCAGGGGGTATCGGGCGATCCATGGCCAAGCTATGTTCAGCGTACTCAACGGATATGATAGTTCTTGAACATAGATGGAACGGGACGTGGCCGCAAGGGTTCCGGGCAGTCAGGGTTCCGGACAGTCTGTCGCCGGCAAAGCGCCCCTGCGATGAACGCAACTCAGCGTCCGGGGACCTCTACGCCGAACTGCGCAAGGAACGTCGCGCCACCGCCCGGCGTATCCTGCACCGACAAGCTGCCGCCATGCTGATCGCAGACGGCCTTGGCGATGGCCAGTCCCAACCCCAGACCTTGGGAATTGCGGTGGGCTGCGGCGTCGGATTGAGCGAAGCGTTGAAAGATCATCTCTTTCGCAGCGTCCGGTACTCCGGGCCCGGTATCGATCACCGCGATGGCCAGCTTGTCAGGCGAACCGCCGGTCGCGTCAACTAGCGAGCCGCGCACCGTCACGCTGCCGGTCGTCGTGAATTTCAACGCATTGCCCAGCAGATTGGTGACGACCTGGCGAATGCGCGAACTGGCGCCCAGCATCGTGACGCTGGCAATCGCCGCGGTATCCGGCACGATGCTGGGTCCGCTGCCGGCATCGTGCGGCGCCAGCAGGGTGCAGACCTCGGCGATCATTCTGTCCGGGCGAAAGGGCTCGTGTTTCAGGTTCAGAACGCCGGCTTCGATGCGCGCCAGGTCCAGCAGGTCGTCGATCAACACCAGCATCTCGGTACCGGCATGTTCCATCAGCCTGAGCATCTGCCGCTGATCCCCGGTCAGGCCCGTTTGACCCAGCACACTGGCCATGCCGAGCACCGCGTTCAACGGTGTGCGCAGTTCATGGCTCATATTGGCAAGGAATGCGGATTTGGCCTGGTTGGCATTGTCGGCGCCTTCCGTCCTTTCGCGCAGGCGGCATTGCAGAACACGAAGCCGCACCTGGTCCGAGACACAATAGGCGAGGTCGGAAAGGTTGCGGATTTCTGCGGCGGACCACTCGCGCGGCTGCCGGGCCAGGACATAGAAGGAGCCAATGGTGTTGTGGTCGGGCCCGGGAACCGGCACAGCCAGATAGGCGGCGGCGTTTGGCAGCACATCCCTCGGGTCGTTGCACGTCA
This sequence comes from uncultured Alphaproteobacteria bacterium, assembly GCA_963974445.1. GTDB lineage: Bacteria > Pseudomonadota > Alphaproteobacteria > Bin95 > Bin95 > JACKII01. The sequence continues at coordinate 12,909 of CAXBDI010000048.1, forward strand.
ACTCGTCGGATTTGAGATCGGCGATGGTGACAAACCGCTGGTTCGCCAGCACGTGCCGGCATGGCGACGCCGACAGCCGGTAACAGCGAGGGCTCATCGGCAGATCGCGCCTGCCGCTGCGGCTTTTCACGAACTGAAGGTCCGAATCGGGATCGAAGAACGAGATGGCGGCGCTGTCGGCGTCCAGAGCGGCCACCGCCAAACGTGTCAACCGATCAAAGAATTCTTCTGCCGGCGCATTCACCAAACCCAATATGGATAGTGTCGGTTCCGGTTGTGTTAAGGGTGCTTGCATAGCACACCGCCTTCGCCAACTGTGGGTCTTCAATGAATGGCATTATAAATACCATTGTCTTAGCAGATATTTAACATAGAAGGTAAATCGCTCCGGGCATTTACATTCGTATAATACCTGCTCCCAAGGCCGCCCCGGATTGCGAGTCCGGCCATCGACCGTCATACTGACCCAAGGTCATAGCGCGCGATCGAATCGGCTCTGCGGCTGACATCGGAGTTTGACGAATAGGGTAGCAAACCATGGCGGAACCCATCATCTTTTACAGCGAAGGTCACAAGCTCGTCGGCGATCTTTATTTGCCAACCGGCCTGAAGCCCGGCGAGCGGCGCGCCGGCATTGTGCTTTGCCACGGATATACCGGCGTGAAAGATCTCTATCTGCCGGATAATGCCCGCGTTTTGAACGAGGCCGGCTATGTCGTCCTTGCCTTCGACTATAAGGGCTGGGGCGAGAGCGAGGGTGCACGCACGCGGCTCGCACCTTATAGCCGGGTCGCGGATGTGCAGGCGGCGATGACCTTTCTGGGCCTGCAGGATTGCGTCGACGAAGACCGCCTCGGCCTCTACGGCACCAGCTATGGCGGTGCGACCGTCACGTGGGTCGGGGCTGTAGATCAGCGGGCCAAGTGCATCGTCTCCTGCGTCGGCGTCGCCCACGGCAGCCGTTGGATGCGCAGCGTTCGCCGGCCCGATGAATGGGTCGACCTGCTCGACCGGGCAAAAGCGGACCGGCGGAAACGCGTCCTCGACGGCGAATCCGAATGGGCGGAGCGCAGCGAAATCCTGCTGCCGGACCGGCAGTCGGCGGCTCTGGCGGAGGCGGCGCGCAAGAGCAATCCGAACGCCCTCAATACCCTGCCGTTGGAATACATCGACGAAACCCTGCAATTCCATCCGGAATGGGTTGTCGACAAAATCGCGCCGCGCCCGATCCTGTTCATCACCACCGATGACGACCGGCTGGTGCCGCCCGAGGAATCTTACGCCCTGTTCGAGAAGGCCGGCGAGCCCAAGAAGCTGGTGACGCTGAAAGGCTTCGGTCACTATGAGGTCTATGTGGAGCCAGCCTTCACCCAAGTAATGGACGAGACCGTCGCCTGGTTCCGGCAGCATTTGCCCGCGAGCGCCTGATGTGATGCCGGCCACTCAGCCGGAGCCTGATTTCGGTCCGGAAGAATACGCGGCCCGTCTGGAAGCGGCGCAGCGGGCGATGCATGCCGCCGGGCTTGATGCGCTCTGGTTTGCGAACGAGCCGGAAGTCCGTTATTTTTCCGGCTCGCGCACGGCCTTCTGGCAAAGCCCCACCCGACCCTCGTTCCTGGTGGTCCCGAGAATCGGCCAACCTATCGCAGTTATCCGGGAGATCGGCGCCGCCCTGATGCACAAGACCGGGGTCGAAGATATCCGCACCTGGCCATCGCCCCGCCCGCTCGACGATGGGATTTCGCTGCGTTCCGTCCATTCGGGCTCGCCGGCCAAGACGCGCTTTTCCGGGTCCGCTTTCGCGTCCAGCCCGGCATAGCGGTCGGACACATCGAAGAAGGCCATCTGGCCCATCGAAAACTCCCGATCAGCGGGCACAGAAAGTAGCTTAATCTACGCCAAAAACTGTCCAACCATCGGGGAGTAGCTCATTCTGATCCTAACGCCCACGCTCTCCCAACCTGCGCATTTCGGTGAGCCAGCCGTCGCGCGTCGAAGGGCTAGCCGTGTCGACCATGCCGAACAGGCTCTCGCGCACCGGCTTCACGCCGCAGAACTTCAAGATATTGCGTTCCAGGCTCTTTAGGCTATGGGCGCCGAAATACCAGCGATAGGCGAGGGCCGGCATGCCCATGGTCACGACGACACGCGCCGACCGGCCTTTCAGGCGGCCGACCGGCCATCTGCCGCTGTAGTCCATGGCGAAATCCGGCCGCAGCGTATGCTCCAGCAGCGCCTTCAACGCCGCCGGCAAGGTGCCGAGCCAGAGCGGATAGATCAGGACCCAATGCTGGGCCCAGGCTATGTTGTCCTGAGTGGTCCGCGCGCACTCCGGAACGTCGCCCGAGCGGAATTCCGTCTCCGATGTCAGCAGCGGCAGGTCGAGGCTGGCGACCGACTGCCGCCGCACCTCATGGCCGCCCGCCTCCGCCCCGCTCGCGTAGGCATCCGCCAACCCATGACATAGCCTCTCCGGTGCCGGATCGGGATGGCCGTCGAGAATGAACACGCGCATGGAGAGCGCCTCTCATGGATCGTGTCGCCGCTGACCTGCAAGGGTAACGGTCGCCGGCATATCCGCATTGACGTGCCGCAACCGATTGCGATCTTGACGCTGGCGCGCCCGCGGTTGACAACCGGGGCAATCGCCAACCTGCCCAAAGCCAAGGAATCGCCCGATGACTGCCCCGACCCCCACCAATACCCGAACCGGCGGCCAGGTGCTGGCCGATGCCCTCCGCATCCACGGCTGCGACACGGCGTTTTGCGTAGCGGGGGAGAGTTATCTGGCGCTGCTGGATGCCCTGCACGATCACAAGGACTTCAACCTCTACACCTGCCGGCATGAGGGCGGGGCCGCCAATATGGCGGAGGCTTATGCCAAGCTGACTGGCAAGCCGGGCCTCGTCATGGTGACCCGCGGGCCCGGTGCCTGTCACGGCTCCATCGGTTTGCACACGGCGCTGCAAGACTCGACGCCAATGGTTATGCTGATCGGCCAGGTGGCGCGCGACCAGTTCGACCGGGAGGCGTTTCAGGAGATCGACTACCGTCAGATGTTCGGCCAGGTGACGAAGTGGGTGGCCCAAATCGAAAACGCCGAGCGTATCCCCGAATACATCGCCCGCGCCTTCCACACCGCCATGAGCGGCAGGCCCGGCCCGGTAGCGCTGGCGTTGCCCGAGGATATGCTGCGCGACCGCGTCGCGACGGCGGATACGGCCCCCTACGCCGTCCACCGCGGCCACCCCAGCGCGCACGCGATGCAGGCGCTGCGCGGCATGCTGGAGGAAGCGCGGAAGCCGCTGCTGCTGGTTGGCGGCGGCGGTTGGGAGCAGGGGGCGGTCGACGATATTCGGACCTTTGCCGAAGCCAACAACCTGCCGGTGATGGCCTCGTTCCGCTGCCTGGATTTGGTCGATCATGCCAGCGACCATTTCGTCGGCGACCTCTCCACCAGCACCAATCCGAAGCTGGCCCAGGCGGTGCGGGATTGCGACCTGCTGATCTGCGCCGGTGCGAGGCTCGGCGAAATCACCACCCAAGGCTATGCCCTGATCGAGCCGCCGAACCCGCCGATGAAGCTGGTCCATGTCCACGGCAGCGCGGAGGAGTTGGGCAGCGTCTATCAGCCCACCCTCGGCATTCAGGCCGGCCCCGAGGGCTTTGCTGCCGCGGCTGCCGCGCTGGAGCCCGTCGCAAACCGCCCCTGGGATGCCTGGACCTCGCAGCGCCGGGCCGACTTCCTGGAGTGGGCGACGCCCAGAGAATACGGCGGTAAGCTCGACCTGGGCGCCTGCATGCAGATGATGCAGGAGCGGATGCAGGCGGACAGCATTGTCACTGTCGACGCCGGCAACTTCTCTGGCTGGCCGATGCGCTTCCTCCGGTTCGGCCAGCGGCATACCTTTGCGGCACCCACATCCGGCGCCATGGGCTATGCGGTGCCGGCGGCGGTCGGTGCCGCGTTGGTCGATCGCGAGCGGCGGGTGTTTGCCTTTGCCGGCGATGGCGGCTTCATGATGACCGGCCAGGAACTGGCGACCGCCATGCACTACGGCGCGAAACCGATCATTCTGGTGTTCAACAACGGTATGTACGGCACCATCCGCATGCACCAGGCGAAGCACCACCCTGGCCGCTACATCGCCACCGACCTGCACAATCCCGACTTCGTCGCCCTGATGGCGGCCTATGGCGGCCACGCGGAGTTGGTGGAGAGCACCGCTGACTTTGGCCCGGCTCTGGACCGGTCAATCGCCAGTGGCAAGGCGGCGCTGATCGAAATCCGCCAGGACCCGGATGTGATCTCCACGACGTCGACGTTATCGAAAATGGAGGCGGCGGCGCGCGCCGAATAGGCAGCGTCTGTCGCATTTCTCGGTGCACTGTTGGAGGAAGTCCTTGCGCTCCTCAAAATCTACGTTACTTTTAAATGGTAAGGTAGTGTGGCTGTGGAACCAGCCTGCTGGACCGGAAGTTCACATACCGATTGTCAACCTAGCCCCTTGCGCACCCATTCCGGGTGCCGGGGCCGAATGAATGGAGAGCCTCATAGCGCGTGGATCTAACATGGCGCCGCCGGTTAAAGACGGCCCACGAGTGAATAACGACATCACGGCGCGATTGGTCCGCCTGGTCGATGCGGAAGGCAATATGTCTGGCGTGTTCAAGGTGGACGACGCCTTGCGCGAGGCAAGCCGGGTCGGGCTGGACTTGGTGGAGGTGTCGCCGAATGCGGAGCCGCCGGTCTGCAAGATTCTCGATTACGGCCGCTTCAAGTACGAGGCTCAGAAAAAAAAGAACGAGGCTCGGAAAAAGCAGAAGGTGATCGAGGTCAAAGAGATCAAACTGCGCCCGGCGATCGAGCAGCACGACTACGAAGTCAAGATGAAAGCCGTCCGCAAATTCCTGGAGGAAGGCGACAAGGTCAAGGTCACCCTGCGCTTCCGTGGCCGCGAGATGGCCCACCAGGACCTGGGCGCGAAAGTTCTTGCCCGTGTGCGGGACGAGTTGGGCGAAGAGGTGAAGATCGAGCAGTCGCCTCGCATGGAAGGCCGCCAGATGGTCATGGTGATGGCGCCGCGTTAGCGCTGTATCCTAACATGGGTACCTGCTTCGAAGGGGAGGGGGGCCGTTAGGCTTCCCCTTTTTTACCACGCGGAACCGGTGCTCCCGATTTAGGCTGAGGCACTAAACCTCCACCTTCCGGCGTCATTGCGGGCGGCCGGAGGCGGTGCGGCAATCTACCGGCATTGCAGTGTGGTATTGCCGATGGATTGCTTTGGCTCCGCCTCGCAATGACGCCGGACAGGGGGCGGGTCTTTCCACCGTAGGTATTGGGTAAGGCCGTGCCCGCAGCATTTTTATTTATACTTCTAAAGAAAAAAACGTGCTAAATATTTTGTGTGTCACAACCTTTTTGCATGAGGAACTCAGATGTCTAAAGGTGAAAATCGTCGCGGCAACAAAGAGACGAAGAAGCCTAAGAAGGAAAAACCGAAGGTTCTTGCCACGGCCAATAGCAATGCAGGCAAGGGCCCGGTCACACTCGGCGCGAAAAAGAGCAAATAAGCTCCCCTCTGATCCGGGCGTCAGTTGCTGCGGTCCGCAACCGCCCTCTTGCCAACCTGGTCCGGCCCTGGCTTCCTTCTGGCTATCGGACTTCCGCCTGCGAGGGGGGCGATGAGCGAATGAGTGACCAGGATATGTCCACCACCTACGACTTCATCGTTGTCGGCGCTGGCTTCGCCGGTGCGGCGGTCGCCACCTGCCTATCGGAGAGCGGTCAATACTCGGTGCTCTGTCTGGAGGCGAGGGGGACCGCGAAAATGGCGGCGTAATACCAAGCGTGGATGCCATATCGAATGCGGGACAGGCGGTGGGAAGAGTTTAAACTTTCCGCCGCCGAGATTACCCCGCTGCTGACTGAAAGGCCGACAATACCGCACCTTCGGTCAGTAGCTCCGGCAGTGCCAGGCCGCCCGGCGCGTTCGGGCCATAGACCGCGTTGAACGGGATGCCGTAGCGGCCGAAACTGGCAAGATAGGCTTGAATGGCCGGGTTGGGGCGGGTCCAGTCGGCTTGGAGCCCGATCACATCCTTGTTCATAAGCTTGCGGGCGACCTCGCCCCGGTTCAATACTGCCACCTTGTTGGCTTGGCACGTGATGCACCAGTCCGCGGTCACGTCCACCAGCACCGTATGGCCGTTCGCCACGTGCGTCGCCAGTTTCTCCTGGCTAAATGGCTGCCAAACGCCGGCCAGGTCTTCGCGGGCGGTGGGGACTGCGCTCGGCAACGCGGTGGGTAGCGCCAGCGCGGCGACGATGGCCACAACCGCGCCCGGCAATCGCCAGGCCGCCGCCGCCTGCCACAGCCATACCAGCAGCCCCACGCACAGAAGCGCCAATGCCACCGCTGCTATCATACCGGATAGCGCCCACACGATGCTGATCAGCCAGGCGGCTGTGGCGGCCAGCGCGAACCCCAGGACGAGGCGCAGCCAGATCATCCACTTACCCGGCCGCGGCAGGCTTGTCGCCAGACGCGGCCAAATGGCCACCGCGACGTAGGGGAGGGCCAGCCCCAAGCCCATGGCCAGGAACACCGACCCCGTCTCAACCCAGCCACGCCCCAGCCCGAAGGCCACGGCGGCGCCGACGAAGGGGGCCGAGCATGGTGTCGCCAACAGCGTTGCAAATACGCCGGTCGCAAATGCACCGGCCTTGCCCTCGCCCAATCGGCCAAAAGCGGCGGGCATAGGCATCTCGAACCAGCCCCAGAGATTGGCGGCGAACAGCACGCAGACCAGCGCTATGAACGCGATGAACAGCGGTTCCTGAAACTGCATGCCCCAGCCAACCGCTACCCCGGCTTCGCGCAGCGCGATGGCCCCTGCCGCCAATGCGGCGAAGCTCGCCAGAATACCCAACGCCGTGGCGAGAAAACTGGTTCGCGCCTGCCGGCTGTCGCCGCCGCCATGCTGGGCCAGGCCCATCAATTTGATCGAGAGCACCGGCAGCACGCACGGCATCAGGTTCAGAATCAGGCCGCCGGCGAGCGCGGTGACCAGGATCAGCAGCCAGCCGCCAAGGCCGGTGTCGGCGGACGCCGCCGCCGCCGCGACGGAGACCGATTGTTCCAGAGCGCGTGCGCCATCGGTTAGGGTCACGGTCAGGTTTTCACCGACCAGCGCCGCCGGTTCCGTCTCTGCGTAGAGTATGGGCAGGCGCAATTTGGTCGGCCCGAGCCGTTCGGGTGCTCCGAAGGCGAATGCCTGACCTTCGGCTTCGACGAAGGCGTCCGGGTCTTGCAACGGGCCATCGGTCTCAAGCTCCAGCCACCAGCGTTGGCCGTCGCCTGCTGCGGCCGCCGCCGCCACGACCCGGAAGCCGGGAACACCGGGGCCGGGAACCTGCCCGCGCGCCTTGTCCAGCTCGAAGGCATTGGCGCTGGGCTCGGCCGGTCCGCTGGGCAGGGTGAGCGAGAGCGTCTCTCGCTGCGGGACGCAGATTTCGCTGCAAGTCAGATAGTCCAGCGCCAGGTTGGCGGTGATGGCCTCGCCCCGGCGCACTGGCGTGACCGATAGCGGGTAGATCACGCTCTTCGAATATCCGACGCTGTCGATCCCCAGGATCTGAAAGCGCTTGGGCGCGGGCCAGGCGATTTCGACCGACGCGAGATTGTCGGACCCCTGCCATTCCAGCCGCGGCGGGAAACCGCCCTCGCCGGGGCTGCGCCAGTAGGTCTTCCACCCCGGCTGCAACTCGATCTCAAGGCCGAGCCGCACCTTTGTCTGATCGCCGACCGCCGTGGTTGCGGAGATCAGGCGCGCCCGCGACTCCGCATTGCTCGCCCACTCCGACTCGGCAGCCATGGCAGCCGCTGTTGTGAGCCATGCGATGGCGCAGAGAAGTGCGATGCCGACTGGGCGCAGAAGCATTTCCGAGAGGTCCAATGATGGTGGGCGGCGAATGTGATCCTGATAATAGACCTTACGCGCGGCAGGTCATCCACTGCTCACGAGAAATTGCGCCGGTCGGTCCGCTTCAGTGCGGGAATGGCCACAGGCGCAGCTTCTCCTTACCGATTTGCCAGAGGCGGGCCAAGCCGTTCGGTTCGACGATCAGGAAAAACACGATCATCGCGCCGAATATCATGAACTCGACGTTGGTAATGATATTGCCTGGAATTTCCAAGCCGAACCAGGCGGGTGCGCTGTTCAGCACAATCGGAAACAGTGTGATGAAGATTGCGCCGAAATAGCTGCCGAGGATTGAGCCTAGTCCGCCGATGATCACCATGAACAGGATCTGGAACGACCGGTTGATGTCGAACGCAGTCGGCTCCACCGTATTGATGAAGAAGAACGACCATAGTGCACCGGCGACGCCGCAATAGAACGAACTGATCGCGAACGCGGTCAGCTTGGTCCAGAGCGGGCGAATGCCGATGAGCTCTGCAGCGATATCCATGTCGCGGATCGCCATCCAGGTCCGCCCGATGCGCGAGCGCACGAGGTTATAGGCGATCCAGGTCAGGAATGCGGTGAACGACAGCACGAACAGGTACTTGGCCCAGTTCGGCGCCTCGGCTCCGGTCACATAAACGCCGAGGATCGTCGACGGCGGCGGGGTCGGCACGCCGCTCATGGTGTAGTTGACGAACCATGGCACGTGAGTGAACAGCCACAGCAGGAAGAACTGGGCCGCCAGTGTTGCTACGGCCAGATAGAAGCCCTTGATGCGCACCGCCGGCAACCCGAAAGCGAGGCCGATGATCGCTGTCGCCACGCCGCCAGCCAGGATCGACACCGGCATCGGCAGCCACGGAAACGCCGTCGCGGTTTTATAGGCCATATAGGCGCCTGCCGCCATAAACGCGCCGGAGCCAAGCGATATTTGCCCGCAATACCCCAACAGCAAATTCAGGCCAGTCGCGGCAATCACCATGATCAGTACAGGAATGGCGATCGAACCCAGGAAATAGTCGCTGGCGACCAGGGGCGTCAGCAGGGCGATCGCGATGATGATGTAGAGCATCACCCGGTCTTGGCGGATTGGGATCAGCGCCTGGTCTCGGGCGTAAGTGGTTTTAAAATCGCCGGCTTCGCGGTACAGCATCGCTCTATCCCACCCCTAAACCCGCTCGATAATCTTATCGCCGAACAGCCCTTGAGGCCGGAAGAGCAGGAAGATCAGCGCAACGATATAGGCGAACCACTCCTCAATAGCGCCGCCGAATGCCGACCCCCAATAGACCTCCGCCACTTTTTCGCCGGCGCCGATGATCAGGCCGCCGATAATGGCGCCGGGGATCGAGGTGAAGCCGCCCAGGATCAGCACCGGAAATGCCTTCAGCGCCACAATCGAGATCGAGAACTGCACGCCCAGCTTGGTGCCCCACATGATGCCCGCCACCAGGGCGACGAAGCCGGCCACGGCCCAGACGATAATCCAGATGTGGTTCAGCGGAATGCCGACCGATAGCGCCGCCTGATGGTCGTCGGCCACCGCGCGCAACGCTCGGCCCACCGCCGTGTAGCGGAAGCCGAGCGCCAGAACCGACACCAGTAGGGCCGCGGTGGCGCCCGCAAACAGGTCCGCCTCCTGTATCAGGATCTGGCCGTTGGCGATGAAGAAGCCGTCGTCCGGAATACCGATGTCCAGCGGCCGCACATTGCCGCCCCAGATCAACTCGCCGAAACCTTCCAGAAAAAAGGTGATGCCGATGGTGGACATGAACAGGATCAACTGGCTTTGATTGACCAGCCGGCGCAGTACCAGCCGTTCAACAGCAACGGCGAGCAGGGTCATGATGACGATGGTCGCCAGAAAGGCCAGGATCGGGTGGACGCCCGCATCCATCAGCCCGACGAAGTTCAAGGCTGCGAACAGCACCATGACCCCTTGCGCGAAATTGAATATGCCGGAGGCCTTGAAGATCAGCACGAAGCCCAGGGCGACCAGCGAGTACATCACGCCGGACATCAGGCCGGCGATCACTACCTCCGCCAGGAACTCCGGCGCATCGGCCATTTCCAAGATCGGGCCGGCAAAAAAGTCTGTGAAGAACTCCACGGGGTTCGCTCCCTCGCCTTAATTATTATCAGTGAGAGACGCCCAGATAGGCGTCGATCACCGCTTGGTTGCTGCGGACCACGTCCGGCGTGCCGTCGGCAAGCTTTTCGCCATAGTTCAAGACGACGACCCGGTCCGATAAATCCATGACCACGCCCATGTCGTGCTCGATCAGTGCGATGGTCGTGCCGAATTCGGCATTCACGTTGAGGATGAAGCGGCTCATGTCCTCCTTCTCCTCGACATTCATGCCGGCCATCGGCTCGTCCAGCAGCAGCAGTTCCGGCTCCGCCGCCAATGCGCGGGCCAGTTCCACCCGCTTTTGCAGGCCGTAGGGCAGGCGGCCCACCGGCGTTTTGCGGATCGCCTGAATTTCGAGGAAGTCGATCACCTCCTCGACCTTGGCCCGGTGCTCGATTTCCTCACTGCGCGCGCGCCCCATATAGAAGGCCTGCTCCAGCAGCGTGCTGTGCATCTTCAGCACCCGGCCGGTCATGACGTTGTCGAGCACGCTCATGCCGCGGAACAGCGCGATGTTCTGGAAGGTGCGGGCGATGCCCTGGCTCGCCGCTTCGTAGGGGCGCATCCGCTTGCGCGCCCGGCCCTTGTAGGTGATGCGGCCTTCCTGCGGATGGTAGAAGCCATTGATGCAGTTCAGCATGGAGGATTTGCCGGCGCCATTAGGCCCGATGATCGCCCGGATTTCGCCTTTGAGGATATCGAACGAGACATCGGTCAGCGCCTTCACTCCGCCAAAGCGCAGGGTAATGTTCTCCACCGTCAGCAATGTTTTTTGCGGCCCAGGCATGGCGCGCTACTCCGCAGCCCGGGCCAGGTTTGGTGTGATCACTGGCACATCGCGGATCTGGACGTCGCCCTTGACCATATCGAGGCGACCATCCTCGAACGTCACCTGAATTTCCATGTAGACCGAGTCCGCGCCGCTGTAGAGGCCGTCGATCAGCGGGGCGTACTTCTCGAAAACCGCACTGCGGCGCACTTTCTGCGTGCGGGTCATCTCGCCGTCGTCGGCTTCGAGCATTTTGGGCAGCACCAGGAACCGGTGGACCTGACTGGCGGCCATCTGCGGTTCCGCCGCCAGGCTGGCGTTCATTTCCGCCAGGTGCTCTGCCATCAGGTCATAGACTTCCGGCAACGCCGAGAGTTCCTGATAGGAGGCATAGGCGACGTTCCGGCGCTCGGCCCAGTTGCCGATGGCCTCCGCATCGATGTTGATCATCATGGTCGCGAAGTCCCGGCCGTTGCCGACCGCAACCGCCTCCCGCACGTTCGGGAAGAATTTCATTTTGTTTTCCAGATATTTCGGCGCGAATAGTTCGCCGCTGGAAAGCTTGCCCACGTCCTTGGCCCGGTCGATGATGTGCAGGTGGCCGGCGTCGTCGATGAACCCGGCATCGCCCGTATGCACCCAGCCGTCCGGCGTTTTGGTCGACGCCGTGGCCTCCGGGTTTTTGTAGTATTCCAGGAACACGCCGGGGGAGCGGTAGAGCACTTCGCCGTCTTCGACGACCTTCAACTCGACGCCCGGCGCCGCCTGGCCGACGGTATCGGAGCGGACCTGCCCGTCCGGCTGCATGGTGACGAACACCGATGCTTCCGTTTGGCCATAGGCTTGCTTGAGATTGATGCCGAGCGAACGGAAGAACACGAAAATTTCCGGTCCGATCGCTTCGCCGGCGGTATAGCCGACCCGCATCCGGCTGAGGCCCAGCATGTTCTTGAGCGGGCCATAGATGCAGACCTCGCCGATCCAGTATTTGACCCGGTCCGCCAGCCCGACCGGCTCGCCATCCAGGATTTTCTCGCCGACCTTGGTTGCGTGATCCATGAGGGTGTGGAACAGCCATTTTTTAAAGCCGCCCGCATCCTCCATCCGGATCATGACGGTGGTCAGCATGGTTTCAAAGATGCGGGGAGGGGCAAAGAAATAGGTCGGCCCCAGTTCCCGCATGTCCATCAACAGCGTCTCGGCCGATTCCGGGCAGGCCATGCAAAAGCCGGCGATGTGCGATTGGCCGTAGGACAGCAGGTTGTCGCCGACCCAGGCCATCGGCAGATAGGCCAGCACGTCGTCACGCTCCGACAGTCTGTCGAACTCAATCGCCATCGCGCCGATGCTGATGCAATTGCTGTGGGTGAGGACGACGCCCTTTGGCTGGCCGGTGGTGCCAGAGGTATAGCACATGATGGCGGAGTCGGAGCCCTTGCCCTGATCGACCTGCTCTTCGAAAAATCGGTCGTGCACTTGGTCGTAGTCGCGGCCCTCGGCCACGACGCCGTCGTAGTGGTGCAGAAAGGCCTCTGTGTACTCGCGCAGGCCGCGCGGATCGTCGTAGACGATGGTTGTAAGCTCGGGCAGGCGATCCTTGATCGACAGCACCTTGTCGACCTGCTCCTGATTCTCGGCCACGACCATTTTCACCGCGGCGTGGTTCAGGATGAACTGCATCTCGTCGGCGACGGAATCTTGATAGATCGGCACCGGGATGGCGCCCAGCGCCTGCGCCGCCGCGATGCTCCAGTAGAGCCGCGGGCGGTTGTCGCCGATCACCGACATGTGGTCGCCGCGTTTCAACCCCAGATTGGCGAAGCCGCAGGCCAGCGCCCGCACCTCGGCCGCTTGCTCCGCCCAGGTGAAGGTTTGCCAGATCCCCAGGTTCTTTTCGCGCATGGCCGGGCGGTTGCCGCGTGCGCCGGCGTTGTAGCGCAGTAATTTGGGAAATGTGTCGTGGCGACTGATGTCAGGTAAAGGCATCGCATCCCGGCTCTGTTGTGGGAATCCGCCTGATCTTGGCTGAGATCGGCAAGCGGCGTTTCCCAATTCTTGATTGTGACGCGCAATGTCATGTTCTGATTGCAAATTGGCTGCGCAGCCGCGACTCTAGCGACAAGCCTAGCTGGCCGCAAAGGGTTAAACGCCAGACGTGCGCTGTAACCTTCTGAGTGGCCGTTATTCCGAGTCCGTCAGCCCTGTCGATTGAGGTTACGCTCCTA
>CAXBDI010000049.1:0-25584 GCA_963974445.1 uncultured Alphaproteobacteria bacterium
AATCAGGCCTAGTCCGATTCGTCCAGGACAGACTTCGTCAACGGCCTGTTAAGCGCTCAGCAGGAAACAGCGCGCATGGTCGGCAGAGGCTTAACCGCCGGCGATCTTTGGGATCAGGTGCACTTCGCTGTCGGGACCGATGGGGTCAATGAACGAGTCCTGAAAGATCTCGCCGTCGATGGCCACCGCCATGCTCTCGTCGATTTGTTTGCCAAGGCCTGGGAATAGAGCATCCAGTTCCTTGATCAATTGACCGATAGTGGCGGCTTTCACCTCCACCACCCTAGTGTCGCCGCAATAGGCGCGGCAGAGCGTGGCGCTCAAGTGGACTGTTGCCATCGCTCTGCCGCCGTTATCCCTATCGCTTACTTCGCTGCGTCCAGCGCCGCCCGCACCTTGGGTGGCGACATCGGCAGGCTGGTCATGCGCACGCCGATCGCATCGTAGATGGCGTTGGCAATCGCGGCCATCGGCGGCACAATCGGCACCTCGCCCACACCCTTGGCGCCGAAGGGGTGCCGTGGGTTGGGTACTTCGACCAGGGCCACGTCGATCTTCGGCAGATCGCTGGCGACCGGCACGCGGTAGTCGAGGAAACCGCCGTTATCGAGGCGGCCGTTTTTGTCGTAGATATACTCCTCGTTCAGCGCCCAGCCGATGCCCTGTGCCGCACCGCCCTGCACCTGACCCTCGACATAGGCCGGATGGATTGCCCGGCCGACGTCCTGCGCTGCGGTGTAACGTAGGATCTTCACGTGGCCGGTCTCTTTATCGACCTCCACATCAACCACATGCACACCCCAACCCGGGCCGGCGCCTTGCGCGTTGACCGAGGCCTTCGCCGCGATGGGGCCGCCGGTGCGCGCGGCTTTCGCCGCGATGTCGGCCAAAGTCAACGGCTCGAACTTGCCGGCATTGTCGCCAGCCGGGTAGGCCGCGCCGTCGCGCCATTCCACCGCGTCTGCATCGATCTCCCAGATCTTGGCCGCCCGACCGCGTAGCTGCTTGACCATATCGTCGGTCGCCTCGCAAACCGCTGTTCCGGTCGCAAATGTCACGCGGCTGCCGCCGGTCAGGAAGGTGAAGCCGATAGACGAGGTATCGCCGATGACCGGGCGAACCCGCTCCACATTCACGCCCAGGATTTCCGCCGCCATCATTGCCATCGAGGCGCGAGAGCCGCCGATATCCACGCTACCGGAGACCAGAACGACGGTGCCGTCCTCGTTGATCGCCAAGGAGGCCGAGCTTTCCCCGCCGATATTGAACCAGAAACCCGCCGCAACGCCACGCCCCTGGTTCGGACCCAGCTTTTCTTTGAGGTTCGGATGGTTCTTGGCCGCCTCCAGCGTCTGGATGTAGCCGATATTCTGGAACGTCGGCCCATAAAGCGCCTTCGTGCCGTCTTTCGCCGCGTTCTTCAGGCGTAACTCAATCGGGTCCATGCCGATTTCGCGAGCCAACTCGTCGACGCAGCTTTCGGTGGCGAAGGTCGAAATCGGCGCGCCCGGTGCGCGGTAGGCCGCGACTTTCGGGCGGTTGGAGACGACGTCGTAGCCGATGGTGCGGGCATTCTCCAGGTCGTACATCGCCCAGCAGGTCATGCAGGCAGGCTGTACGGGCGAGCCCGGAAAGGCGCCGGCTTGCAAGATCACTTCGGCGTCGGCGGCGGTAATGGTGCCGTCCTTCTTGGCGCCGATCTTCACTTTGATGGTGCCGCCGGAGGTCGGGCCAGTGCCGCGGAATACTTCCTCGCGGGTCATGACCATCCGCACCGGCCGGCCAGCCTTGCGCGACAGCGCCAGCGCCAGCGGCTCCAGATAGACCAAGGTCTTGCCGCCGAAACCGCCACCGATCTCCGAGGGCGTGACTCGGATTTCGGAGATGTCCAGACCCAACAGCTTGGCGCAGTAGGCACGGACCATAAACTGGCCCTGGCTGGAGCAGATCACTTGGCACTGTCCGTCCGGACTAAAGGCCGCGACGCAGGCATGCGGTTCGATATAGGCCTGATGCACCGGCGCGGTCGTGAAGGTGCGCTCGACGATCTTATCGGCAGCGGCGAAGCCGGCCTCCAGGTCGCCCGTGGAAAACTCGATGCGCTTGGCAACGTTCGACGGTTTGGTCGGCTTCGGATCGACGCCGGCGGTGATCAGGTCGTCATGCAATATCGGCGCATCCGCCGCCATCGCCTCAATTTCGTTGATGACGTGCGGCAGCACCTCATACTCGACCTTAATCGCCTCCGCCGCGGCCTTGGCGATGCTGTTGGAGGTCGCTGCCACCGCGGCGACCACATGGCCGTCGTACAACACCTTTTCGCGAGCGATAATGTTTAGCGAGAGATCGCGAAAGTTCATTGGGCCTTCACCGACGAAGGCTTCTTCCGAAGGGATGTCGGGGAAGTCGGCAGCGGTCACGACCGCGCGCACGCCCTTCATCTTCTCGGCGGCGGACGTGTCGATCTTCTTGATGCGCGCATGGGCGTGCGGCGAGCGAACGGTGGCGCCGAAGATCATGCCCGGCATCACGGCGTCGCCGCCGAATTGGGCCCGGCCCATGACCTTGTCGACTCCGTCGGGTCGGATCGGTCGGGTGCCGACGACCTTCAGCGCGTCTTTGAGCGAGATGTCATTCATCAAACAGACTCCCCTCGCAGCTCGGCGGCTGCGGCATGGACAGCATTCATGATTTTGTCATAGCCGGTGCAGCGGCAAAGATTGCCGGCCAGCCAGTAGCGCGCTTCCTCGTCGGTCGGGTTCGGGTTGGCGTCTAACAGCGCCTTGGTCGCGACGATCAGGCCGGGGGTGCAGAAGCCGCACTGCAAGGCCGCATGCTTCAGGAACTGCGATTGCACCGGGTGCAGCTTATCGCCCGTGGCGATGCCCTCGATCGTCGTGATCTCCGTTCCCTCGGCCTCCGGCCCGAACATCAGGCAGGAGCACACCAGGCGGCCATCGACCAGCACGCTGCATGCGCCGCAGTCGCCGGAGCCGCAGCCTTCCTTCGAGCCCGTCAGGCCCAGATCGTCCCGCAAGACGTCCAGCATGGTCTGGTTCGACTCGCACAGGAATTCGGTTTCTTCACCATTGATGCTACAGGTGACGTGTGTTTTCGACATGTCTTGTCCCCGCTTCTTGTAATTAGCGCGCCGCTGCGCGTTCAAAGGCAATCGCCGCGGCCCGCCTGGCGAGCACACCTGCGACCTTGGTGCGGTATTCGATGGTGCCGCGCTTGTCGTCAATCGGCTTGCAAGCCGCCTGTGCCGCCGCATCCAGCTTGGCCAGTGCCGCATCGTCCAGCTTGCTGCCGATCAGCGCCTTGGCGGCTGCGTCGACCACCAACACCGTTGGCGCGACTGCGCCGAGCGAGACTTTGGCGGCCGTGCATTTGCCGCTGCCATCCAGGGTGACGCAGATGCCGGCGCCGACAACGGCGATATCCATCTCGGTCCGCGGGATGAAGCGCAGATAGGCGTCCGCCGTCTTGCCGGAAACCTTTGGTACGATGAACTCGAACACGAATTCATCCGGCGCCAGACTGGTCTTGCCCGGCGATACCGGCACCTGCTCGACCGGAATGATGCGCTTGCCGTTCTTGCCGACGATCACCGCCTGTGCACCGGCTGCAACCAAAGCCGGCACGCTATCGGCTGCCGGCGATGCGTTGCACAGATTGCCGGCGAACGAGGCTCTGCCCTGCACCTGGGTCGAACCGATCAAGTCAACCGCTTCAGTCACACCCGGCCAAGCGGCGCAAAGCGCTTTGTGCTCACTGACTTGAGCGCCGGGCGTCGCCGCGCCGATGTGCCAGCCGTCGGCTTCCTCGCGGATGCCGATCGAGCCTTCGATCTTCTTGATATCGACGATCAGGTCGGGGCGAACCCGGCCGGACCGCATTTGAATGATAAGGTCGGTGCCGCCGGAAAGCACCCGGGCAGAGCCGGATGCGTTGGCGAGCAGACCAACGGCTTCGTCCACCGTCTTAGGGGCGGCATAAGTGGGCGAGTACATCGTCACTCCCTGGCTTGGATAGGGCTGGCGGGTGAGGCTCCATACACAGATGGTTTCACCCTAGGAAACTTCTAGGATAGACTTTCGCGCATGACGAATAAAACTGCAAGCCCTGCTCACGAGCAGATCGGCCATTGTTTCGCGCCGTGGAAGACGAGCGTCACGTCCGCGCGTCAAGCAGCTTACCACCAGCCCACCGGCATTGATAGCGCACGCTTTGGCGGCACGGTCGATGTCTCCGTCCTCAAAGCCGACGGCAAACCGACAATCCAAGTGAAAGTGCATCACGCCTCATGGTAACCGATCCCGCCCCCATGCTGCCCTTCAAGGGCCTGCGCGTCATCGATATGACCCAGGGTCTGGCC
The DNA here is from genome assembly GCA_963974445.1 of uncultured Alphaproteobacteria bacterium. Lineage (GTDB taxonomy): Bacteria > Pseudomonadota > Alphaproteobacteria > Bin95 > Bin95 > JACKII01. The sequence goes on from CAXBDI010000049.1 coordinate 4,379, forward strand.
GGGCCGTTCTGCGCCATGTTGCTGGGCCATTACGGCGCAACCGTCATCAAGGTCGAGCCGCCGGAGGGCGACTGGTCGCGCACGCTCGGCAGCGGCAGCGGCGACCGCACCTCCGCCTTCGTCACCTGCAACCGCGGCAAGCAGGCCATCGTCATTGACCTGAAACAGCAGGCCGGCCGCGAGGCGGTGCTGGCGCTGGCCAAGGACTGCGACGTCTTCCTGGAGAGCAACCGCCCCGGCGTCGCTGGCCGGCTGGGCATCGGCTATGAGGCAATCCGCGCGGTCTCGCCCGACGTGGTCTATGGCTCGATCACCGGCTTCGGGCAAACCGGCCCTTACGCCAAGCGACCGGCGACCGACGGCATCCTGCAAGCTTTCACCGGCCTGATGGGCCGCAACCGCACCGATGCCGGCACGCCGCGGCGCATCGGCTTTCCGGTGCCCGACTACACCACCGGCCTGATGGCCTATCAGAGCGTCTCCACCGCGCTCTACGCCAAAGCCGTCGGCCAGGGCGGGCGGCATCTGGATATCAGCCTGATGCGCTCCATGCTGTTGTTCCAGCAGCAGGGTTTGGTGCAGGAGGCCGCGGTGCCCGGCTCCTCGCATGCGCCGGTGGAGCTGACGCCCTTGCCGCCGACCGGTACGTTCGAGACGGCGGATGGCCCGGTCAACATCTCCATCGTGCGCGAGAAATTCTTCCAATCCCTCTGCCGGGTGCTGGGCCTGCCGGAAGTCGGCGCCGACCCGCGCTTCTCCACCCTGCCAGCCCGGCAGGAGAACGACCACGCCCTGCGCGCCATTCTGGAGGAGGTCATCGCAAAGCGGCACCGCGCCGAACTCTGCGCCGCTCTGGACGCCGCCGACGTGCCGCACGCGCCGGTGCACGACTACGCGACCGTGGTGCAGGATGCCCATGTCGAGGCGGTCGGCGCGGTCTCATGGCTGGAGGACTCGGCCTTGGGCTCGCTACCGGTCGTCAACCTGCCCGGAACGGAGCCCCTGGCCAACGGCGACCCGCGCGGCATCGCCCCCGACAAAGGCGAGCACACGGACGCGGTGTTGGCGACACTGGGCTTCGACGCTTCAAGCATCGCCGAGATGCGTGCCGCAGGTGCGGTCGCTTAACATGAGCTTTTTGGGGCCCTAAGATCGGGCCGATCACAACCCAAGGGCGAAGATCGCTGCACCCTCAGATGTCAGGTTTGAGCTCCAAACCGACCAATACTGTGACTTGTCTGAACGGTTGCAATGCTCCGTTCCAGCCTACCAAACGGTGCCTCCGGCTGCTTTCGCAGCAATAGGCTGTAGAAAGCTTATGCCTCTTCTATGGCTGGATGCATCGTGATTACACACTCGGCGATTATGTCTCCGATCAACATTGCTTGGTCAGAGTCCCCGAGCGGCAGACCGGTAATCTCCGCATGGGAAGGGTCTGCTTCAAAACTGTCTTCAGGGTCGAGCGGATCATGGACGATCCGCAGCGTTTTCAGCTCTTTAGCTACCTTCTCATGCACCGAGCCAACATTCAGCTCAGCAAAGCGGCCACGCTTCTTAACTTCAAGCCGGTATAGCCGCCGTACTTGGGCGAGCTGGTTTGCCTTATCCGGATCGAAGGCCTCTAACCAGTTGACAGACAAGCCAGTTTCGTCAGGTCGGCGTGACCGCAGCCGGAATTCGGCACCATTCGCAGTTCCATCTTCTTCAATCATGCTTGGTTTGACGTAGCGGACGATATGATCGGCCAGAGGAAGGTCAGCGCTCATCATGCAAAGATCAGTGACCGCAGATCAAAGGCCTTAATCTGACGTTTCACCCCGTCAAAGCTGTCACGCCCGGCGACACGCGAAATTGTTTCGGCCGCCGCGCGCCACTTGAAGATCACATACTGCACCGCGTGGCTGCCCAAGAATTGCAAACCGATATGGGTACCATTCTCGCCCTTCCAGACAGCGCGCAGATTGCCGTTATCTATCAACACCAGATTGCCCTTGCGGATGAAGGGCTCAGAGCGGATGAAGTGCCAAAAATCGCGCTCGGAAGCCGAATTTAGGCCGTAGCCGTCTTTCGCCGCATCGGCGCGCAGCGCCTCGACCCTTACTTTGTAGGCTTGCAAGTCGGCCTGCGCCCGCTTGGCCTTTTCGCCAAGCTCATGGGCTAGCTCGTCGCCGAGATCGAAAGACTGGACAATCAGATCAGTCAGCGTGACCCACTGTTTCGGTTGGTCAGCGGCCGGCGCACGGAGGAGTTGCCTACGATGAACCATCACTGGCGGGTCGATATTGAAAGCTGAGGTATTATCCGCCTCAACTATTATCGCTGGCGGTTGACAGCCAGGGTTTAGCGTTACCCTGTCCATATCTAGTGCTGTGATCATGCGTCCTCCGTTACCGGCTTCCAGTGTGCCTGTTGGATGTCCTCGCTTGTCATGCCGACAAAGGAGGCGATGATTGCATCGTGCGCCCGCTCGAACCACTCATCGGCGATGGACTTTCCGACTTGCCCAAGCCGCCCACTCGCCTTGATCTCTAGGACAAGCACCGGCGTTCCGGGCTTCGTCGTCACTTCGCCGTTGCGAATACTGACCCGCAGTTGCAGGTCTTTTGAGGGTACATAGACATAGGTGCAATTGAATGCTGATGGAGCGCTCGACTCAGTTCCCGTCTCCGGTATCGCAAAGGATGGGACGACCTTGGCAGTATCCTGGGGCCCTTGCCAATATTCACAGGCCTCGATTGTGTTGATGTAGGTCAGCTCACACAGGTCGATTTTAATATCCTCAACGCCAACATCTTCGCGCGCAAAATCCTCAAAGATCCGGAAGTACTTATCAAAGGCCGGTTTAAGATTTTCAGCGAAGTGCGGGTACTGCGCGTCTCGCCGCCGCCAGTTGAGCATGAATGCGTTCTTCTGTAGCTGTATCAGATTGACGTTATCCTCAGCCGAAAACCAGAAGCGCGGCATTGGGAAAAATTCGCCGGTGATTGCATCAAAGGCCTCAGCACCACCGACCGGTGCTTGCTGCTCGACCGTCGGGAACGCGTTGCGAATTTTAGACCAGAACAAGCCGATATGCTCGCTGCGCAGCGTAAACAGCGGCGGATCAAAGTATGTCGCAATGACAAGTTCATTGATTGGAGGATTGTGAAACCGGACCTTCATCGTACCTCAGTAGAGCGTTTAGATCGAACTTAGGAGCAACACCACACACCATATATGGGCTTGCAGACGCCGTCATCCTATGTATCGCATCAGAAGCGTAGCAAACCTGAATGAGCCGTGCCCCATGCAGGCAAACAGCGGCTTTGTCCGGCTCAAACGACCTCAGAGACTGAAACCGCATGATCCCATCTAACCAAGAGCGCTCACGCCAGAGTTGCGGGCAGTCATGCGTCTAAAAATGACGCTTCGTTTCCCCCGGGCTCGTCCCGGAGCAAGTCCGGGACAAGGCTAGGGGAAGCGGAACCGCTTTGGCGTCAGCCCGCTGCGGCCACCGCCCGCCGCGCCATGACGCCGATCAGGTGCGCGCGGTATTCCGCGTCGGCGTGCAGGTCGCTGTTCAGGTTGCCCGCCGGCACCACTCCGTCGGCAATCGCGTCCGGGCTGAAGTTCGAGGCCAGCGCGCTCTCGTACTCCGGCACGCGGAAGACGCCGCCGCTGCCCGCTCCAGTCACCGCAACGCGGACGCCGCCTGCCGTCTTGGCGACGAACACGCCGACCATGGCATAGCGGCTCGCTGGGTTCGGGAATTTCACATAGGCCGCCTTCTCCGGCACCGGGAACGAGACCGACGTGACGATCTCGCCGTCGTTCAGCGCCGTGTCGAACATGCCGGTGAAGAAGTCGTCGGCCGCGATCTCGCGCTTGTCGGTCTTGACCGTCGCGCCAAGGGCGAGCAATGCCGCCGGATAATCTGCCGCCGGGTCATTGTTCGCGACCGAACCGCCGATGGTGCCACGATTGCGCACCGCCTGATCGCCGATGCTGGCCGCGAGCGCCGCTAACGCCGGGATCGCGCCCTTCACGTCGCTGGAGCCCGCCACATCCGCGTGCCGGGTCATGGCGCCGATGGTCACGGCATCGCCGCTGACGCTGATGCCTTTCAGTTCGGCAATGCCGCTCAAGTCGATCACATCGCTCGGCGCCGCCAAACGGGCTTTCATCGTCGGCAGCAGGGTCTGACCGCCGGCCAGCAGGGTGCCGTCGTCGGCGCCAGACAGCGCCGAGACCGCGTCGGCCAGACTGGCCGGTTTCACATAGTTGAACGCTTGCATAGGTTTGCCCAGCCTCCCTTAATTCTTTGCCGAGTGAATGGCGCGCCAGATCTTGCGTGGCGTCGCCGGCATCTCGATATGCTCGACGCCGTACTCGCTGAGCGCATCGACGACGGCGTTGATCACCGCCGGCGGCGAGCCGATGGCCCCCGCCTCGCCGCAGCCCTTCACGCCCAACGGGTTGTGCGTGCAGGCCGTGATCTGGTGGTCGACCGTGAAGTTCGGCATGTCGTCGGCGCGGGGCATGGTGTAGTCGTTGTAGGACGCGGTCAGCAGCTGACCGTTCTCGTCATACACCGCCTGCTCCAGCAGCGCCTGGCCGATGCCCTGGACCAGGCCGCCATGCACCTGGCCCTCGACGACCATCGGGTTGATGATGTTGCCGAAATCGTCGGAGGCATGCATGGAGCACACCTCGATCTCGCCGGTTTCCGGGTCGATCTCCACCTCGCAGACATAGCTGCCGGCGGGGAAGGTGAAGTTGGCCGGGTCGTAGAACGCGGTCTCCTCCAGCCCCGGCTCGATCTCGTCCAGCGGGTAGTTGTGCGGCACATAGGCGGTGAGGGCGACCGAGCCGAAGTCGATCTCCTTGTCCGTGCCGGCGACCTTGAACATGCCATTTTCGAAGACGACATCGTCGGCGCTGGCCTCCATCAGGTGCGCCGCGATCTTCTTGCCCTTGGCGATGATCTTGTCGAGCGCCTTGACGATAGCGGTGCCGCCAACCGCGATGGAGCGGCTGCCATAGGTGCCCATGCCGAAGGGAATGCGCGCGGTGTCACCGTGGACGATGTCGATGTTCTCAATCGGCTGGCCCAACTGCTCCGCCACCACCTGGGCAAAGGTAGTCTCGTGCCCCTGGCCATGGCTGTGGGAGCCGGTCAGCACCGAGATAGAGCCGGTGGGGTTCACCCGGATGGTCGCTGCCTCGTACAACCCCGCCCGCGCGCCGAGCGAGCCGACCACCGCTGACGGAGCGATGCCGCAGGCCTCGATATAACAGGAAAGGCCGATGCCGCGCAGCTTGCCACGCGACTTCGCCTCCGCCTTGCGCTGGGCGAAACCGTCCCAGTCGCTCGCCTTCAATGCCGCCGAAAGCGTCGCCTCGTAATCGCCAATGTCGTAGGTCAGGGCGACCGGGGTTTGGTAGGGGAAGTCTTCCGGCTGGATGAAGTTGCGCCGGCGGATTTCCGCCGGGCCGATGCCCATTTCGCGGGCCGCCTTGTCAATCACCCGCTCCAGCAGATAGGTCGCCTCCGGACGGCCGGCGCCGCGGTAGGCGTCCACCGGCACGGTGTTGGTGAAGACGGCCTTGACGTTGCAATAGATCAGCGGCGTCTTGTACTGGCCGGCCAGCAGGGTCGCATGCAGATATGTCGGCACGCAGGGCGCGAAGGTGGAGAGATAGGCGCCCATATTCGCCAGCGTATCGCAGCGCAGGCCTAAGAACTTGCCGTCCGCGTCCAGCGCCAACTCCGCCTTGGTCACGTGATCGCGGCCATGGGCGTCGGAGATAAAGGCTTCGGTCCGGTCGCTGGTCCACTTCACCGGCCTGCCCAGCAACTTGGAGGCGACCGTGACGATGGCTTCCTCGGCATAGTGGTAGATTTTCGAACCGAAGCCGCCGCCAACATCGGGCGAGTAAACCCGCAGCTTGTGCTCCGGAATCGACAGCACGAACGCACCCATCAGCAAGCGGATGACGTGCGGATTCTGGCTGGTGGTGTAGAGCGTGTAGTCACCGGACGAGCGGTCGAAGTCGCCGATGGCGCAGCGCGGCTCCATCGCGTTCGGCGACAGGCGGTTGTTGGTGAATTCCAGCGTCGTCACGTGCGCGGCGTTCGTAAAGGCCGCATCGACCTCCGCCTTGTCGCCCAGCGCCCAGTCGAAGCATATATTGTTCGGCGCATCGTCGTGCACCGCCGCCGGCGGGTTGTCGATGGCCTGGCGCATGTTCACGACCGCCGGCAGTTCGCCATAGTCGACCATCACGGCGTCGGCCGCATCGCGGGCCTCGGCGCGGCTGCCGGCGATGACGACGGCCACCGGGTCGCCGACATGGCGCACCTTGCCTTCGGCCAGGATCGGGTGTTTCGGCTCGACCATCGGGTCGCCGTTCTGGCTGTTCACCAGCCAGCCGCAAGGCACGCCGCCAAAGGCCTCGAAATCGGCTGCGGTCAGGATGCGGATGACGCCGGGCATGCCCGCCGCGGCGCTGCTGTCGATGCCGTTGATCGTGGCGTGCGCATAGGGCGAGCGCACCATGACCGCATAGGTCTGGCGCGGCAGCACGATGTCATCGACATACTTGCCGCGGCCCTTGATGAAGCGGAAATCTTCGCGGCGCAGAACGCGGGCGCCGATGCCGGATACGCTGTCGTTCATGACTATCTTCTCCGGTGTATGGGTTAGCTGCGCATGCCGGCAGCGCCCTGGGCGACCGCCTTCACGATATTGTGGTAGCCGGTGCACCGGCAGATATTGCCGTCCAGCGCCTTGCGAATCTCCGCCTCGCTCGGGTCGGGATTGCGCTGCACCAGATCGACCGCGCTCATGATCATGCCCGGCGTGCAGAAGCCGCATTGCAGCCCGTGGTTGTCGCGAAAGGCCGCCTGCATCGGATGCAGATCGTCATCCTCGGCCAGACCCTCGATGGTGGTCACCTTGGCGCCATCCGCCTGGGCGGCCAGCATCGTGCAGCTCTTCGCCGCCTCGCCATCCACCAGCACAACACACGCCCCGCATTGCGAGGTGTCGCAGCCGACATGAGTGCCGGTGAGCACCAGGTGCTCCCGGATGAAATCCACCAAAAGCGTGCGACCGTCGACCTCCGCCGACACCGCCTGACCGTTCACGGTCATCGAAACACTGGGCATGCCGTCCCTTTCTTTATTGGTTTGAGCGTCGCAGCGATGGTTCATCCCTGCAAACATTCGACCTGGCTAGTTTCCAGTATTTCAGCCGCGGCGCAAGGGCCGATGCAAATCTCGGTGGAGGCGGGTCGAGTTGGCTTGCCAGAACCGGTATTTGTCCTTACATATGTCAGGCATAATGCGAGTGATTTCCGGCTTCGATTGGGACGATGGCAACCGGATCAAATGTCAGAAACACGGCCTGACGATTGCGGAGATCGAGGCCGTGCTATCTGGCGGTCCACGGGTTGCCCCTGACATCCTCCATTCTGTGGCGGAAGCGCGGTACATCGCCATCGGTGATACGCCTACAGGACGTCCGGTTTTCATCGCATTCACATACCGGCTGAAGCAGGAGGCTTGGCTGATCCGGCCCGTAAGCGCCCGCTTCATGCATCAAAGAGAGGCCAAACGCTATGCCCCGGAACGTCCCCCGCATGACCACTGATGCCGAGGCGGAAGCCTTCTTGGACCAGGATCTGTCCGACCTGGATTTCGATCAGTTCAAGCCGGCTCCGTTTGAGTTTGCAAAAAAGTCGGCTCGCGTATCCATGCGCCTGCCGGAGGGACTGCTCGCCGCGGTGAAGGCGGAGGCGTCCCGCCGTGGCATCCCCTATCAACGGCTGATCCGCGAATGGCTGGAGCGCGGCTTGCGGAGTTCGGCGTCCGACCGCGGCTGAGGCAGGGCCGCAAGTCGAAGGTTCTGCAACCGTTGATGCTTTCCTTTTTGCTCATACTACCGCACGATACTGGCGTCTGAGACAGCAACACCGGAGACGCCGATGGCAAAACGGCTCCTGCTCGCCCTTGCGGCATCGGCCTGGTTAAGCGCCGGCGCGGCCTTGGCCGCCAGCGACTGCCCGGACCTGCAACCGCAAGCCCTAACGCCGCAGGATCCGGCGCTCTGCGCCGCGCTCCGCCCCATCGTCGGCAATCCCGGCGGCCTGCCGCTGAACGAGTACGAGGCGAAGCTCAGCGAATTCTTCGGCGCGTTCTGCCATCGCGACCAGGCGGGCGGTTGGGTGCGCGACAAGCTCGTGCGCGACACCGGCCCCTACACCAACACCTTTGCCGATGGCGAGTGGGTCGGCCAATACTACGGCACACATCAACCCGTAGTGATCTGGTATTCGCCGGACTTCTATAGCTGGCTCAAGGCCAACCGCCCGGCGAAGGGCTCCGGCGGCTATGCGGCCGATACGCCGATCCCCGACGGCGCGATGATCGTCAAGGAGATGATGACCGCACCCGCCGCCCGTTGCGCCAAGGAAGACCCGCTGAAGCTGCTGCCGTCCTCCGGCGCGGCCTTCATGGTGCGCGATGCGGGCGCCAGCCATGACGGCTGGTATTGGGGCTGGTACGGCTGGGGCGCTGCCAATGCCGACTGGCCGCCCGGCCCGGCCAACGCGCCGCCGAACCAGGGCTTCGGCCAGTATTGCGTCAACTGCCACGCCTCGGCCACCGACAACCTGACCTTCTCATCCCTGGCCAATATCCAGGGTGAGCCGGGCGAGCCGCTGACCTTCCTCTCCCAAGACTACGCGCTCGACCCGACGCCGCCAATCACTCATCACCGCGAGGTGACCTTGCCCAAGGGCCCGGCGCCGCGCCTCGGCCAGCCGCTGTTCGCCTACAACGGCGCTTTCACTGAGACCTTCGGCAAGACCACCCCGAACCCGCCGGCGTGGGGGGATGTCAGCAAGTTCCCCTCCGCCACCTACGACAATGTCTGGGTGAAGAAGACCGCCAGCGATGTCGCCGGCCTCGACAGCCAATACATCACATCCGACCAATGCGCCGGCTGCCACGACGCCGGCAGCACCGGCCTGCAATTCGACATGACCAAGCCGCTGCCGGTGACCAACGCGCACGGCTATCGGTTGGAGAACCTGTCACCCTACGCCACCTGGCGCACCTCGCCGATGGGCCTGGCGGGCCGCGACCCGATCTTCTTCGCCCAATTGGCGAGCGAGACCCAGACCTTCCATCCCGGCAAGAAGGCCTTTGTCGAGACCACCTGCCTCGGCTGTCATGGCATTCTCGGCCAGCGCCAGTTTGAGCTGGATAACGTGCTGGCCGGCAAGGCCTGCGGCGACTTCAGGCGCGAGATGGTGGCCGCCGTGCCCTACCCGCCCGGCGACGCGCAAGCCAAGCATGCGGACTATGGCGCGCTGGCCCGCGACGGCATCTCGTGCGCCGCCTGCCACCGCGCGGTGTTCAACACCCACACGCTGGCCAAGGTCAAAGACCTGCCGCAGAACAAGTGCGTGATCGAGCGGCAAGAGCAACTCAACACGCCCGCCGGCCTGACCGGTTTCGCCGCCACCTTCACCGGCAGCTTCTTCGTCGGCCCGCCAGACGCGATCTACGGCCCCTTCAAATCCCCGAAACCGGTGCCGATGCAGCACGCCCTCGGCATCACGCCGGAGTACGTGGCCGACTTCGCCGCGCCGGAGCTTTGCGGCTCCTGCCACACGGTGCACCTGCCGGTGCTGCATCGCGACGAGGTGGTCGGCTACATCTATGAGCAGACCACCTACCCAGAATGGCTGTTCAGCTCCTTCCGCACCGATGCGCCGCCGGCGACCGGCCTGACCTACAAGGCCGGCAGCGACCCGGCCGACTGCGGCGATTGCCATATGAAAAACCGCGAGGCCGACGGCAAGCCGACCGTCTCCAAGATCGCCAGCATCCAGGAACACACAACCTTCCCCGCCGCCGAAAACGCCCTGGGCGCGGACGCCATCGACCTGGAGCCGCGCGAAGGGTTTGCGCGGCATACGCTGGCCGGCCTGAACGTCTTCCTGATCAACATGGCGCAGCAATTCCCGGATATCTTCGGCATCCCGACCATCGACCCGATGCTGGGGCAGAAGGGCCTGCCGCCGCTGCTGCGCACCGAGCAGGCGATGCTCGATCAGGCGGACAACGAGGTCGCCGGTATCGATGTGGTCAAGACCTCAGTCGCGGACGGCAATCTCACCGCCACCGTCGCGATCAACAACAAGGTCGGCCACAAATTCCCATCCGGCGTCGGCTTCCGCCGCGCTTTCGTCGAGTTCGAGGTGCTGGACCGCCTCGGCCAAACGCTCTGGGCCAGCGGGCGCACCAACGGTGCCGGCGTCATCGTCGACGGCGCAGGGCAGCCGATAGCCGGCGAGTTGTGGTGGGCCGACGATTGCAGCGCCCGCCTCTCCCCCGGCAAGCCGCAATTCCAGCCGCACTTCCAGACCGTCAGCCGCCAGGACCAGGCGCAAATCTATCAGGAGTTGGTCGTCTCGCCCGCCGACGTCGCAGCACCGCAATGCGGCAAGGACCCGGTGCCCGGTGGCGACCTCACCACCAGTTTCCTGTCGATCTGCGGCAATGTGAAGGATAACCGGCTATTGCCGAAAGGCTTCGAGGGCCTGGAAAAGCGCATCGAACTGGCCAAGTCCATCGGCGCCGACGCGCTTCTGGCCGAGGAGGCCGGCGCGCATCATGTCGGCGACGATCCGCACTACAAGACCGGCGGCGGCGACGCCTACGACTATGCCATCCCCCTCGCCGACATTCCGGGCAAGCCGGCCTCCGTGCGCGCGACCCTGCACTATCAGGCGATCCCGCCGTTCTACCTGCAAGACCGCTTCTGCACCGCCAAAGGCCCGGATCGCGACCGGCTGTATTTCCTGGCGGGCCACCTGAACCTGGATGGTACAGAGGCCGAAGGCTGGCGCTTTCGGATTATCTCCAGCGGACCGGTCGCACTCGGGACGAACTAATGCCAGCGGCAAAAAATGTCACCCCACGGGCCAGTTTGACTTCCGCCCCGGCCTTGAGCCGTAGCCTACACCTGAGAGCCAAGGTAATCATACCGACGCCATCAAATACCCATCGTCCGGCGTCATTGCGATGCGCCCGACCACGAAGGGCAGTATCTGGCTGGGGATAAAGCCCCATTTCGCCTCCGGCATGCCGAATTCGGCATCGGCACCCGGCTCAAAGCCATTCGATATCGGCGACCGCGACGAGCCCATCTGCGAATTGCAGCAGTTCCACTTCGATCAGCGTGTCGATGCCGTCGGTGCCGGCCTGGTCGGCTACCTGGATATTGCCATCTGCATTCAACGCAATCAGATAGTCGGAAGCGGCGCCATCAAAGACCGCAGTATCCGTCCCGCTGCCGCCGTCGATAGTGTCGTCGCCATAGCGGCCCCGGATGGTGTCGTTGCCGCCAGCCCCGAACAACAGATCGTCCTGACTGCTGCCGCCGATGGAGTTTACAGCCGCATTGCCGATCACGGTCGCAGCGGTGTGAGACATCCTCACGCTCTCGGCCCCATCCAATAGAAACACCGTCTCGACAGCGCTGGAAAAGAGGAATGACTTGGCAGAGAGATAGGCCGTATCGGCGCCGCCATTGTACGCCTCTTTCACCAATTGCACGGCGCTGTCGACGATATACGTGTCATCGCCGTCGAAGCCCTGCAACGTGTCCTTGCTGCCGCCGCCGCTGGCCAACACGTCGTTGCCGGACGTACCGGTGACGGTTTCTCCAGGGGTTTTTGTCCCGAGGACGGTCGGCGTCGGCAGGGCGGGCGGTCCCGGCTCGGATGGCGAACCGATCGGCGACGCGGCGGGTCCACCGTTGGGCGCAGCGACGGATAGGTCGGCGAACGCCAGCCATTCGACATTGAACAACGTGTCGGCGCCGTCTGTGCCGACACGATCGGCGACAGTCAGGCTGCCATCGGGATTAAGTGCAACATCGTAGTCCGCAAACGAACCCTTATAGACCGCCGTATCAATCCCCGCGCCGCCGTCGATCCTATCGTCGCCATAGCGGCCCTCGATCAGGTCTTCGCCGCCACCGCCACGCAGATCGTCGTCTTGCGAACTACCGATGATCGAGTTCGCAAGGCCGTTGCCGACGACGGTCGCTGCCGTATGCGACATCTTCACCGTCTCTGCCCCATCCAGCATAATCACCATCTCGACCGCGCTGGAATAATTAAACTGCCGCGTCGTTTGGTAGGCGATGTCGGTGCCGCCATCATAGGCCTCTTTCACCAATATCACGGCGTCATCGACGATATAAGTGTCGTCACCTTTCAGGCCCTTCATAATATCGGCCTTGCCGCCGCCGCTGGCGAACACATCGTTGCCGGCGGTGCCGACGAGCGTTTCGCCCGGCTTTGCCGTCCCGGTCACCGTCGGAGCCGGCACTGTCGGCTCGACCGGCGGAGGCTCGACCGGCGGAGGCTCGACCGGCGGCGGCGGCTCGACCGGCGGCGGCGGCTCGACCGGCGGCGGCTCGACAACCGGCGGGGGCTCGACCACCGGCGGAGGCTCGACAGGCGGGGGCTCGACAGGCGGGGGCTCGACAGGCGGAGGCACGACCGGCGGGGAACCGACGGAAAACTGGCCGAGATTGGATGACTGAGGCGTATACGGGTCGGGAAACCCTACGAGCGCGTCGTAATCCGCAAGCACGACACCACTGATGAAGGCTCCGGTATCGGTGCGGACATAGCCGTCGCTGAACGCGATGAACTCAACATTTTGTACCTGGTCGATGCCACCGTTATCCACCGTATCGCCCGTGGCGACGACCCGCCAGGCACTGTTCACCTCCGACTGCAGGTCTTGGACCTTGTATTGATCGTACCGGCCGGCGTAGACCGCTGTATCGATCCCGGCGCCGCCGTTCACCGTATCGGCGCCGTTGGCGCTGACCAAAAGGTCGTCGCCGTCGCCGCCAAGCAACGAATCGTTACCGCGACCGCCGATCAGCGTATCTTCGCCGGCGCCGCCGACCATCAAATTGCCCAGCTTGCGGCTCACCAATATGTCCGCACCGTCGCCGCCGAACAGCGCCGCTCTGCCGTTGCCGGCGAACAGGATGTCGTCGCCCGCCTCGCCGAAAAGAAAGTCGTCGCCGTTTCTGGCGGCCAGAATGTCGTTGCCGGCGCCGCCTTTGATCACCTCTTTACTAGGGCTGCCAATCATCACGTCGTCGCCGTTGGTGCCGATGAACGCGCCATCGTCGAAACGGCTGGCCGGCTGCGGGACTTTGTCGATCACATTACCCGATTGTTCGAACGGGCCTTTCGCGAGCGACGTGCTGGTGCCCGCCGTGTTGGTAACGGTATTGCCGTTGATGATCGCAACCGCGTCCGTCACGTTATTCAAGACCACGGCGTTTTTGTCGGCGTTGCTGAACTTGTTGTCCAAAATCTGTACCTGACCGGATTCGCCGCCTCGCCCGATCGAATAGTAGATGAAGGTGGAATTGCCGTAGGCGCCTTGTTTGAATGTGTTGCCGCTGACCAGAAGATCGCCGCCATTCGATGCTTCGATCGAGTAAGATGTCTCGGCGGCGCCATCGTTCAGCACCGAATCGACTACCGTTGTTTTTGTCGCCAATGATTTGACGTGATGGCCCACTTTAGTACCGACAAACTTACTGTCGGAGATCGCCAGTTCGGCGACGCGTCCCGTGTAAATTCCATGGGCTTTGCCGTCACTTGTACCATTGTTGATGAAATCGGTATTCTCGATCGTGATGATCGTCGATGGCCGCGCGGTCGCCAGAATACCGTTCTCGTTGCCTTTGAACGCGCTGTTGCGGACCGTCAGGTCGCCGCCCTGAAAGCGGACGCCGGCGCCATTGTTATCCGCAACCGACGCCCCTCTTACGATCAGGTTATCGATCGTCAACGCATCGACGCTTTCGCGCGCAACGATCAGACCCTTGCGGTTCGGGATATTGCCGCCTGTCCACTCCAGAATCGCACCCGCCCCCAAACCGATAATCGATAAAGAGTGATCGATAACAACGGGGTCGTTGGTGTAGCGCCCCGGACGCAGATAGATCGTGTCGTTCGGTGCAGACGCGGCGACCGCCGCGCTCAGGGTCGAAAATGCCTCGTTGGCACCGACATAAAGGCTCACCATTTCCAAACAATCCATAGGTTGCGCAAAGAGGAAGAACCTGACTACAAAATTTAACCCTGATTAACAAACGAAATATTGGCCTACGTATGTAGATTAAACACCGGTATATATTCGCGATAGAAAGGCAAATATGGCATAATTATTGTGAAACAAAGACATTTCTCGAACGGAAGCCACTTTTTTGCCATAGCCATGCATGCATAAAGCGTACGAGCGACCAGGCCAGCCGGGGCACAACGGTTGCAGGGTGATGGCGTTCTCGCCCAAAAAAACCCGGATAGCAGCCTGTTTACGGCTATCCGGGGCAACGAAGTTGGTTAGGGCAACACCCGATTCGGTTTAACCGGATGCAACGCCACGAGCCCGAGGCTTCTTAAACGACCTTGAAGCACGGCACAGGCGTACCGTCGTCGGCATTTTTCCAGACCAGTTGAACCTTTTGGCCGCAGTCCAGCTTGTCGTAATCGCTGTCGACGATGTTGGTCATGATCGTCGGCCCCTCCGCAAGGGTCACGTAGGCCAGGCAATACGGCTCCGGCGAGCGGCGCATGGTGGAATGGCTGTAAAGCACGCCGTCGCCGGATGCCTCCACCCAATCCACGTCGCTGGACCCGCTCAATGGCGAGATGTTGCGGGGATAGAAGAAGTGCTCGCCTTTGGAATTATCCCGGCAGATCAGCAGTTTCTTCTCCTTGCAGGCGTCCCAGTAGCGCTGCGTTTCCGGGTTGACCGGCGGGGCTGGGATTTTGCGTTCGGCCATTATTCTCTCTCCAAAATCACAGTGGCGCTGCCATGGCGGGTACCGAGCGAGCCGCCGGTGCCATGGGCGAGGACCAGGTCGCAGTTCTGCACCTGCACCTTCGGGTGCGCTTCGCCGCGGGCCTGGCGCACGGCTTCCAGCACCTTGGTCAAGCCGCCGCGGTTGGCCGGGTGGTTGTTGCAAAGGCCGCCGCCGTCGGTGTTGAACGGCAGCTTGCCGACGCCAGAGATCAGATTGCCATCGGACACGAACGCGCCGCCCCGGCCCTTCTCGCAGAAGCCGAGGTCCTCGATCTGCTCCAGCACCGTGATGGTGAAGCTGTCGTAGATGCTGGCGTATTTGATGTCGGACGGTTTGACCTTCGCCTCCTCGAACGCTATCGGGCCGGACCAGCGCGCACCGGTGTAGGTCAGGTCCACCTTGCCGCCCATGATGTTCTTGGTCGCTTCGCCGGCGCCCAGCAACTTGATCTTCGGACGCGACAGGCTGTTCATGATCTCAGGCGCCACCACGACAATCGCGCCGCCGCCATCGGTGATGACGCAGCAGTCGAGGCGGTGCAGCGGGTCGGAGATCATCGGCGAGTTCACCACGTCCTCGACCGTCACCACGTCGCGCAGCAGCGCGTGCTCGTTATATTGAGCGTGGTGCGAGGCCGCGACCTTGATCCAGGCCAGTTGCTCCGATGTGGTGCCGTACTCGTGCATATGGCGGGTGGCGCACATGGCGTACATGTTCACCACCGTCGGGCCGTAGATCGCCTCAAAGCCCTCATCGGGCGCGCCGGTGAAGGCGCGGGCGCCGGTGCCTGTCGCTTGGCCCTCCGACCGCGGCCGGCCGGCGAGGGTGATAAGGCAGACCTTTGCCTTGCCCATGGCGATCGCCTGAGCGGCGTGGCCTACGTGCAGCACATACGAGGAGCCGCCGACATCGGTCGAGTCCATCGTGCGCACATTCGGCAGACCGATATACTCGATCATCGAGAGCGGGCCGAGGCCCGGCGCGTCGCCGGCGCAATAATAGGCGTCAACGTCGGCGAGGGTCAGGCCAGCATCCGCCAGGGCGCCGACGGCGCTTTCCTGATGGATTTGGGCGACGGATTTGTCGGGCGCTTTCCGCGTGGGATGCTCATAGATCCCCGCGATATAGGCCTTGCCATTCAAACTCATGGGCTGAGGTTTCCTCCGAAACTTGGGTAGGGGCGGCCTGAATTGGGACCGCTTATGAGGTATGGTAAGGTTTTGGGCCGCGCGGGGGAAGTGGGGATGCGAAATTAGACGGCAGTGATGTGCGGGCGCCCCGGCGAGGCGGCACTGCGTGGGCCGTCCTACGGCATCGTCCGATAATAGTGCCAGAGCGTCACCGCGGCGGCGGAGCGCCAGGGCGCCCACTCCTCTGCCAACAACCGCGAGGCTTTCGGCGTCGGGCGGGCATCGAGACCGCGGATGCGCTGCTGCGCGGTTTGCAGCGCCAGATCGCCCGCCGGCCAGATGTCCGGGCGGCCCATGGCGAAGATCATATAGACCTCGGCGCTCCAGACGCCGATGCCGGGCACTGCGGTCAACGCCTCGATGACCGCGCCGTCTTCCATGGCCGGCAGCCTGTCCAACGGCAGCCGCCCGTCAAGGATGTGCTCCGCCAGGGCCACAGCGTACTTGATCTTCGGGCGCGAGAAACCGCAGGCCCGCACTGCCTCCGGTCCAACGTCGAGAAAGCGCTCGGGCGTCAATGGCCGCACCGCATCGCAAAGGCGGCCGAAGATAGCCCGGGCCGAGGCCGCCGATACCTGCTGCGCCACAATCGCCCGCACCAGGGTCTCGAAGCCTTGCGGGCGCAGTTCGAAGGTGGGGGCTCCTGCCTCAGCCACGGCTGCATCCAGCGCCGGATCGGCGACCTGCAACGCTGCCAAGCCTTGCTGCAACGCTCGGATGCGCGGGTCCGTCAGACCGGCTTCGCGTGCATCGCCATCGCTCACGCCGGCAGGGCGTTCAGGGCGTAGCCTTGGTTTTTCCAACGCGGCCGCAGCGTAAAGGCGGTGCCAAGTGCACTTAGCAGCAGCAATACCGCCACCGCCTGGTGCGTCGCGGCCAGCGCCAGCGGCACATTGGTCAACAGCGTCGCGATCCCCAGGAATACCTGCACGCAGACGACCGTGATCAACACTGTCACCGCAACCAGCGCTGCCTTGTTCAGGCTCGCCCGCCGGCAACGCCACCACAGCGCCACGATCAAGACAAAGGTCGCGGCGGCAAACAGACGGTGATTGAACTGGATCGCCGCCGGATTTTCGAACCAGTTCAGCCAGAATGGCGCCAAATGGGCATACTCCGCCGGCACGACCCGGCCGCCCATCAACGGGAAGCTGTTGTAAATCAAGCCGGCGCCGGTGCCGGCCACAAACGCGCCGGAGATGATGGTCAGCAACACCGCGCCGACAGCTAACCAGGCATGCCCGAACAGGGAGCGGCGCACCCGCACCCGCCGCGCCGGCTGGATCAGCAGGGTCAACGCCAGGTAGAACAGAGCGGCGAGGATGGTCAGGGCGAGCACCAGATGGATCGCCAGCCGGTATTGGCTGACATCCGGCCGGTCAGCCAGCCCGCTCTTGACCATCCACCAGCCGATCACGCCCTGCAGCCCGCCCAGCACCAGCAGGCCCGAAAGCCGCCAGGTCAGACGCGGCGTCAGCCAGCCCTTCAGCGCAAAGAACACAAACGGCAGGACGTACACCACACCGATCAGCCGGCCCCATAGGCGGTGGATATACTCCCACCAGAAAATCGTCTTGAAAGCGGCGAGGTCCATGGCCGAGTTGATGATTTGGAATTCCGGCGACGCGCGATAGAGCGCGAACACCCGCTGCCATTCCGCCTCCGACAAAGGTGGCAGCACGCCGATCAACGGCCGCCATTCCACCATGGAAAGGCCCGACTCGGTCAAACGCGTAATACCGCCGATGCTAATCATCGCGAATACAGCACCCGCCGAAACAAGCAGCCAGGTGGCTATTGCTGTTCTGTGACGAATTGCCAACATTTAAGGAGTACTCTCCCTTTAAGACGCGCCATTTTACCACGTCTAATTGTATGGAGAGTGTCCGGAGGCGGCAAAGGACCGGTTGCCGCAAGCCGCCTTTCATAGTGTCGCGGCGGGCGGCGTGATGTTTGCTAATGTATTCGGAATTCCGCCCCGACCGCCCGAAAATCTGCGGCGCTGACGATGCCTTTTTGCGCGACCCGGACCGAATGCAAACGGCCATCGATCTCCCGCTGCCAAAAATCCAGAAAGCTGCACAGAGCAGGGTATTTCGGCGCCAGATCCAGTTTTTGCCAAACGAAGGACTGCAGCAGGTTCGGATGGTCCGGCAGATGATATAAAATCTCCGCCGTGGTCAACCGGTAGCCCGATAGCTGTTTTGCCAAGGCTGACATCGATCCTCTACTCCATCGGTTCCTCCAGGCTCAGCCCAAATAGTCCGACGCTTTCGGCGATTTTTCAAGACAATGCGCCGCATAAATCGATAAAACCCGTTGAAAATCCGTCTTCTAGCACTCACCTTCGATGAGTGCGCACACTTTGTTAGCACTCTAGCGGGGCGAGTGCTAATTTTTCCCTTGCGCCCGCCTGCACCACCTCCTAAATCCCAGTGCAACTCAGGTCTGCCCGAGGGCAACGCCGTGAGGGTCAAAATTTCAACCACCCCAGTTACTGATAGGGAGCTCCCAAATGCGCTTCAGGCCGTTGCATGACCGCGTGCTGGTTCGCCGCGTCGAGTCCGAGCAAAAGACCGCCGGCGGCATCATCATCCCCGACACCGCCCAGGAAAAGCCGATGGAAGGCGAGATTATCGCCGTCGGCTCCGGCCGCATCTCCGAGGACGGCAAAGTGACCGCGCTCGACGTCAAGGAAGGCAACCGGATCATTTTCGGCAAATGGTCGGGTACGGAAGTCAAGGTCGACGGCGAAGAGCTGTTGATCATGAAAGAGTCCGACATCATGGGCATTCTGGAAGACTGATTGTCTTCCGGTAACGCTCCTCCACCACTACGAACTTTGACCCACAAATAAGGGGAACAATAATCATGGCCTCGAAAGACGTACGTTTTTCAGCCGACGCCCGCGACCGCATGTTGAAGGGCGTCAACATTCTGGCGGATGCCGTGAAGGTGACGTTGGGTCCGAAGGGCCGCAATGTCGTCCTCGACAAGGCATTCGGCGCACCGCGCATCACCAAAGACGGTGTCACGGTTGCGAAGGAAATCGAGCTTTCCGATAAGTTCGAGAACATGGGCGCCCAGATGGTGCGCGCAGTGGCTTCGAAGACCAACGACGAAGCCGGCGACGGCACCACGACCGCCACCGTTCTGGCGCAATCCATCGTCAAGGAAGGCTGCAAAGCCGTTGCCGCTGGCATGAACCCGATGGATCTGAAGCGCGGTATCGACATGGCGGTCGACGCGGTTGTCGCCGATCTCAAAAAGCGCTCGAAGAAGATCAACGAGTCCTCCGAAGTCTCTCAGGTCGGCACCATCTCCTCCAATGGCGAGCGCGCCATCGGCGAGATGATTGCCGAAGCGATGCAGAAGGTCGGCAACGAGGGCGTCATCACGGTGGAAGAGGCCAAGGGCCTGGAGACCGAACTGGACGTCGTCGAAGGCATGCAGTTCGACCGCGGCTACCTCTCGCCCTACTTCATCACCAACGGTGAGAAGATGATCTGCGAGTTGGAAGACGTCTACATCCTGCTGCACGAGAAAAAGCTTGGCAGCTTGCAGACGATGCTGCCGATCCTCGAAGCGGTCGTGCAAAGCGGCAAGCCGCTGCTGATCGTCGCTGAGGACATCGAAGGCGAAGCGCTGGCCACCCTCGTGGTGAACAAGCTGCGTGGCGGCCTGAAGATTGCTGCCGTGAAGGCGCCGGGCTTCGGCGATCGTCGCAAGGCGATGCTGGAAGACATGGCGATCCTGACCGGTGGCCAGGTCATCAGCGAAGATCTGGGCATCAAGCTCGACACCGTGACGCTCGACATGCTGGGCCGCGCCAAACGCGTCTCGATCACCAAAGACGAGACCACGATCGTCGACGGTGCCGGCGAGAAGAAGGACATCGAAGCCCGCTGCAACCAGATCCGCGCTCAGGTCGAAGAGACCACCAGCGATTACGACCGTGAGAAGCTGCAGGAGCGTCTGGCCAAGCTGGCCGGCGGTGTTGCCATCATCCGCGTCGGCGGTGCGACCGAGGTCGAAGTGAAGGAGCGCAAGGATCGCGTCGATGACGCCCTGAACGCTACCCGCGCTGCGGTCGAGGAAGGCATTGTCCCCGGTGGCGGATCGGCTCTGATCTTTGCGATCAAGGCTTTGGCCGCGCTGAAGCCGGAGAACGAGGACCAGAATGTCGGCATCAAGATCATCCGCCGCGCGCTGCAGGCGCCGGTGCGTCAGATCGCTGAGAATGCCGGTTCTGACGGTGCCGTCGTTGCTGGCAAGCTGATGGAGAGCAACGACCCGAACTGGGGCTTCAATGCGCAGACTGGCGTGTATGAGGATCTGGTGAAGTCCGGCGTCATCGACCCGACCAAGGTCGTGCGCACGGCGCTGCAGGATGCAGCCTCGATCGCCGGCTTGCTGATCACCACCGAAGCCATGGTTGCCGAGCGTCCGGAGAAGAACTCCGGCGGCGGCATGCCCGACATGGGTGGCATGGGCGGAATGGGTGGCATGGGCGACATGGGCTTCTAAGCCAACCCGCCACCACTACTCTGAAGTGAATGGGAGAGGCTGCACCGCGAGGTGCGGCCTCTTTCTTTTTCACCGCATGGATGTTGGACGGACCCGCCACTGCGCCCGCCCTAAGCCTCCATCAGCCCTAAGCCTCCATCAAAACGTCGGCTTGCTCAACTCCTTGCCGTCCAGATGCCAGGCATCGACCCGGTCCCAGTAGAACGCCACGCAATCCTGGATCTCGGCCACCGCATCGATGGCCTGCGGATAGGCCCAGACGGCATTCTCCGCGGTGCGGCCGCCGGCGGTGATGCTCCAATAGCGGGCAGTGCCCTTGTAGGGGCAGAAGGTCTGCCGGTCGGTCTCCTGCACCACCTGCCACCGCACGTCGGCGCAGGGGATGTAGGCGACCGGTGGCAGCGAGCCTTCGCGTAAGATCAGAGCGTCGTCGCTTTCGGCGATTACCTCGCCGCCAAACTCGACGCGCAAGGTGGCCGGAGCCGGATCCAGCGTGATGGTGCGGGTTTTCTTTGTCTCTTGTGTCTCTGCCCACGGTACACGACTCATGCTGATTGGATCAGCGTTATGGGTCTTCGCGGGCATG
>CAXBDI010000050.1:0-25378 GCA_963974445.1 uncultured Alphaproteobacteria bacterium
TCAACGGCCAGATCTTCCACGCGGAGAAAGGCCTGATCCACACCTATTATTACGGTGAGGAAGCCCGCTCCATGCACAAGTTCGACGAAGGCGGCATGTTCAGCGTCGACGAACTGGTCGACAGCGTGCCCGGCTCGCTGATGGCCGGCATCCCGAACATCGCACCGGCAGAGCCCGCGTAGTCTGCGCACGGCGGCAACGGGCTGGCCTTGATCGCCGGCCTGTTGCCGCCCTCACCCTCACTCCATAAGGAAACGCCCGATGTCAGACAATGCCGCAACCGTAATCGCGCTCGACAAGGCCCGCATGGAGGCCATGGCCGCGCGGGATTATGCCAAGCTGGATGCGATCATCGCCGACGACCTGATCTACACCCACTCATCCGCCCGGATGGATACCAAGGAAACCCTGATCGGCGCGATGAAATCCGGCGCCACCGTCTACAAGTCCTGCACTCCGTCGGACGTGAAGGCGCAGGACCTGGGCGACACCGTCGTCCTTACCGGCCGGGCCGAGATCAGCATCGACCGCGCCGGCGACCCCATCTCCTTCGCCGTCCGCTTCACCGACGTCTATGCAAAGCGGGGCGGCGGGTGGCAGATGGTGGCGTGGCAGTCGACCAAGACGGACTGACCCGCCCGCTACCGCGCCGCCGTCTCCCCCACCGGCGCGCCGGGG
Source organism: uncultured Alphaproteobacteria bacterium (assembly GCA_963974445.1). Lineage (GTDB taxonomy): Bacteria > Pseudomonadota > Alphaproteobacteria > Bin95 > Bin95 > JACKII01. The sequence goes on from CAXBDI010000050.1 coordinate 679, forward strand.
CGCTGCCTGTAGGCGTTCGGGTCGCGCTTCGCCAACTCCGCCGGGTTGGAGCCGGGGCGGTCGCCGGGGCGGGAGAACTGCAGGACGAGGACGTCGGCCCCCTCGGGGCCAGCCTTCAGCACCGGCACTGGCTCGCCCGACGGCACATGGATCAGGGACCATTGCGGCAGCGTCTTGCCGTCCTGCAATAGCGTGCCGGAGCAGACCACATAATACTGGCCGCCGCCGTCGGAGGCCGGTCCGTCGGCCAAAGCGCCGGCCCCCAGCCGGATGCCGAGCGCATCGACGCCGTCGTCCTGCTCGTCCATCAACCGCGTCACCGTCCGCGCGCCAGCCGCTGGCTGCGGTGCTGAGCGGTCAAAATGGCCGGCGATATTGCGCCCGGCGCGGCCCGGCATCTTGTCCCGATTGCCCGGCATGGCAAAGAAGCCGCCGCTCGCAATCGGGCGCAGCGTGAAGAACGCGAACCCCTTCTCTTCGCCCTTGATCGGGCCATAGGGAGTATAGGCGTCGGCGTATTGAAAGCTGACCGGCGGCGCCGCCTGTTTGCCCATCATGCAAAAGCCGCCGACCACCACCTGATACTGGTCGATATCATGGAAGTGCGGCGGGATGTGTGCGCCGGGATAGAGGCGGTCGACCAGAAACGCCTGCGGGTTCTCGTCGATAATGCCGGGGCTGCCGATATAGTCGGTGCGCGCGCCGGTGCCCTCCTCCTGGACGGAGACAATCGGAGCGGCGGTTTCGGTGCTGGCGACGGCTTGCATGACAGATATCCTCCTGGCCCACGCCGCATCGACCCTTGCCGAGCGGCGTCCATTGGCGAATGATGATCCTACCTTAGACCTATTTCGTGACAAACGGGAAATCGAACTCATGAGCGCTCATGTCGGAACCTGGCGGCTGGTGCGGGCCGAGGCAGTGGACGCCGACGGCAACCCCAGGCCTGCGCCCTTTGGCGGCGAGAATGTCATTGGTCGGATCGTGCTGACCGCCGACGGCCGCATGTCCGCATCCATCGTCGATGCGCGGGCCAGCATCCCGGAGGGCGAGCGCCGCGAATACTCCTGCTATGCCGGCGCCTACAGGTTCGACGGCAAGACGCTGATCACCACGGTCGACGCCTGCTCCGACCCCGCCCGCATGGGCACCGAGCAGGTGCGCGACGTCTCGTTCGAGGGCGAGTTGATGGTGCTGCGCCCGCCGTTGCGCTCCTACGGCGGCCAGCCGGCGGAGCGGCGAACGATCTGGTGGGAGAAATTGGCGGACGTCTGATCCGCCCCTCCGCAACAACATTAAGGAAACGACCAATGACCAAACAATCCGCATTCGAAGAAGTCATGGCCGCCCGTGGCAAGGGCATGCCGGCAGCCGGTGAGGTCAGCATGACCGGCCAGGACCCGGTGTACTCGACCAAGTTCAAGATCGGCGAGACGGTGGCCGCCGTCCTCGCCGGGGTCGGCACCGCGGTCAATGACATTCACGAGTTGAAGACCGGCCGCCGCCAGAAAGTCGCCATCGATACCCGCCACGCTGCCGCCACTTTGCGCAGCGGCGATTATGTGCTGAAGCAATCGCCTTCCGGTTCGTTCGAGCCAACCGTCGGTCCGGCACACCGCGCGATGATCGGCCTGACACAGCCCTGGCCAGCCAAGGATGGCCGCTGGGTGCTGCCGCACTTCGGCCTGCCGCATTTGCAAGCCCGCATGCAGAAATTGCTGGGCTGCGAGGCGACGCCAGAGTCTGTTTCCAAGGCCGTCGCCAAATGGGACGCGCTCGACCTGGAGGCGGCGATTGACGAGCACAAGGTCTGCGGCGGCATGGTGCGCACCAACGCGGAATGGCTGGCGGAGGAGCATGGCAAGGTCTTGGCCGCCAAGCCCATCGTCGAGATCATCAAGATCGCCGACAGCGAGCCGGAGCCGATGCCCGCCGGCGAGCGCCCGCTCTCCGGCATCCGCGTGCTCGACCTGACCCGCATCCTGGCCGGCCCGACCTGCGCCCGCACCCTGGCCGAGCATGGCGCCGACGTGCTGATGGTAACGGCCGAGGGCCTGCCACAGTTGGAGCATGCGCTGATCGACACCAACCACGGCAAACGCTCGACCTACCTGGACCTGAAGGACCCGGCAGACAACGTCAAGCTGAGAGAGTTGGTGCGCGAGGCCGACGTCTTCAGCCAAGGCTACCGCCCCGGCACCATCGGCACCATGGGCTTCAGCGCGGAGGAATTGGCGGAGGTCCGGCCCGGCATCATCTATACCTCGATCAGTTGCTACGGCGCCGACGGCCCGTTCAGCCATCGCGCCGGGTGGGAGCAGGTGGCCCAGACCATGGTCGGCATCTGCCACGAGGGCACGCCGGACCATCCAAAGCTGTTACCCGCCGCCGCCAACGACTACATCACCGGCTATCTGGGAGCCTACGGCATTCTGGTAGCGCTGGCCCGCCGCGCGACGGAAGGCGGCAGCTATCACGTGCGCGTCTCGCTCTGCCAGTCCGGCATGTTCATCTACCGCCAGGGCGATGTCGGCTATCAACAGCCGGACATGGACCTGAGCCAGGCAGAACTGGACGCACTCAGGGTCGAGAGCCACCCGGCCATCGGCGCCATCCGCCACCTCGGCCCCGTCCTCCGCCTCTCCGATACTCCGCCCCGCTGGGAGCGGCCGACCCCGGCCCTCGGCGGCGACGCTCCGGTATGGCTGGAGCGCGGTGCGGCGGCACAGGCGGCGGAGTAGACCCCAATAGTGAGCGAGCGCTGATACCGAGGACTAAAGTACCTCCCCATCGTTTTAACAAGTCGCTTCCGCTCCCCGTGCTTGACACGGGGAGGAGAGACGAGAAGGACTTCCGGCCTTTCGTGCGAGCGTTTAACAGGGAGAACAACTTCCCTTGCAGTTCAATTCAATCGGAGTCATCGGCGCCGGCGCCTGGGGCACAGCGCTGGCGCTGGTCGCCGCGCGTGCCGGTCGTACCGTCACCCTATGGGCCCGCCGCCCGGAACATGCCGCGGCAATGACGGCTGCCCGGGAAAACCGCCAGTATTTGCCGGGTATCGCCTTGCCGGACACGATAGCGATAACATCGGATAGGACCGCCGTATCGAACTCCGACGCGCTGCTCATAGCCGTACCGGCTCAATCGGTCCGGCGAGTGGCCGAAGCGTTCGGAGACCTGGTGCCCACCGGTTGCACTCTGGTCGTCTGCGCCAAAGGCATAGAGCGCGGCACCGGCCTCACCGTCGGCCAGGCCCTAGCTTCCGTATTGCCGGGCCGGCCGATTGCCGTGGTCTCCGGTCCGACCTTCGCCAAGGAGGTCGCCCGCGGCTTGCCCACCGCGGTGACGGTTGCTGCAGAGCGGATCGAGATAGCCGAAGACCTCGCCCAAGCGCTCGCAACACCGACCTTCCGGCCCTATGCCAGCGCCGACGTGATCGGCGTCGAAGTCGCCGGCGCACTTAAGAACGTCATCGCCATCGCCTGCGGAGTCGTCGCCGGCCTCCACCTTGGCGAGAATGCCCGCGCCTCTCTCATCACCCGCGGCCTGGCGGAAATCCGGCGGCTGGCGGTTGCGAAGGGCGGCGATGCGCAGACCTTGATGGGTTTGGGCGGGTTGGGCGACCTGGTGCTGACGTGCTCCAGCGAGCAATCGCGCAATTTCGCCTTCGGCAAGGCCCTCGGCGAGGGCCAGCCGATAGCGGCACTACTGGCCCGGCCGGACGTGACGGTGGAGGGCGCAATGACCGCCAGCGCCATCCCAGCGCTCGCGCAGAAACATGGCATCGAAATGCCGATCTGTGCGGCGGTGGCCGCGGTTATCGAGGGCGAGGCCGGGATCGACGACGCCATGGCGGGCTTGCTCTCCCGCCCGTTGGGTCAGGAATTGCCTTGAGTCTGGCGTTGCAGATCGCAAACGAAGCGGCGTAGGCTGGCTGTCAATCCTCGGTTGAAAACCGGGTACCGCTCCAGAGGAACCGCCATGGCCTACGACTACACCCGCCTCGCCGTCACGCAGACTGGCCGTGTCGTCTCCGTTACCATCTCGAACCCGCCGGTCAACGTCATCACGCTGGAGTTGTTGGCAGAGTTGGAGGCGCTGTCGCAGGAGTTGAAGGCGGACCCGCAGCCACTGGTCGTCGTCTTCAAAAGCGCCGACCCGGACTTCTTCCTGGCTCATTTCGACGTCGCCGCCATCCTCGAGCGCCCGACCGATACGCCGGCCCGTCGTGACACGCAGATCAAGCCGTTCCATGCGATGTGCGAGCGCTACCGCACCATGGACAAGGTGATCATCGCCCAGATCGAGGGCCGGGTCGGCGGCGGCGGTAGCGAGTTGGCGGCGTCCTTCGACATGCGCTTCGGCGTGCGTGGCCAGACCAAGATCAACCAGATGGAGGTGCCGCTCGGCATCCTGCCCGGCGGCACCGGCACCCAGCGCCTGCCCCGGCTGATCGGTCATGGCCGCGCCATGGAGTTGATCTTGAGCGGCGACGACTTGGACGCGGAGACGGCGGAGCGCTGGGGCTATCTGAACCGCATCTATGCGCCGGCGGACATCGGCCCGGCAGTCGATAAGCTCGCCCGCCGCATCGCCTCCTTCCCGACAGACGCCGTGCGCATGGCCAAGCAGAGCGTCAACCAGTCGGGCCGCCCGCTGCTGGAGGGACTGTTCGAGGAGGCATTCTTATTCGACCAGACCCTGCGCACCCCCGGCGCCAAGCGCAACATGCGCAAATTCCTGGAGATCGGCGGCCAAACCCGCGAGGGCGAACTGCGCATGGGCGACCTCGCCGGCGAACTGGGCCAGGATTAGGTAGTAAGAGGGTAGTGCTACCAGCCGAGCCCATGCGGGCTGGACACGCGGTCGCGCTTTCGATCTAATGCTAAAGACGTAATCGGAAGCACCACCCGAGATTACAAGCTCGTAAAAAACACATAGAAATAGCTCTGCAAGCTGAGGAAGCGCCATGTTGAAATTTGATTCCCGCAAGATCGTGCTTAGCGCTGTCGCGGCGCTGGCGGTTACCGCCTTTGCTGGCAGTGCATCCGCTCGCGAACTGCGTTTTGAGCCCGCCTTGCCCTGCACCCATGACGTGGTCAAAATCTATAACTACGCTGAAGAAGAACTGCCCAAGCGCACCAATGGCGAACTCACCATGCGCAATTATTGCGGTTCGCTTATGAGCCTGGCGGAGGTCAGCGACGGCCTGCGCGACGGTATTGCCGACGTAGGCATCATGGTGCTGCCGTACTGGCCGGCGGAGTTTCCCTATCATAACTTCCTGGCGAATATTTCCGGCTACGCCGATACAGCGGTTGCCATGGCAGGCGCGAACACGGAGTTCGTCTTCAACTGCGAACCGTGCCTGAAAGAGTTTTTCGACAAGAACCAGATCGTGCTCGCCATGCACTCCAACCCGCCCTACGTCATGATCGTTGGCAGTGGCGCGATCAGGACGCCGGAGGATGTGGTCGGCAAGAAGTTTCGGGCGGGCAGCATCTATTTCCGCCGCTGGGCCGAGTATTTCGACGGCAAGGCCGTGACGATGACCGGCAACGAAATCTACGAGGGCCTGAACTCCGGTGTGCTGGACGCCACTCTGTCCACGCCAACCGAGATTCCCAACTTTGGCCTGCAGGACGTGATCACATCGGTAACGCGCCTGCCGCTCGGCACATTCCACAGCATGTCGCTCTGGACCATGAACCTGGACACATGGCGCAGCCTGACGCCGCAACAGCGCCAGGTGATGCTGGACCTCGCAGCCGAAGGCACGGCCCTGACCGAGTCGCATCTGGACAAGCAGTATTCGGAGGTGTTCGACCAACTCAAGGGCTGGGGGGTCGAACTGGTGGAACCCTCGCCGGAACTGGTGGCCAAGCACGAAGCCTTCGCCGCCAGCAATTTCGAGGAATCGATCAAGACGGGCAAAAACGACTTCGGTGTCGAGAATGCGCGCGAAGTGGCAGAAAAGTTCGCCAAGACGGCGCAGCGCTGGCAGAAGATGGTGACGGAGGAGGTCGAGCCTTTCGACTGGAAGGCCGCCGCCGAACTCTACAAGCGCGAGATCTACAGCAAGATCGACGTCAACACCTACGGCATGTAGGCGCCAGCCGCCGGCACCGCCCCAGCGGGTAGGTGGGCGGCCACGCCCTGCACGGACTTTGTGCGGGGCTTTCCTTCCCCTGGGAGAGAGCCATGCAAGCTATTGGACGTGGGCTGAACGCTATCATCATCGTCATGACGGCGTTCGGCGGCGCCGCCATCATGATGATGATGATGCACATTAGCGCCGACGTGACCGGCCGCTATTTCTTTAACAAGCCCTTGCCGGCCACCATCGCCATCGTTTCCAACTATTATATGGTGATCGCCGCCTTCATTCCGCTGGCCCTCTGTCAGAAGCGCGATGCGCATATCTCCGTCGAAGTGATGATGCAACTTTTCCCGCAAGGCGTGCAGCGCCATGCCTATAAGGTGGCCTGGCTCTATTCCGCCGCAGTGTTCATGCTGTTGACGTATACCTCCTGGATACAGGCGGAGACCAGACGCGCCGCAGGCAGCTACATCATGGAACTGGGGTTCAAGGTGCCGATCTGGCCAGGCTACTACCTGCTGCCCATCGGTTTTGGCCTGGTGGCGATGGTGCTGCTCTATCAGTTCGCCATTTATGTGACCGGCGCGAAAAGCGGGCTGGACGCGACCGATCCGTGGAGCGGCGGCGAACATCCCATAGAGACCATCTGACGGGCCGGGAAAACACAGGCAAATGACCGAAATCCAAGTCGGCCTGACCGGCCTTGGCGCGCTGTTGGCGCTGTTGTCGCTGCGCATTCCTGTCGGCGTGGCGCTAATCGGCGTCTCTTTCGTCGGCATCTGGGTGTTGGTCGGCCAGCGGGTCGCGCTCAGCATCCTGACATCGACGCCCTATGCCTTCACGGCCCACTGGACCTTGAGTTCTGTGCCGATGTTCCTGTTGATGGGATATTTCTGCTTTCACGCCGGTCTGACCAAGAACCTGTTCGACGCGGCGCGCGTCTGGCTGGCGAAGCTGCCGGGCGGATTGGCCGTGGCCAGCATTTTCGGCGCCGCCGGGTTTGCCGCCGTGACGGGTTCCTCCGTCGCTTGCGCCGCCGCCATGGGTCGGATCGCCGTGCCGGAGATGATGCGCAACCGCTATGACGCATCGCTGGCGACCGGCACCGTGGCTGCGGCCGGCACCATTGGCGCGCTGATCCCCCCGTCGATTCTGATGATCCTTTACGGCATCTTCGTGGAGGTGCCGATCAGTCAATTGTTCCTGGGAGGCGTGAGCGCGGGCATCCTGACCGCCGCTGGCTATGTTGCGGTGGTTACGATCCGCGTCAAACTCAATCCGGAATTGGCCCCACCCTATGAGGGGAGGGCGAGCTTCACGGAGCGAATGATTGCGCTGCGCGATACCTGGCCGTTGTTGCTGATCCTGCTGGGCGTGTTCGGCGGCCTGTTTAGCGGTGCCTTCACGGCCACTGAGGCGGGCGGCATTGGCGCGCTGCTGTCGTTCCTGGTGGCGGCATTGAAGCGCGTGCTGACCTGGGAGAGCATCAAAAACGCGGTGATCGAGACGCTGATCACAACGTCCGCATTGCTGATCATCGCGGTAGGCGCGGCCATGCTGACCCGTTTCCTGGCGCTCAGCGGCACCACCCAGTTTTTGTCGGAGGTGGTTCTGGGATTCGGTGCAGACCCTCTCGTGATCATGACCATGATCGCCCTGATGTACCTGGTCATCGGCATGTTTCTGGAGCCGATCGGTGCGATGCTACTGACCCTGCCGGTGATCATGCCCATTCTGATCGGGCTCGACTACAGCCTGATCTGGTTTGGCGTCGTACTGACCAAGTTCCTGGAAATCGGCATGATCACCCCGCCGATTGGCATCAACGTCTTCGTGATCAAGGGGGTGGTCGGCGACCTGGCGTCGACAACGACCATATTCAGGGGAATTATGTGGTTCCTGGTCGCGGATATCGTCGTGGTCGGCCTGTTGATGGGCTTCCCGGACATTATCCTCTACCTGCCCAACCTGATGAAGGATTAGCCGGCGGTCGAGAAACGCCGCCGCTGCCCCTTCAAGCAAAAATGGTGAGAAGAAAATGATGAGGTTTGGCCCATGACCCCTTCCGTAGAATTCCACTTCGATTTCGGCAGCCCGAACGCCTACCTCTCGCATCTGATTATCCCACAGATCGAGGCGCGCACTGGCGTCGCCTTCGCTTATGTCCCGGTGCTGCTGGGCGGTGTCTTCAAGGCCACCAACAACCGCTCGCCGATGGAGGCGTTCGCCGGCATCGAGAACAAGCAGGCTTTCATGCGCCTGGAGACCGAGCGTTTTCTGAAGCGGCACAACATCACTGACTACACGCGCAACCCGCACTTCCCGGTCAACACGCTTGCGATCATGCGCGGTGCGGTAGTGGCGGAGGACGAGGGCCGGTTGGCCGAGTACGTCGATGCCGTCTACCGCCACATGTGGTCCGAGCCAAAGAACATGGCCGACCCAGAGGTCGCCGCCGCGGCCCTCACCGCCAGCGGCTTCGACGGCCCGGCCCTGCTCGCCCGCACCCAGGAGCCGGCGATCAAGGCGAAGCTGGTGGCGAACACCGAGGCCTCGGTCGCCCGCGGCTGCTTCGGCAGCCCGACCTTCTTCGTCGGCGACGAGATCTTTTTCGGCAAGGACCAACTCCGCGACGTCGAAGACGCGATCATGGCGGCGAAGGAAGGCTAGCCGCATGACCGCCGAAACCTTCCGCGAGCGCATCGGCATCGACATCGGCCGCAAGCTGCCGGCGGAGGACGCCGTCGCCTGGGCCGCCGCCAACGGTGTTCGCTATTTCGACATCCAGTGCGACCTGGCCCCGAACGCCCTGGAACGCTTCGACGCCGCCACCTGCGCCGCGATCCGCGAAGCGTGCGGCGAGCAAGGCCTGCACCTGGGCCTGCACACCCTCAGCGCCGTGAACGTAGCGGAGGTGGCGCCCTTCCTGCGCGACGCCGCCGACCAGTATCTGCGCGCCTATATCGACCTCGCCAAGGCCATGGCGGCGGAGTGGGTCGTCGTGCACGGCGGCTATCACTTCACCGCCGACTATGGCCTGCGCAAGGCCGCCAGCATCGACCGCCTGCAGCGTGCAGTCGCCTACGCCGAGGAGCAGGGCGTGCAACTGCTGCTGGAAAACCTGAACGGCGAGCCGGAGCGGGCGGAGGTGCACTACATGCCCGACACGCTCGCCGATACGCTGGACTGGTTCGCGGCCATCCCGTCCGACCACCTGAAATGGGCCTTCACCATCAACCACGCCCACTATGACGCCCACGGCATCGCCGGCTGGATCGACGGCATGGACATGCGCCGCTGCGAGGAGGTGCGGGTCGCCGACAACAACGGCGAATACGAACTGCACATGCACCCCGGCGCCGGCACGGTAGACTTCCCCGACACCTTCCGCCGCATCGAGACCGCCGGCTTCACCGGCCACTACATGTGCGGCTGGGGCGCGCTGGAGCAGATGCTGGAAGGGCGGGAGATATTGGTACAGCACGCCGCCACCGCCGCAAACCTCTCACCCCGAATAGGCCCGGTACGCACCCAATCCTTCGATACGCGCCTCCGGCGCTACTCAGGATGAAACCGGTTTGGAGGGTAAGACTCAAGCCTCATCCCCCTTTCCATCTCGCCTCCATCTCACCCTGAGTAGCCGCGGCACGCGGCGTATCGAAGGGGTGGCGGCCAAATCAAATCCGTCCGTCGATGTGCGACTCCTTGCGCATCGGCGAGCAGTCTCGACCGCTCAATCTTCAACCATTTCCCCTTCCACACCTCGCGAAATCCGGTTGACGACGGGTGGCGTTGCAGCCCACCCTTTATGCGCCTTGTCCAAGCCGAAAAGACCACAAGGGAGATACGCCAATGCCAACCATCAAACACCTCGCTCTCGCCGCTGCAGCCGTGGCGCTGGCCGCCACCGGCGCGGTCGCGGCCGATCACGACTATCCTTCCAAGACCATCGAGGTCATCACCCACGCCGGCGCCGGCGGCGGTACCGACGTCAACAGCCGCATGATGATGCTGCGCGCCCGGCGCGAGTTGGGCACCGACATGGTCGTCGTCAACAAGCGCGGCGGCAACGGCGCGCTCGCCATGAGCTATTTCCAGGAGCGCCCGGCCGACGGCTACACCATCATGACCTTCACCAACGGCCACGCCCTGACCATGGCGCTGGGCAAGACGGATCTGAAGCTGGAGGATATGCGCCCCATCGCCCGTGGCACGAACGATCCGCAGGTGTTGATGGTCAACTGCAAGACCAGCCCCTACAAGAATTCCGACGAGTTTCTGGCGGGCGTGCGCGAGACCAAGTTGAAGTTCGGCACCACGAATATCGGCGGTCTCGACCACATCACTGCTTACGTCTTCGCCAAGAAGGCCGGCGCCATACAGCCTGACATCATACCGTTCAAGGGCGGCGGCGAGTTAGCGACCCAGTTGGTGGCCGGCTCGGTCGATGTCGGCGTCCTGAACCTGTCGGAAGCTTCGGCGCAGATCGAGGCGGGCGATATCTGCCCGATGGTCGTGCTCGACACCGAGCGCATGGCCCCGATCCCGGACGTCAAGACCGCGCAGGAGATGGGCGTCGACGTGGTCTTCGCCACCGTCCGCGGCTTCGTCACCCACGCCGCGGTCGATGATGACAAGGCGAAAATCCTGGAGGAAAAGCTGGTGAAGGCGATGGACCACTCGATCTATCAGGCCTACCTGACCACCTCCGGCCTGGACAAATCGTCGGTGCTGGGCGCCGAGGCTTGGGGCAAGCAGATGAAGCAGCTCATCGATGACCTCGTCCCCGCCGCCAAGGAAATGGGCCTGGTGAAATAGGGTCTGGTCGCTTCCAACGCCGTCATTATGAGCCGCCTACGGCGGCTCATAATTGTCTGTTCGGTCGGTGGTATAGTTGGGGGGCGTCGCTGCGATATCGCCAAGGACAGCGCATCCCGGCCCGGCGACGGCCCCGGCCCGGCGACGGCGGCCGTCGCACGCGACTATGCGCAACATTAAGCAGAACCTGTTCTTCGGCGTTCTGATCTCGCCAATTTTCGCGGCCGCGGCGATGAGTCTTTCGTCCGTTTCCGTAGTCGGCAATGCCCTGCGAGCCGGCGGCGGTGCGAACCGAGGTGCTCGATAAACGCGCGGTAGGGCGCTTCGTTCGCGTGGCTGTCTTTGCTCATTCTGGTTCCTGACACGTCCATCGACCGTATGGTTCAAAGCTTGGGGCCAAAGACATTGCCATTCTTGTGCAAAACCCGACGTGGCTTTTGACACCGGAGGCGCGCAAAAAGATACCGGGCGTGAAAGCTCCCCTAAATAAATACCGAAAACCCCCCATCCACCGGAATAGCCGTCCCCGTCACAAAGTCCGACCCCGCGCTCGCCAGGAACACCGCGATGCCGGCATGATCCTCAGGCTTGCCCCATCGCCCCGCTGGAGTCCGGTCGAGCACGCGCTGATGCAGGCCATCGACCTGCTCGCGGGCCTTGATGGTTAGCTCCGTGTCGATCCAGCCGGGCAGGACGGTGTTGACCTGGATGTTGTCCTTCGCCCAGGAACTCGCCAGTGACTTGCCCAGTTGCACGATGCCGCCCTTGCTCGACGCATAGGGGGCCGAGAACGACGCGCCAAAGATCGACATCATCGAGCCGATCATCACGATCTTGCCGCCGCCCTGCGCCCGCATCAGCGGATAGACCGCCTGTGAGCACGTAAACGCGCTGGTCAGGTTGGTGGTCAACACCGTGTGCCATTCGGAGAGGTCGTAATCCTGCGGCTGCTTGCGGATGGAGGTGCCGGCGTTGTTGACCAGGCAATCGACCCGCCCAAAGCGCTGCTCGGCCGCCGCCACCATGGCCTGACAGGAGGCCTGGTCGGTCACGTCCACCTCGACCGCAGCGGCGTCTGCGCCCAAGCCCTGCAATTCGGCGACGGCCGCCGCGTTCTTCTCAGCGTTGCGGCCTGCGACCATGATCGCGGCTCCCGCCTCGGCCATGCCCCGCGCCATGCCAAGACCGATGCCGCCATTGCCGCCGGTCACCAGCGCGACACGGCCGGTCAAATCGAACAGGTGGGTGGTCATTATTAATGTCCTTTGGTGTCCGTCGGATAGGGCGATGCCTCGGCCAATCAGAGCACAGCCGCCGGCCTTTCGCCATACCGGAAGCAGCCCTCAGCCACCGGTCGGCCGGTCTATCCTCAAAGCGACGATCCAGAACAGCAGCGTCCAGATCGCCCCGGCGGTCCAACCGGCGAGCACGTCCGTCGGCCAGTGCACGCCCAGATAAACGCGGCTGACGCCAACCAGCAGGGTGACCGTCATGCCAACGCCCAGCACGAACCAACGGCCGCGCCGCCGCGGCTCTGCCCGGGCGAGCAGCGCGCTGATCGTCAGATAGGTCAGGGCCGATAGCATCGCGTGCGCACTTGGAAAGCTGAGCGACGTCTCGACGGCCAGATGCGGCACCAAATCCGGGCGGGCGCGGTTAAACCCGAACTTCATCGCCTGTTCGACGATCGCCCCGGTGGTGACCGCAGTCGCAACCAGGATCCCCAGCGCCATCCGGCCTTTCACCGCCAAATAGAGCGATGCGATGACAGTTATCAGCGTGATGATGGCGGTGCTGCCCAGGCTGGTGATGTCCTGAAACACCCGCTTCAGCCACAACGACCCTATTGGATTTGACGGGTCCGCCGCGCTCCGAACCATGGTCAAAACCGCGCGGTCGAACCCCTCTGTGCGGCCGCCTTGTACCGCATACGCCAGAGCGAGGAACGCGAGAACCAGCACGCAGAGCAATCCGACCGGCCTCAAGACCCGCGGCTCAGCCGGTAGCCACCGGAGCCAGCTTCTGCACGACGCCATTCCTCAGACTCTCCGCTCTTTCAGATCCATTTTTCCCGTTATTGTGGTCTAATATCCATACTAACATCACACCCTCCGCATAATTATAGAATTTGTGGCAAATATTTCCTGTCATTCACTTCAGTAATAGCGCCTTTCACAAACTTAATTACTCACTTAGCAGCCGCCCTAACTCTTCTGCACTGTAGCCAACTTCGGCCAGCACGTCCGCACTATCCACCCCCAACTCTCGCGCGCCGAAGCGGTGCTCGGGTGTAGTGCCTTCAAAACGGGCGGCGGGGCGGGCTTGGCGGAGGCGGCCGGCGGTTTCGTGATTGTATTCCTGGACGATGCCGTTTGCCACCACCTGCGGGTGGTGGATCATCTCGCTGCGGTGCAATACCGGCGCGCAGGGCACGCCCGCTTCGTCCAGGATCGCCATCCACTCGTCGGTGCTCTTGGCGATCATCGCCGATTGGATCAGCTCCAGCCGCGCATCGATGTTGAGGTCGCGCAGGGCCGTCGTTGCAAAGCGCGGGTCGTCGATCCATTTCGCATTGCCGGAGGCGCGGCAGAAGGCCTGCCATTGCGGGTTCGTCATGGTGGACACGGCCATATAGCCATCCGTCGTCTCGTAAATCAGGTCCAGGAAGCTGGCGGCGCGCTGCAGCGAGATATCCTTGCCGACATAGGTCTGCGAGCCCATGTCCGACGACCACAGGAACGAGATCACCGCGTCCAGCATGGAAAGGCGCACGTGCTGGCCTTCTCCGGTGCGCGAGCGGGCGAGGAGGGCCGCCGTGATCGCCTGGCTGGCTGTCAACGCCGTGACCTTGTCCGGCACAATGGTGCGGATCAGGCGCGGCCGGCGCTCGTCGGAGCCGCCTTGCACGGAACAAAGCCCTGATAACGCTTGAATAATGGGATCATACACCGGCTTGTGCGACCAGGGGCCGACCTCTCCGAAGCCGGAAATGGAGACATAGATCAGATCCGGTTTCACTGCCTTCATGTCGTCGTAGCCGATGCCCAGCCGCTCCACCACGCCGGGCCGGAAGTTCTGCACCATGGCGTCACATGTGGCCGCAATCCGTTTGAGGGCATCGACATGGTCTGCGCGCTTCAGGTCGAGCATCACCGAGCGCTTGTTGCGATTGTTATTCAGAAAACTCGCCGAAAGCCCGCCCTGCTGATTGCCGGCAGAGCGGGTGAAATCGCCGGTCCCGGGCGGCTCGACCTTGATGACGTCGGCGCCCTGATCGGCCAGAATCATCGTGGCGAACGGGCCGGAGATCACGGCGGAAAGATCGAGAATACGAAAGCCGTCGAGCGGGCCGGGCATGAGCGATACCTTGAGGGTTGGAAGGCTGGCGTTGCCCTCAAGGTAGCCGCCAGACTCTCGCAACGCCAGTGCGCGGCTGCGGGCAGGTATCTTGCGCCAGAGTCAGAGATCGCCGCTCCGATCTGCCTCCAGCTTTCCATGGGTCGAATGGGGCAGCAATGCCCTTAGAGCCTGCCCCAAAGTGGTTTCGCGATATCAGCAGGTTGTGGCTCACCGTCTTTGCGAAGAGATGGAGTGAACCGCTCCGGCAAACCTGGAGCGGTACATGTTCAGGGAAACCGCCGTACAACACGTCCCTACAGAGTCTCACTTAAAATTCAGTCCGTACTTTTCGGGCTCTTGAGCGCGGGACGGGAGGAGCGATCAGGCCATCACGCCCTCGGCATTGGCATTGGCATTGGCCACCGCACAACACGCATGCTCACAAATGCCAAGGCTTGTTAAGCATCAATCCTGCCGGCACATCAACCAATTGAATTCACTTGGACCTCCACTTTAAACGTTAACACGCTCACGCTCCCCACTCCGGCGCGTGCGTCCCCGGCGGTACCGTCTTCGTCGCCCAATAGCCGGGCGTTGCCTTCAACTGCGCAGCGGGCTTGACGCCGGTCATGTGGCCGAAGGCGGTCTGGCCGTAGTCCTCGATCAGGTCGGCGATGCCCTCGGCCGTCATCTCCGGCGCGTCCAACGCATCCTGCTTGCCCAGCGATTGCAGCCAACGTCCGGTTCGGGCGAGCGACACCCGCACCAGCCAGCTTCCGCCCTCCTCCGCCTGCTTCAGCCGGGCCATCATCGCCCCCAGAGCCATCAGATAGCCGCTGCCATGATCTAACGCCTGGCACGGCAGATGCTGCATGCCGTCCTTGCCGGCAGCGACGCCGCCCGCATGGCCGATGCCGGAGGCCGTCTGCACGATCGAATCGAAACCCCGCCGCTCCGACCACGGCCCTTCATGGCCGAAGGCGGACAGCGAGACATAGACGAGCCCCGGACGAAGCGCCGCCAACTGCTCCGGCCCCAGCCCCCGGCTGGCCAGCGTGCCGGGCCGGTAGCCCTGGACGAAAATATCGGCCTCACGCACCAGTCCCTTTAGCCGCCCAACACCGGCGTCCTTGCGCAGGTCGAGATAGGCCGAGCGCTTGCCGCGGTTCGCGTCGATGATCAGCGCCATGGCATGCGCCATATGGGCCGCCGTGATCTGCAACACCTCCGCCCCGTGCTCCGCCATGGTGCGCCCGCAGACCGGCCCGGCGATGACCTTGGTCAGGTCGAGCACCCGCAGGCCGGCCAGCGGACGCTCACCCGCCGCCGGCAAGGGCCGCGGCTCCGCCTCGCCGATCTTCTCCAGGATCAACACCGGCTGTGAGTCCAGGGCCGCGCTTTGCGGGTGGGCGCCCCACTCATCCTCGGAGCGCATGCGCGCAATCGGCAGGCTATTGGCCGCGAACAACTCCTCGACCTCCGCCGCACTCATGCCGTCGAACACCCGCTGCACGCCGGCACGGTTGTAGGCGCAGTGCAACAGTTCGGCGGCGGCCATGCGGTGCTGCGGGTAGTTGCAGTGCACCTGCACCCAACCGCCGTCGCCGCACTTGTAGAAGCCGTGGATCGGGTCGAATTCCATCGCTCCCGGCTTGTCGTTCAGACGGATATAGCTTTCGGAGCGAAAGGCCGCTGCCGCATGCCGCATGCTCAGGCTCACGTCTTGAGCCGGCCCGCCGCGGGCTCGGTGGATTTCCGCCGCCGCAAGGCCGGTCGCGGCAATCGCCGCCTGCGCCTGCACGCCGACCTTGTAGATGCCGGGCAGCGCCGGCTCGTCGCCGGTCAAGGCGACGCGGTCCAGAGCCTTCGAATCTCCGCCTGCCAGATCCCAAATCTTTGCGAGTTGGTCGGCGGCCTCCCGGTTGTCGGTTTGCATGCTGGGGCTACTCCCTTTCCGGCAATGATGGGCTCGCAGTATAGGCGGGCTGCCGGCGCTCCGCTATGCTGGCGGCGTTCTCCGCTCCGGTAGGGATTAGCCTCACCATGATCTACCAACACCGCATCGTCATCGCCCGCGCCAGCAAGCTGGAGTTGCGCCACCGGGCGGCGAGCTACGCCGCTTCCCGGACCTGGCCGTCTGGCAGCGCTGGCGCGAGCGGCAGGATGGTGACGCGGCGCTTAGCGATCTGGTCAAACGGCAATGGCTCGGCCATATCGAGCGGGTGGATAGCCAATTGCTGCGGCCGCTCGACTACAGCCGCATCCGATAGCGTGGTTTTGGGAGACGTCTTGCAGTGATCCTGGTGACCGGCGGCGCCGGCTTTATCGGCTCGAACCTGGTGGCCGGCCTGCTGGAGGCGGGCTCCGGCCCGGTGGTGGTTTGCGATTGGCTCGGCCAGGATCAGAAATGGCGCAACCTGGCGCATCACCTGGTCGATGACGTGGTCGCGCCGGAGGCCCTGTCGGACTGGCTGAAGGGCCAAGACCCCACCGGCGTGCTGCACATGGGCGCGATCTCCAGCACCACGGTCAGCGATGCCGACGCCGTCGTGCGCCAGAACTTCCAGACCTCCCGCCTGCTGTGGGAATATTGCGCGGAGCGGCAGGCGCCGCTGGTCTACGCCTCCTCCGCCGCCACCTACGGGGACGGCTCGGCAGGCTTCGACGACGAGGATTCGGCGGAAGCCCTGGCCAAGCTCAAGCCGCTGAACCTCTACGGTTGGTCGAAGCACTGGTTCGACCGCTGGGCGGTGGATCAGCGCGACCGCGGCCAGCCGCAGCCGCCGTTCTGGGCCGGCATGAAGTTCTTCAACGTCTACGGCCCGAACGAATACCACAAGGACGACATGCAGAGCATCGTCGCCAAGAACCATACCAAAGTCGCGGCGGGCGAGAGCGTCGGCCTGTTCCAGTCGCATCACCCGAACTACGAGCACGGCGGCCAACTGCGCGACTTCGTCTATGTGCAGGACTGCGTGGACGTGGCGCTCTGGCTGCTGCGGGCGCAACCGCAGTGCGGTCTCTACAATGTCGGCACCGGCGCGGCCCGCAGCTTCAAGGCGTTGGTCGAGGCCCTCGCCGACGCTTGCGGCCAACCGCCCCGCATCGACTATGTGCCGATGCCAGAGGCGCTACGCCCGCGCTACCAATATTTTACTGAGGCGCGGATGAATCGGCTGCGCGCCGCCGGCTATAACCAGCCCTTCCATTCCATCGAGGATGGCGTCGGCGACTATGTCCGCCGCTTCCTCAGCCAGCCCGACCCTTACCGTTAGGCCCCGCGCGCCCGTGAGTTTTCTCGACCGCCTTTCCGCCTTCGCCAACGCCCGCGTGCTGGTGATCGGCGACGTGATGCTGGACCGCTACATCTCCGGCGACGTCGAGCGCATCTCGCCGGAAGCGCCAGTGCCGGTGCTACGCCATCGCCAGACCCGCCAGATGCTGGGCGGGGCCGGCAACGTCGCCGCCAACATCGCCGCGCTCGGCGGCAATGTGGCCCTGGTCGGCCTGGTTGGCCAGGATACGGACGGCGACGCGGTCTGCTCGATCCTGGAGGACTTGGGCATCGCCGACGCCGGCCTGGTCGCGTCAGCGGAGCGCCCGACCAGCGTCAAGACCCGCTTCCTCGCCCAGGGGCAGCAGGTGTTGCGCCATGACTGGGAGCGCACAGACCCGGTGTCGTTGGCGGAACAGGCGGCACTACTCGATGCTTTCGCCCAGCACCTGCCGGCGGCCGATATCGTCGTGCTGTCCGACTATGGCAAGGGCGCTGCGATGCCGCCGATGGCGCCATTGGTCATCGCCGCAGCCCACGCAGCCGGCAAGCGTGTGCTGGTCGACCCCAAGGGCCGCGACTTCACCATCTACCGGGGCGCGACGGCGATCACGCCGAACCGGCGTGAACTGGCAGATGCCAGCCATCTTTCCGTCAGCGACGACGCGTCGGTCGAGGTGGCAGCGGCTCACCTGATCCGCACCTGCGGGCTGGAGGCGGTGCTGGCGACCCGCAGCGAGGACGGCCTCTCCGTCATTCGCGCCGGCGCGCCGGCCATCCACATCCCGACCGAGGCGCGCGAGGTGTTCGACGTTTCCGGCGCTGGCGATACGGTGGTGGCGGCGCTGGCCCTCGGGCTGGCGGCAGGCCTGGATTGGGCCGAGGCGGCAGCGCTGGCCAATGCGGCGGCGGGAGTCGTGGTGGCCAAGCGCGGCACGGCGCAGGTGACGCCGGACGAACTCCTGGCCGCCCGCACAGCCGCAGAGACCGGCGAGCCGCAGGCCCTCGAAGCCCTGGTCGCAGACCGCGCCGAGGCCGCCCGCCGCGTCGCCGCCTGGCAGCGCGCCGGCTTGAAAGTCGGCTTCACCAACGGCTGCTTCGACCTGATCCACCCGGGCCATATCGCGCTGCTGACCTTCGCCCGCGCCCATTGCGACCGGCTGGTGGTCGGCCTGAACGAAGACGCCTCGGTCCGCCGCCTGAAAGGCCCGGCCCGGCCGGTGAATGATCTGGCGGGCCGCGCCGCCGTCATGGCCGCGCTGAAGCCGGTCGACCTGGTGACAGCGTTCGGCGAAGATACGCCGCTAGAGTTGATCCGGGCACTGGGGCCGGATGTGCTGGTGAAGGGCGCGGACTACACGGTCGAGATGGTGGTTGGCGCAAACGTGGTTCAGGCGCGCGGCGGCCAAGTACTGCTCGCACCGTTGGTCGAGGGCCAAAGCACCAGCGAAATCATCGCCCGCCTGAATGCGGGGGCTTGAGCGTGTCATCAGTCGCCGCCCCACACTCCCACCCTCACCCTGAGCCTGTCGAAGGGTACGTGCCACGATGAAAAACACCCTTAGACAGGCTCAGGGTGAAAGACGTTATTTAGGAGGGCGCCGGCCCATGAGCTCAATGCCAGTCAGCCAATATCTGACCGACAGCGCCGCCATGGTGCAGGCGACTGCCGCCGTCCCCGGCCTCGACAAAGCGATGGCCAAAGCGGTGGACTGGACCGCTGCCGCGCTCGCCGCCCGCCTGCCGGTGCTGGTTTGCGGCAATGGCGGGTCTGCCGCGGACGCGCAGCACATCGCCGGCGAACTGGTGGGTCGGTTCCTGAAGGAGCGGCGCGGCCTGAACGTCATCGCGCTGGCCGCCAACCCGGCGGTGCTGACTGCCTGGGCCAACGACTATGACTACGCCAGCGTCTTCGCCCGCCAGGTGGAGGCCCATGGCCGGCCCGGCGGCGTGCTGCTGGCGCTATCGACCAGCGGCAACTCCGCCAACGTGGTGCAGGCGGCAGAGGCAGCGCGTAAGGAGCAGATGAAGGTGGTAGCATTGACCGGCGAGGGCGGCGGCAAGCTCGGCCCGCTGGCGCACGCACTATTGGCGGTGCCCAGCCGACACACGCCGCGCATTCAGGAGGGGCACCTGGCGCTCTACCACTATCTTTGCGAGATGGTGGAAGCCCGGATTGCCGCCGCCGATCAGCTGTAAGATTGGTCGGCCAGATAGAACATCAGGAAGATCAGCACGGCGCACATGCCATAGCCGCCGAGCGTGGTCAGCAGCCCCATCTTGTCCGGAAAATCACTCTGATCGTTGTCGTGCATGAGTATCTCTCAACCTTGGATTTATAGTCGGCGGCTAGCATAATTCGAACACCATCTCGCCTCAAAGAGAAATGCAAATTGCAACAAATTACTCGCAATATGCGAATTTTAATGCAACCTGCATCGAATTTCTCCGGCCCGCCCGGTTACTAAACACTATATAACCGACTGACTTCAAGAAATTTTCTGCCTTTTTTCTGGTTGATATCCTGAATGGCACGCTGCCTGCATCACACCGTATGTCCGGTCGTCGCGAATCCATTCGTCACGCCAGGTGCTTGTTAAGAGTTCTCTTGCAAGCAGTTACAAACCCTATAGTGGGAGAGCAACAAATGAGCCCGATTAAAACTCTTGCCCTGGCCAGCGTCGCCGCCATGGCGTTTTCGTATTCCGCCAATGCGCTTACCATTACCGACAGCGACAGCCTTGGTCCGAACACCACCGAACTGAACAGCGCGGTGAATACCCTGACCGTCGATCTGTTCGACGATATGGGCGGCACTCGTGTTCTGAACAAAGTGATCCTGACGATCGATGCACGCCTGGATAGCAGCGGGACCGTCACCAACAACGCTGCGCAAATGCAGAATTTCTCGGTGCAGGTCAATTCGATGTTCAGCTCGGCCGGTGGCCCGGCCCCGATCGGCAGCCTGAACGCAAGTGTGCAAATTGGTCCGCAGGCCTTCAACCTGGCCAGCGGCGCCAGCGCACCGTTCGGTCCGTCGTCCGCCACTGACCAGATGATGGTCATGTTCACCAACCCTGGTGATTTGGCGGCGTTCCTCGGCGCCGGCACCTTCTCGATTGGCATCGACACGCTGAGCGGCCAGCAGATCCTGGGCGGCGGCGGCAACATTACCGCGGCCATCTCAACCCAAGCCAGCGCAACGCTGACGGTCGATTACGACTACCAGAACGTCACCACCACGGACGAGCCGGCAACGCTCGCCATGGCGGGCCTGGCGCTGGCCGGCATGGTCGCCATCCGCCGCCGTGCTCGTGCTAGGTAACGTTACGCTCGCTCCTGAGAGAGTTTAGCGCGACTGACGTTGGCGGCCCTTGCAAAGGGGCCGCCTTTTCCTTTCGGGCGCGTTATAATCGTTGCCGCAGATTGTTCGGAATTGGCGACATCGTCGCGTAAGTTTTTTGTCATCGACAGATTGACTCCTGGGAAATTCGTGGTATAGGTTCCCCTAACGGCTCGGATGGCGCGTGATCCGCTTTAAGGATTGTGACCGGTCGCGGCGACATGGTTCGTCTAGCCAGCACTTGTAAGAGCATCTTATAAGTGTGCATCAACCAATAGTTAGGAGAGGTTCCAATGAATCCGATTAAGACACTTGCTTTGGCCGGCGTCGCCGCCATAGCGTTTTCGTACTCCGCCAACGCGGCCATCATCACCGATAGCGACAGCCTCGGCCCGCAGACCACCGAACTGATGAGCGGTTTGGATACCCTGACGGTCGATCTGTTCGACACGATGGGCGGTACGCGCACCCTTAACAAGGTGACCTTGACCCTTGACGCACGGATTGACACGGACGGCACCGTTACCAACAATGCGGCGCAAGCGCAGTCGTTCACGGTCCAGGTTAACTCGAACTTCAGTTCGACCGGTGGCCCGGCCCCGATCGGCAGCCTGCTCGCCAACGTGCAGGTTGGCCCCCAGGCTTTTAACAATCTAGGCGTCGGCGCCAGCGCACCGTTTGGCCCTTCCTTTGCGACTGGCCAGGCGATGCCCATGTTCACCAATGCTGGCGATCTGGCGGCGTTTACCGGTGTCGGCACGTTTTCGATCGGTCTGGACACGCTGAGTGGCCAGTCAATCCTGGGCGGCGGCGGTAACATTACCGCAGCTATCAACACCGAAGCCAGCGCGACCTTGACTGTCGAGTATGATTACACCACGACTCCGGTTGGCGTAAGCGAGCCGGCGACTCTCGCCATGGGCGGTTTGGCCCTGCTCGGCATGGTGGCCTTGCGCCGCCGCGCTGCGTAACGCGACTCTCGCTTTAGAGCAATTTAAAGCGACTGATGGGCGGCTCCTTGCAAAAGGGGCCGCCTTTTCGTTGCTGAGGCCCAAACGCTAACGGTTCAAACTGCGCAACTGCCGCGCGAACCCATTCTGTTTGCTCGCTTGACTTGCTGGAATTTCCTGGTACTATCGGTTGACAATCCGTATGCGATACAATCATTAAGTGATATTGCATCAGATTATAGGGATATGAGCTGTCCCGCGCTGCGGTTGTAGGAATAATCTTACAGACGGAGTTTAACCAAAAGTATGGAGAGGTAACCCATGAACCCGTTCAAATCTCTTGCCCTGGCCGGCATCGCCGCTATGGCGTTTTCGTACTCCGCCAACGCGGCCATCATCACCAGTACCGACAGCTTCGGTCCGAGGACCGCTGAATTGATGAGCGGTGTGGATACGCTGACGGTCGATCTGTTCGACACACAGGGCGGCACGCGCACCCTGAACAAGGTGACATTGACCCTTGATGCACAGATTGACACCGACGGCACCGTTACCAACAACGCGGCGCAAGCGCAGTCGTTCTCGGTCCAGGTTAACTCGAATTTCAGTTCGACTGGCGGCCCGGCCCCGATCGGCAGCCTGCTCGCCAACGTGCAAGTCGGTCCGCTGAACTTTGTGAACCTGGGCGTCGGTGCGAGCGCACCGTTCGGGCCGACGTTCGCGGTTGACCAGGCGATGGCCATGTTCAACCTGCCCGCCGATCTGGCGGCGTTCACCGGTCTCGGCACGTTTTCGATCGGCCTTGATACTGTGAGTGGCCAGTCGATCCTGGGCGGCGGCGGTAACATTACCGCGGCTATCAGCACGGACGCCAGCGCGACCCTGACTGTCGAGTATGATTACACCACGACTCCGATCGGTATAAGCGAGCCGGCGACTCTCGCCATGGGCGGTTTGGCCCTGCTCGGAATGGTGGCCTTGCGCCGCCGCGCTGCGTAACGCGACTCTCGCTTTAGAGCAATTTAAAGCGACTGATGGGCGGCTTCTTGTAAAAGGGGCCGCCTTTTCGTTGTGGCTTGCGATAGGCAAGGCGGATGCAGCCTGCTAGGCTGTTGGCACTCTTCCGATTGCCCGCGAGCCCCGCCCATGCCACCAGCCATCGAAGTCGACTTGATCAGCGATACCGGCACCCGCCCCACTGCCGCCATGCGCCAGGCCATGGCGAACGCCGACGTGGGCGACGAGCAGGCTGGCGAAGACCCGACCGTCAACAAGCTCTGCGCAATGGCGTGCGAACTGACGGGGCACGAGGCCGCGGTCTACCTGCCGTCCGGCACCATGTGCAACGCCATCGCCTATCGCCTGTATTGCCGCCAGGGCGACGGCGTCATCCTCGACGAACTGGCCCACCCGATCCATGCGGAGGCGGGCGGGCCGGCGGCGCTCTCCGGCGCGATGATGATTACGGTGAAGGGCGAGCGCGGCATTTTTACCGGCGATCAGGTGCACGGCGCTATTCGGCCCTACAAGCACAATCGCGTCGCGGCGAAGGTGGTTTCGGTCGAGCAGACGAGCAACTTCGGCGGCGGCGCTGTCTGGCCGATCGAGACCATGCGCGGCGTCTCAGAAGCGGCGCGCGAACGCGGCCTCGCCATGCATATGGATGGCGCGCGCCTGCTGAATGCGGCAACGGCGAGTGGCCGGCCGGCCAGCGACTATGCCCGGCTTTGCGACACCACCTGGATCGACCTGTCGAAGGGGCTCGGCTGCCCGGTCGGCGCGGTGCTGGTCGGCTCCAAGGATCACATCCACGAGGCGTGGCACTGGAAACACCAGTTCGGCGGCTCGATGCGTCAGGCCGGCATTATCGCCGCCGCTGGCGTCTATGCGCTGACCCACCATGTCGAACGCCTGGCCGAAGATCACGAGAACGCCCGCCGCCTCGCCCGCGGTCTGGCGCAGATCGAGGGCGTCGAGTTGGACCCGCCGGAGATCGCGACGAACATGGTGTTTTTCGACTGCGCGGGGCTCGGCATCAGCAATACCGAGATGAACCAGCGCCTGCTGCAGCACGGCGTCCGCATCGGCGCCGGCTATGGCCCGCGCGGCCTGATGCGCGCCGTCACGCACCTGGACGTGAATGAGGCGGGCGTGGACAAAGCGCTTGCGGCCATCCGCGCCGTCGCCGCCGAAGCCCGCCCGAACTAGGGGCAGGCGATGACCGACGCCGAGCGGATCGCAAGCCTGGAGGCCCGCCTCCACCTGCTGGAGGATAAGGAGGAAATCCGCGCCCTCCGGGATTCCTATCACGCCTGCATCAACGATGGCCGCTTTGCCGAGATCGCCGGCCTGTTCACCGGCGACGCCTTCGTCCGCCTGGGCTATCTGGCGGAATATCGGGGCCACGACGCCATCGCCGCCGGCTTCAACAGCATGGGCGAGCGCGAACGTTTCTTCATCAAACAATACATCCACAGCCACCGCATCTTTGTGAATGGCGATGAGGGCACCGGCCATTCGTATCTACAGGCCACCTATGGCCGCTTCGGCACGTCCTATCTGGTGGCGGGCCGCTATGACGACCGGTATCGGCGCACCTCCGACGGCTGGCGCTTCACCGAAATGGTGATCGAGTTCGACTACACCGTCCCCGCCGGCGTCGGCTGGAGCGGCGACGCGCTGCACTATCTGGACCCGAAAAACCGGCCGGTTGGTATTCGTCAGCCCTAGGCGCGAGCGGTCAGCGGGTCTAGATTTTCGGGAAATACCAGCTCGGAGGATACGCCCATGACCCGCGTCTATGAGCCTTTTAACGGCCCCAGCCAGCCCGACCTGCGCACCAAACGCTATATGCGCACCACCGTCACCGCCCCGGC